>NZ_QXIJ01000004.1:0-346979 GCF_003665925.1 Halobellus sp. Atlit-38R
CCGCTGTGTCGGTTTCTTTCCCTCGACCTCCGCCAAGACCTGGCGGAGGTCGTCGGTAGACACGTTGTCGAGGGAAGCCATATCGAAGCAACGTACTCCTGTTTGAAAAATATTCAGCCGTCAGTATGAACTGAACGATTCCTGTGTGGGTGTGGGAAGTCTTCTATGACACCCTGTCCACGAGCACAAGCAAGACGAGCCCGAGTAGGACGCTCGCCAGTGCGATCCGTCGTTCACGCGGGGTGAGTAGACGCGTGTCGAGAGTTTGTTTGATGACGACGCCCAGCACCGTGCCCGTCGCAGCGAACAGAATCACTCCGAGGACGACGTTGCGGGAATAGATCCAAGTGAATCCTCCAACCAGGGCGCCGAGCAGGAATCCGACAGCGAACCCCACCCTCTCTGGGTACGCCTGTGCGGACGATTCAACTTCCATATACAGGGTGTCATAGATGAGTTGCCACGGTGTGTATTTCACGGCTCGACAACTGAATTGGCCGTGAGAATTTGATTGCATATCTCGCATTGTGTGAAACTGAAGCCCCCGATAAATGGCATTCTTTGTGGTAAACAGTCGTTTGACCCAAGACTGGGTTTTTGATTGGACCGTCTCATCAATGAATTATGAACCGACGCCAGTATCTCGCTGTTTTGACGAGCATACTCTCTCTTGCTGGCTGTACCGGAAGGCCAGGGGATCCCATAACGATGCTCGCCGTCAACCAGGATGACGCTTCCCATACTGTGACGGTCTGGACTATCCAGAGGGAGAAACTGGCCGTGGCAAACACGGTTGACGTGGCGAGCAAGAAGACCGCCCAAATCGGTCAAATGACGTGGAAGAGTGGCCAGTACCGAGTAACGGTTCAGCTAGACGGCGATGTCGCTTTCGCCAGGGAGTTTCAGTCCGATGAATGGTTCAATCAACTCGATGTTTTTATCGACAGCGATGGATCAGTCGAGTTGAACCGAGGGCGAGCAGCGTGAACCCCCTTTCTATGGCCAGCCTGTAGTGAACGATTCCTGTGTGGGTGTGGGGAGTCTTCTATGACACCCTGTCCATATATACAATACACGCGATGACAGAGAATACGTGACTGTGCGTCTCACTATCTGAGAACCGTCTCCACCGAACTCCCCTCGGGGCGGCACTTGCGTTCCTCCAGCACGCACGGCTTTCGAGGTCCTCTTGGTCGCTGTTTCTACAGGCGGAGCGGGCCGAGTGCCTCGGGGCTTGACCCCGAAGGTGAAGGCCGTAAGCGCTTTGCAGCTATCCACTCTGACTCTCTTATCTGAACAGTACCCCACCAGAACAGGTTCATTCGCTTTAGTAACGAGGACGGTGGTGCTCAGGCGTTGGTCGTGTTCTGTGTTTCTTTCCAGCGGAGAGCCGGGGATGCGATCTCCGGTACGACGTGTATTCCATCCCGCGTAGCGTGATACCACCAAGCCACCACAGCGATTCCTATGACAGCACCCACTAGCCGAACCAAAACCGCCTCAAGGGGGAAGACGAGCGACTCCTGAACAGTCGTCGCTGCAGTCAGTTCAATGAGACTCGCATACTGTGGGTTTGAACCAGCGAGGACACCAGCGAAGTTGAACCCGAAGTGAATCCCGATCGGGACGGAAAGTTTACCACTGAGAACATATCCAAGGCCCAGAAGAATGGAGATGACCCCGACCATACTCCCGTACACAGCGCCTTTCGCCACGGTATGGGTCTGATAGAAGAATAGTGAAGAGACAGCGATTCCGACGGCCGCAGCCACACCTCGTGGGATTGATGGGACGCCATCAAGCCCTTCTGTAATGTTCGTGATGATGTAGCCACGGACGAAGAGTTCTTCGGGTACGACGAAGAGTAACTGGAAGAGTGCGCCACCGACTGCGACTACAACCCAGACACCAAGTCCCGTTGGCAGCCCCACGCCGGTGAGTTCGTAGTAGCCGATTCTCAAGCCGACGATAATCGCTAAGAGAGTGACGCCGGCACCGACCAGTGTCCCTCCGGCGAGTCCACGCCACCACTGCCGGTTAATTTCAAGGCCCAAGTCAGTGATCCGACGACGATCAACGAGAATCGCTGCAATGATAACGGCGAAACCGAGTCCTAGTGCGTTCGGTAATTGGGCGGTCAGCATATTGATGACCTCCCCGATTGCGTTGTTCCCTGTTATGGGTCGTGGCTGATACTGGTTCCCGGCCCCGGCCAGCACCAAGAAGAGTAGAAAAGCCACTATGAGACGGATGGAAGCGCGGGGCCGCCGTTCAGCTGGAAGCCAGATCAACCGAACCACTCCGTGGAAGCGGTGACCAAGCTTGCTGCGAGCAGATGACTCAGATTTGTCGTCCATATGACTCAACACCCTATCCGGAAACCGATGCTGGACGGTATTAAAATTCGGCTCTTACCGTCTTTGACCGCCAGTAAACTAGAACGTATGCAGTGGATCGGGTCAGTTAAACGCGCAGTGTCTTCTCCCGGCGGGAAACCAAGATTTGCTGAATACATTCTCTGTATCTCGCACGCCCCTTGTGTCAACTGTTGAAATGCTCAACAGAGCCATCGGTCGGATCTCCCCGAAAAGTCGGACACGATCAGGACCGTGGTGGCATTGTGAGTTCAAGTGCGAACAGCATCGCGAGCCAAAACGTGGCAAGTGGCCACGACAAAGAAAATTCCTTGACGACGAGCGCAGTCGAAAGCCACAGCAGACCCGCATACACGGCTGCAACACCTGCCCGCCCAAACTGTTCCAGGGTCCGGCCAGTAGGATCGTCGACAGCCGCGTCCAACGCGCGACCAGGCATCAGTAGTCGCTCTCCCAGACGGATCCAGCACCGCGGACTACCAGCCCTCCGTCCTCGGTCGGACGCATCAACACTGTCTCACCTGCCTCGAAATCAACCTCGCTGACGACTTCTGCCGGAATCGTGATGCGAACCGACCCATTGCTCTTCTGGACCTTTGCGTCACGCGTCGGCAATCCAGCACTCATAATCGATGGCACGGTGGTAACGGTCAAAAAGAGTCAGACGGGACGATTCCCGGCTCACCCGTAGATGGGTAGAACGGGCAGATTCTGGCTCTTTTCGCTCTAAATCCCGCTTTCTGAGGCGACGGCCGGCCCGGTCGCTCCGGATCACCGGTCGGAGCCAGACTATGACTGGAAAACGCGGGGCTTCCGCCCCGAACCCCTCCTTTTCAGACAACGAGGAGGGCCGAGACGACAGGCGAACAGATTCCAAGCAACGCGAGCGTGTCGAACCGTCTGCCACGTGGCAAGAGTTCGATAACGCCGGGAGGCCGCTGTGACTGGCGAGGTCGCAGTCCGCGAGAACGGCGGAGTCACGGCTATCGAGGCAGACTCACTCGACGGCAACGTCTCCGTCGACCTCGATCACGACCCGCCGATGGTCGGCGTCCCCGAGGAGACGGCAGTCGTCTACGAAGCGGACGAGCTCGAGGCGACCGACGCCGACGAAGCCGTCGCGACCGATGGCGGCTTCGTCCGCGATCGTGTGACGATGCGCCGGTACGGCCTCGGACTCAGCTCCGGCAACCGCAACATCATCCTCACGGTAATGGCATTCGCCTACGCCGCTGCGGGCTATCTCGTCGGCGTCGGTGAAGGAACGGCCGCGATCGTGACGTTCGCCGCAGCCGCTGCGGTCACGTTCTTCCTACAGTACCGGAGGCCCGACCGTGACTGATCTGCTCGACGAGACGCAGCAGTTGCGCCAACACGTCGAGCAGACTGAGCGCGATCGGCAGGAACGAGCGCTTTCTGATGCCGAGGAGGCCGATGAGTGACGTCAGCCAAGTCGACATCGGCCTCGACGCGAGCGACGAGTTCCGGCAGTATATCGCCCGTCTTCGACGCACGTGGCCGAAGCGACAGTACAGACAGGGCCTCCCGCGGCCCGACACGCGGGCACACTTCTGAGGATGCCATCCTGGGAATCCTACCAACATCACGACGCAGGCAAACAGGCCCACGAGGGCCGCATACGGACGAAAGCACGGCGACTCAAAGAGCGACTTCTCGGAGTTCACAAATGAAATCCAGTACGCAGTATCGGCAGTGGCATCGACAGCGATCACACACACCTTCTGACGGAGGCTCGCGATGAGCCTCCGCGAGCGACTTCCGAGCATCGGCGCTCGTGGGCTCGCGATCGCGCTCGTTACGCTCGTGCTGTTTTCGAGCGTGGGCGCGGCCGCGGGCACGGTCATCTTCGGGAACGGTGCGACACCCTCGCCGTACATCAACGAGGACCAGCTGACGAAAGCAGCCCACCCGACCGGCCAGGCTGTCACGACCTACGAAGCGAATGACGGCTCACAGGCCAGTCTCGACGCCATCGTCAACGAAACCGACTCGCAACCGAACGTCTACACCTTCTCACCCGCGCAGATCGAAGCCGCCGACTACGGAGCCTTCCCGCACGACAAGAGCGACGTGTCGGCGCTGACGGCGAGCGAGTGGACGACCTCGGGTGCATCGGTCTCCGATACCGAAACCGGGCCTGGCGTCGAGGCCGTCCAGATCACGACGTCGGCCGCGGGCGACTCCGCGTCGTTCTCGAACTTCTCGGTCACGAGTGACGAGAACAAGAAGTTCGGCCAGATCGGCGTGGTTGTCCACTCGATTTCCAGTGACGGCACGGTGAACGTGAACTTCACCGACGCCGACGGCGACTACAAGCAGGCGACGATCAACACCTCTCAGGACGTCACGGGCAACGCAGCGGTCATCGCGAACGGCACCGGGACGTACGTCTGGCAGGAGCAGTTCGGTCAGCTGACGACGAACTCCGTCAGCGGCTCGGACGGCACGTTCAACGACATCGAGTCGATCAGCGTCACCTCCGCGACCGGGACGGTCGACGCGTCGATCTTCGCGCTGAACGCCGAGAAGACCGGCGAGTGGCAGTTCGGTGATCACCACTACCAGAATTCAGACGACGAATGGGAGACCGAAACCGTGACCGAGCCGATCGGTGACGTCTCGATCGCTTCGATGGGCTCGCTCGGGCCGACCTTCTCGGGCGACAACAACGTCACGGTCCACGACCTGCGCTTCCCCGTCCACTACACGAGCTCGGCGCTGCCGGCCTCGGACACGCAGGCAACAGTCTCGGACGCGGGCAACACCTACCCCGCCTACGACAAGCAGGCGACGATCTACACGCGCCTGTCCGTGCCTGAAGCGTACGATCTGGGCCACCAAGGCCTCTCGCTTCGCGTGAACCAGTCGCTCCCGAGCGACCGCTACGTGAGCGTTGAGGTCGCCGAAGGCACCTCCGACACGAAGTTCTCGGAGATTTCCAACACGGCGTGGACGGACGTCACGGGGCAGTTCTCCGGTGAGAACGAGACGCACGTCCTCGACGACACGATCCAGCCCGGTCAAGAGATCGTCGTCCGGTCTCAGCTCCGGCTGACCCAGGATGACGTCACGGCGATGCAGCAGAGCCCCGCCGGCGGTGGCGGCGGCTTCTTCAGCAACGCCGGTGGTAACGGCGGCATCTGGGGCGCGATCGTCGGTGGCGTCGGTGGCATCGTGGCGATCATCGGCAACTACCTCCGGAAGGCTCGGAAGGCGGTGTGAGCCAATGAGTTCGAGCGGCAGTGACGTCCCGAGTTCGAGCTCGCTCGTCGACAGTGCCCGGAGCGCATCGTCCCTCTCAAAGTTCCTTGCCGGCGGCGCTGGCGGCGTGTTTATGGCAGCCATCTACGTGATTGTCGCGCCAGTTCGAGCGACTGCAGCGGGGCTTGGTGGGTTCGCCAGTGGGTTCTTCGCAGAACTCGATTCGCTGTTCAACACGAACTTCATCGGCGGCCTCTCAGGACTGCTCTCCGCCGGTCAGGAGGGAACGGCTGCGTGGCTGAGCACCGAGGCGTTGGGGTTCATCATCGCGTTCCTGATCGTCCTCGTGCTGGCGTGGCTCTACAGCCTCTGGCAGGACCTCACCAACCAGGACGTCCCGTTCCTGGGGAGTGTCCCGTTCTTCGGCCCAGACGACGCAGAATAATGATCGCACCATCAGTCCCCCGACAGCGAGGTGATCGCGGTGGCCGATAGCGACCGCTACCTCACGAACTGGGGCGACGATGGATCGATCTTCGACCGCGTCGAGGATGGGGACGGCACTCCCAGTGTGAAAGTCGGGCTGCTGACGAAGACTGCGGCCGGCTCAGGCCTGATGACTGTCCTCTACGGGATCATCGCGTACTACCGCGCGGCCGCGCAAGCACTCAGTGACCTCGTCGACGCAGGATTCGACTTCCTGAACGACCTGGTTGCGGTGCTGTTCGGCGACGGAACGTGGATCCTGCGCGGAATGGACCTCATCTCGATCGATGGGCCAGGAGACTACGTCGACGCCGTCTTCGACAGCGCAGAAGCCTCAGTATCGGACGCAGCGCTGGGTTTTCTGCTCGCCTTTGCGCTGATCATCGCACTGGCAACCGTGTTCTGGGGGGTGCGCAAGTATGCGCTGTGACCCGCTGGAGGTGCGGTGATGTCTGTCCCAGATTCAGGCGCGTACGTCAGTGACGACGGCGACGAATCGTGGGACTCCGATAGCGGATCCACCAGTGACGACACGACAAGCAGCGGCGGCGGAGGTATCTCGGGCTGGGGCGACCTCTCGCTCCCGGGCTGGCTCACGAACCTCAAATCCGTCGCGAACAGCCCTCGCCGCTTCGTGCTGGGTGTGCTGCTCTCGACGCTCGTCGGGTACGTCCTGACAGCGTTACTGCTGGGGATCAACCTCTCCCGGTGGATTGCCGGCTTCGAGGTCCCCGGCCAGATCACCGTCGACGGGAGTTCGGTGAACGTCCCGTGGTGCTCCTCGAACGAGTGCGATCTGTTCTCGTTCGTGGACATTCCGGGCTACGTCGCTGACGTCCTGATCGACGAATTCGGGCTCGGCGGGATCCAACTCCTGCAGGGCATCGAGACGGTCTGGACGTCCATCCCGAGCGACGGTGGCCTCGCCGGTCCGGCGATCCTCTTCCTGCTCGGACTCGGGTTGACTGTCGGGCTGTTCTGGCTCGTTCGCATCATCATCGCGGCCGCACCAGTGAGTAGACCATAGAATGAGCGTAATAGACATCTTGAAATCGCCGTTCGCGTGGGCGACGGGGTTCTTCGGAGCCTTAGGGCTCCAGCAGTTGGTCCCGTTTCTGACGGCCAACGCGGGGACGCTGTTCGCCGGCTGGTCGCTGTTCTCGATTCGGATCCTCCCGAGTCTGGATATCGACCCGTCCGTCCAACAGCAGCTGATCCTGATCGGCGCGGGGGCCTACCTGGTCTTCCTCGTCCGTCGGCTCTGGCTCCGTTGGCGCACGCGCACGGATGGAGGCACAGCGTGACGACTACTGCAGCCCGCTCTACCGGGGGTAACCTCTGTCGATCCGGACACAGAGCGGCCGCAGTCTCCCGACAACCGATCCAATCGATATGCAACGCCAGACTCCGCAGTCGATCGGACAGCTTCCAGGGGGACCGTAGCTGATGTCCCTCCTCGGTACTCTCGGTGCGATCCTCGGAGGGTTCCTGATCCTCCTGCTGATGGTCGTGCTGTTCGGGCTCGCCTACGTGAAGAAGGGACGGCTGCCATCGATTCCGTTCCTGTTGAGCGTGCTCTTGGTGGGCCTGCTCGGGTCGCTGCTGCTCCCGTGGAACGTGTCGATCATCCCGACGTTCGGACTCGGCGAGCGGCCCGTCATCGTCGGCGTCGCGCTGCTGATGCTCGCGTGGATGGTGCTGGAGGCCTGGTGGGCGTCCTCGGGGAATCCCGAGACGATCGCCCGAAGCGTCTCCAGACGACTGCAGCGACTCTTCTCAACGTGGGTAGCGATCGGGACGCTCGGCATCTCGCTGGGCTTCTCGCTCGTGGTGATCCTCGCCGGCGAAGGCGCGGAGGTCGCGGGTATCGTCGCCCAGGTCGTCGCCGACGTCCCGCTCATCTCGTCGAATATCGGCGCGATCGGGATCGGCTGGCTCGGCGCTGGCGGACCTCTCCCGCTCGTCGGCGGGACGCTCCCAGCACAGTACCAGACACCGGCGCTCATCGCGGGCACGATCGCGTTCGTGTTCGTCCTCGCAGTCGGGGTGACCTACGCAGATTAACAAGACAATGATACTACAGACAGAATCCCTCACGATCGGCCCGCAGGCCCGCCTCGCACTGGCGAGTCTGCTGGTCGTGGTGATGTTGTATTGGCTCGTCCGGCGGCTCCGAGGCAACGGCGAAGATGCCTCTGTCCGGTCGCAAATGACCTCTGAAACTGGTACGATCAGTTTCCTCGCGTCGGGGACGATGGCGTTCGCCATCCTGGCTGGACTGGCCGGCCTGTTCCTCTCGCCGGAGATTCTCCGGCGACCCATCCTCGGTGTCGCGCTGCTCGTACCCGTGCTTCTCGCGTGGATCCTCAACAAGCGGGAGGTGTCGTCGTGACCCGCCGGAAAGACGTCGCGACGCTCTGTGCGTCGATTCTCGTCGGCTTCGCGAGCGTCGCAGGCGCGCTCGTCACGCTGTTCGGGAGCGGACCGGCGATCCTGCTGTGGGTCGCACTCCCGCTCGTACTGGCGCTCGCGCTGGTCGTCGAGGCCGGCGTGGTCGGTGAGACTCCGACCGACGACTCTGCTCCGGAGGTGAGCGAGTAGATGCGCCTCTGGCGTTGGCTGTTGGTGCTGCTGATCGCTCCGACAGTCTTCTTCGCAGCGCTGGTGGCGACCGGCGCGATCGGTGGAGCCGTCACGGGCCTCGTGGGCGTGAAGATGCCGCTCGCAGTGCTGGGCTTCGCGCTGATCGTGGCGCTCGCAGCGGTCTACAAGAGCGGGAGGATGGTGCTGGACTGATGCGGCGAGTCGCCTTCGCATCGCTCGCGATCCTCCTGCTCGTCGGCCCTGTCGGGATGGGCGTCGGGACGGCAGTCGCTGATCTGTCGGCCGACCAGCGGCCGATGCAGGCGACGTCGCCCACTCAGGCTGACGCGGGCTACACGATCGACGAGCTGCGACGACAGGGCACGAAACCCGATCCGGACTCACCAGACTCAGTCCGCAAACTCGACACGTACACGTCGCTCGCCGTCCGCTACGACGGCGTCGGGTTGCTCCACGCGACCGATAAGTTCCTCGAACACGGGACGACCGTCCGGCGCGATCGCGTCAACCTCGATTCGATTCGGTACGGCCGCCCCGAGAGCGACGAGACGCTCGTGATTGTCTACTGGGAAGCCGAGCAGCGCGAAGTCGCTGCTCCGAACGGGAACGGCACGATCCAGAAGACGGTCGCCGTCAACCAGACGGTCGCGCGGCAGAACCTCACGATCGAGGAGAACCGCGACCGGGCGAACATCTCGCTGCCGAGCCACTCCGAGCCGACGCAGGTGACGATGTGGATCGAGGGCCATCCGGACGTCCGCTGGCACTTCACCCATCACTCGGTGCCGTTCGCTCAGAACATCCTCATCACCACCGAGGGCGGGTTCTGGGAGCGGGCGCTCATCCAGATCGTCTTCCCGACGCTCGGCACGACCGCCCTCGCCGGGTTCGCCGTGCCGGCCGCGATCCGTCGCGCCGGAGCCGGTCCGCAGTGGGGGCTTATGCCGTGGCTCGTGATCCTCGGGTTCGCGACGTTCTTCGGCCTGTTGTTCGCCGCGACGTGGCTCTCGGGCATCATCGTCGCGTTACCGTTCGCCGTCCCGCTGTTCGTCGGCGGGCTCGTCGGGATCGTCTTCCTCGAACGCTACGAGGACGGCGTCAGGCGCGTCGTGCTCTTCCGGATGGACACGGACGCGAAGAAGACCCCTTCCGGTGACATCGCCCGTGAGGGCATCGCTGGGCAGTTCCGCACGATCAAGATCACCAAGACTGCCGGCGGGGCGCTCGCGGTGATCCCGACGGGCCTGCGGGCGTTCTTTGCGCGTGTCTTCGGCGGCGCGGCCGTGCTGGCCGGGGCGTCTCGGATCAACTCCGAGATCGACCTCTACAACTCGCCGGCCGACAAGATGCTGTTCATCGCGACAGATGCGGATTCGCTCGTCGACGTCGAACGCGAGCACTTCAACTTCCGCTCGCCGATCTACGACGAGGAGGGCAACTTCGACATCGGCGGCCTCCTGGAGGCGCTGGTCGTCTTCGCGATTCCGGCGACCGTGTTCTTCCTGCTCGTCGGCCCGATCGTGGCCGTGCTGGCTGGCGTGGTCGGTGTCGCGCTGATCTACACAGAAGCGCACAACGGGACCGCGCGGATCCTGCCCGCAGTCGGGCAGGCCCAGGATGCCTACGCGACCGCGATGTACCTCGAAAAGTCGCTCGAAGAGTACCAGACCTTCGAGGGGCTCATCCAGGAACTCCGCTCGGAGAAGAACCGCCACGAAGACATCCTCGAAATGATCGAGGAGCAGGGCGCGGAAGCGCTCATCCAGCGCGCCCACGAGCGCGAGGATCCGGAAGCCCTCGACGAGCTGTGGTCTGAGGAAGCGAAGGGGGTGACCGAAGCGTGAGTTCGGAACCCTCCGCCGCTGCACACTGGGACGTCGACCCCGACGCGAAAGACCCGCTCGACGAGCCGGACCCACGTCGCCCGGCGCTCAACCGCCTGCGCGAGGAGCAGCTCGAAGCGCTCCAGACGTTCCGTGAAGACGGATTTGCTTCGAGGCAAGCGCTGCTGAAGTGGCTGCATACGTTCCAGTACCGCACGCTCGGGCGTGTTGCCGACTGGGTGTACTATCTGCTGCCAACGCAGGACGTCACCGTCGCGTGCTGTCTGAACAACGCAGAAGCCCGTCGACGACACCATCCGCGGTCGTTCCTCACAGCCGAGCAGCGGGCCGACGAGCGTCACCGACAGGCGGCGAAGCATCTTCGCCCGGCCTGCCGGAAGGCGCTGCGCGACCTCCGAACCCGAGCGACGGAGTACGTCGACGAAGACAACCCCGCACCAGATCCAGACGAATCGCCGCACTCAGTCCTTCGACCGACACTCGACGAGTATCAGCAGCGCCAGCGCATTCGGCTCCAGCGCTGGTTCGACGGCTTCGAGTCGCTGTCGGAGCTCGAGAACTGGGTCCACCAGTTCGACTACGACACGCTCGGGGAGATCGAGAACATCCCGGGCGGCCAGGAGTTCGACTTCGAGCTCATCCAAAAGCGCGCAGGCAGGCGCGTCGCGTTGGGCGGGACTGAAGCGTACGCCCGCGGGCGCGAGCAATTGGCCGCCCGCTATCTTCTACCCGCAACGAACCGCGCAGTCCGTGAGTTAGCGGCGAGTGCAGGGGAAGCGACTGACGAACGATCCGCGGATATGCACATTCCTTCAGGATGACGAACAACAGACTCACTCCGACCGAAAAGAGCGCTCCAGAAGACCGTGACTGGGGCCAGAAAACGCAACAGTCCGTGCGGACGCACTCCGCACCGAAAGACGAACCGACGGACGCCGACGAGATCCGACGCCGATACGGCATCGGTCAGCTGGACATTGCCGACTTCACCAAAGACAGCGACGAACCCTCTCGGATTGTCTACCCAGACCTGCTGATCCACGAGCACGACGCCGAGCGCACTCGTTCAGAGGGCGGCACCGGCGCCCTGCTCGTCGGAAAGCGTGGCTGTGGGAAGTCCACGCTGCTCTCTCAGATCGGCACGCGGCTGATCGACGAGAACGGTGAAATCGTCGTCTGGCGTGGCTCTCCGATGCGCTCAGAGTGGCTGCGGCTGAAGCGCTGGGTTACGCTGTGGCTCCCCGCCGATGCCGACGTCGAGGCCACGTGGATGACCGAAACGGGTGACGCTCCGACCGAGAACGTCGACGATCTGGACGAAGTTGTCCGCGACGTCTTCACCTACGAGGATCCCCTCGACCTCCTGGAGCAACTCGGCGACGGTCCCGAGGGAACGATCAACGTCGTCTACCCGGATCCGACGTTCACCGGCTGTACCCAACTCACCGCGGAGACGAATCGTCCAGGGACGAGTGACCCGCTGCCGTTCCGTCCGTCGTGGGAAACGAAAGAGAGCGAGCCGCCGACGCCGCTGCAGCACTGGTGGTTCGCGTTCATCCTCGCGGCCGTCGAGCATTCGAGTCACTACGAGTGGCTCTCGCTGCTGTTCGACGAACTGGGTGACCTCGTTCCCGAGGACGCGAAACAGGACGCTCACCGCACCCACGACAAGGTCACGCTGTTCCGCTCGTGTATGTCCGATTCGAGACGCGCCGGGTTCTCGCCGTTCGGCGCGATCCACTACGAGGAGAACATCCACCACAAGGGCCGTCGTGAGTGGGAATGGCGCATCTCGATGCCCGACGGCCGACCGAACCCGCGGACGTCGCGAATGTCCTCGATCCCGGTCGGCTTCGAGACCGTCCCGATGGAGTCCGACGTCATCTCGGGCTTCGACGTCGGCACCGGGCTCTGCTACGCTGAGTGGGGTGCGACGTGGTTCGGCTGGGAAGACATTCCCTTCGAGTCGGAAGACAAGCACCGCTGGCTGCGGATTCGCGTCGACGAACCCGAAACGGGGTTCGACGTCGACGAGGAAGCAGATCTCCAACTGCAGTTCGACGACCAGATCTTCGCCGAGTGGCAGAACGCCCACGCACACCGCCTCGTCGTCAAGGATCCCGGCTCTGGACAGCTCTCGGTCGAATCCGGAGCCGTCCTCGATCCGCTCGAATCTCCGATCGAGGCGCTGGCGTTCGACGAACTCCAGGACGTGCCGGGTGGCAAAGAGCTCACGATGACCGGAGAAGCCGGCCAGATCACCGTGGCGCGTATCCCTGTCGACGGGGAGACGCCCAGCTCGGCCAGCGACATTCGGGGGGTGGGTGCTGATGATTGAACGACTCGATCAACGAGATCGCGCTCTGCTTCGCTCACTTCGGGTCTTTAAGTACAGGGCCCACCGGCGGGAGCCGGCCGGGATCTGGGGGCAAACCGCCGAACCTCTCAGATATCCGAGTCGCTACGCACGCGCGAATATAGATTACCTTGGAGGGAGTCCCCCACGCGTTGGGGGGCCACCGCGTGCGGTCCAACGTGCGGGCGGGCGTGATCTCGCGGGCGCATTTATATACGGTCGAGCGGTCGCCCGCGGGCGATATGAATTCCGGAAGTGTGCGCGCCGGCGCGGCAACCGCACGCCTGCGCGGGCGCTGAATTCACACGCGCTCGCTGCGCGTAACGGAGGTGTGTGCGCGTGAGCAGGCGAGTCGCGTCCGCGGTGCTCGCGTTCGTGCTCGCGCTTTCGCTCGTAGCGCCTGCGCTCGGCGGCGCACTCGCTGGCTCGGCTGCGGCCGCGCCCAGCGGAATGGTCACCGTCGCCGACTCGCAGATTACCCAGGAAGTCCCAGAAGGCGAGTCGATCCCGGTCTCGGCGGCTGACCTCGAAGGCTCTGTCCTCGCGTCGAGCGGCCACGCCGACTCGCTCGAAGTGATCGCGACGACGCCGGGACACGCTGATGAAGTGATGGGTACCGACGCGAACGTCGTTGGTGGCGGTCAGATGGCGCTGGTCTTCCGCGACAGTGCCGACCACGAGTCGCGGGAGATTGCCGTCGACGCCGGACTACTGCGAGAAGCACTCGGCTATACGCCCGAGACCGTCCGCGGGACGCACTCCTCGGGCGAGACCTGGCGCTCGGAAGCTCGCTATGAGGACGGCTCGCTCGTGATGACGATCGAGAGTTTCTCGTCGAACACAGTGACATTCTCCGGACAGGTCGACGTCTCACTGGCCGGCGCAACCAACGGCACGTCCGCACAGTGGTCGCTCTCAGACTACGACAGCGCCTCGGACGTGACGATAAATACGACGGGCGTCGAGAATACTGAAGTTGAGACTGTTTCAGCATCAGCCGTCGGAAATGGTGCGACAATTTCCGCGGACATCGCTGGGAATCGCGACCCTCCGAGTACGTCGGTCACATTCACCGGCTCGGGATTCACTCGATCAGACTCGGCATCAGCAAACGGCCTTTCTGACGGCCAATCATTCTCGCTGGATGTTGATGGCAACCTCGAACCGACCGGCCCCTACAATAGCGAGCCCGAGGTGACGTTCACCGGAGTCTCCTCTACGTCACAGTATAACGTCGTCTCTTCAGATGGCGATGGCAGCACCGGTGGGGGCAATGGCTTTGTCGGAGACTTGTACGGTGATCAGATAAAAACAGCCATCGAGTTCACGCCCGAAAAGAGCGGCCAGTTGACCGAAATATCCGTGCATATCTCTTCGGCCGAAGGATCGGACTACCTCTCCTCAGTTCCGGTTTATTTCGACAGCGGCGACGTCGACTCGTCTTACACTGATGGAACACAGGTTGCAACCTGGGATCCGCAGTGGTCAACCGGCACCCAGACGATAACGCTCGATTCGCCTCAGCAAGTGACTGCAGGAAACAAATATGAAATTTCCTTCGCCGTGGCGTCATCTGACGGTGACGGGACTAACGACAACTTGAACATTGGGACTGACGATAGCGCTTCGGAGACGCGATGGTACTCAACAGGTGCTGGGGCTCAAAATTATTGGGCAGACGTATCATATACCATCACGCAGGGCGTACAGAACCCCGGCGTTGACGTGGACGGAGACGGCACCGATGAAGCGTCCTATGCTGGAACTCTCTTAGAGGGAGAGACGGCGACAGCGCAACTTTCGGCCCTCTCAAACACGGACACGTCAGCCACTGTATCGACGGATGCCGGAACCGTCGATGTGACAGTCGATTGGACAGAACGACAGGGAGTCTACGACCCGTCGGTCGACATCGACGATGATGGAACTCACGAGGCATCTTACTCGGGGACACTATCGGAAGGCGAGGCGGTATCAAAAACCATCGACCCAGCCTCCGGAGACGACATATGGACTGTCTCAACAAACGGAGGAAACGTAGACGTATCGGCCGAAATGACCGAAACGACGGTTTCGGACGATCTCGCAATCGAACTTAACGGCAACACCACGCAACTCCACTCCGGCACGCTGGCCGACGGCGAGACCGTCCAGACCACGATCCCGAAGAGTCAGCTTCGTGAGGGATCGAACCAACTGAACGTTTCGCTCGCCGATGGCTCGCTCTCCGCTGACGCGCCGGCGATGCAAGCCGACATCGATCTCGCCCACGATGCATCCGACCAGATCGAGGTGAGCTACCAGACGAGTGCGTTCGAGGAGACCTACAACGTCTCTCATACGTACGCGGATGCGACCGCGGACGCACAGATGACGATCCCGTTCGCCTCCGAGCGGATCGTCGAGGTCGCCTCTCTGGAATATCGCATCGACGGCGGAACGTGGCAGTCCGTGAGTGCGCAGCACTACCGCCTCGATGGGACGACACTGGACGTCTATCTGAGTGACGCCTACGGTGGCGACATCCCGAGCGGTTCGACGGTGGACGTCCGAGCGACCGGTCGCCGGATCGACGTCGCGAACGGCGCGGTCACTGTGACCGAAGCCACCGCGCCCGGCGACGAACTCGACACGCAACTCCGGATCGATTCGCGATCGCCCGGCTTCCACGTCAACGTCGGGCCGACCGCGAACGGTGAACGGATCCACCACGCGACGTCGAGTGACTACCCAACCACGGACTACGCGATCATCGAAGCAGACGGCGACCAGAAGCTCTATCTCCCGAACTCCAAGACGGGCGATCACTTCCGCGTCAACTACATCCAGACGATGGCGATGCCCGAGAAGGGCGACGTGAAGATCACCGTCGAGAAGGCCGGCTCGGATCCAGAGCTGGACATCGACCCCGGACCGATGGGTGCCGGTGATCCGGTGACCTACAAATACTACCGGACGACGTCGGGCGTCGAGTACATCCTGAACTCGATCACGCAGGGCGTCGTGCGAGATTCCGACGTCGCGAACTCGCCCGCGATCTTCGAGGACGACGACTCCGACGAACTGCTGTCGATCTTCGCTGAGAGTGCCTCCACAACCGACGACGGTGGCGGAGCCGGCGTCTGGGACCGCGCCAGTAGTGCTGTGGGGTCGGTCCAGACGCCGTCGATGTCGGTCCCGAGTTGGCTCCCGATCGCTGGGGTCCTCCTGCTCGGTGGCGGCGCGGTCGTCGTGGTCTCACGCCGCGTCTTCGGTAGTAGTGAACCGCCGGCAGCACCCACGGAGGATCCGCGATCGCGGCCGGCTGGTTCGAGTAGCTCCTCGTCGTCAGGTGGGCTCGTCAGCCGACTCCTGCGCGGGAGCGGTGGACTGCTCGTGAGCGTTCTCACCGGGAGTGGCCGGCTGCTGGCGTGGATCACCCGTCGCGGTGGTCGTCTCGGACTCGGGCTCCTGAAACTCCTGAACAAGGCGCTGATGCGCGTGCTGGCGAACACGTACGCGGCCGTGCTCCTGGCGGTCGGGGGCTTCCTCTTCGCCGGCCAGCTGGGACTGGTGCCTGGCCGGGCTATCACGCTCGGGTCGGTGATCGGCCTCCTCGTCGCGACGCTGTGGGGGCTCCAGAAGCTCGGGATCTACTCGAACCGGCTGTTCCTGCTCATCGGCGGGCTGGTCTCTGTCGGCGCTGTCGAACTCCTCTCGCCGGGACTGCTCCAGCAGTTCGTCGGCCAACTCCCGATCGCCCTCCTGGCGATTCTCGGAACGTCGATCCTGGCGATCTGGTTCATCTTCGTCCGGCGGACGGAAGCCTCGACGCCGGAGACGGTCAACACCTTCTCGTTCCGAAGTGGAGGTGGCGGCAGCAGCGACGACGGTGATAACGGGGGCGAGCAGTAGTGCTGGCGCTCCTGATCGGTGACCTGCTGACCCGGACGCTGCAGTACCTCGGGATCGGCGGGCAGATCGGTGTGGTCGCGCTCCTGTTAGCCGTCGCGCTGTACGGCCGCAAACTGCTGTCTGTCGGGTCGGTGCTCCGGAACGCCATCGGCTACCTGATGGTCTTCGCCGTGCTGTTAGCCATCGTCCTCGCCGCTGGCTGGGGCCGCCTCAACGTCGCCCAGATCCTCAACGACACCCAGATGCTGTACGAGCACGGGAGCGACCTGGCCGCAAACGTCGACGTCGAGATGCTGCGGGGGCTGCTGCCGTGATCCGAGTCATCGCTGTCGGTGTCGTCGGCGCGATCGCGACCGGCACCGGGATGGCGCTGTACGAGCGAGACGCACTCCGGCCCGTCCTGGAGGCGCTCGGGATCGTGGGCGTGCCAGTCGCGCTCGGGCTTTTGATCCACCCGTTCGTGGGACTCACAGCAGCGCTCATCATCCTCGAAGCGCTGTACGAGGCGCACCAGTCTGGGATTCTGGCGGAGCGTGAGGAACAACTCCAGACGCTCTGGTACCGGCTCCGTGCTGACACCCGGCGGGGACGAGAGCAACTGCGCCAGCGGATCGATGCGTGGCTCGCTGCCCGTGGGGGAGACCAGACAGCCGCTGACGAGGAGCGTGAGTCGCTGTGAGTCGACAACAGCAGTGCGAGCAGGTCCTCCGAGAGGCGTTCGCTGACGACATCCGCGCGCTCGTCGACGAGTATCCGGAGACGCGCCGGCTGACGCTGGACTGGCAGCGGCTCGCTCGCTGGGAGATCGACGCCCTCGGAAGCGACGTCGAGTGCGACCTCGACGACGTCCGCGGGCTCGCCTCCGACGTGATCGCGCGTCCCGAGTCGCTGCGGGAGACTTTCGCGGACGCGCTCAACGACGTCGTCCCAACGGTCACGGAACGCGAGCGCCCGCTCGGGCAGGCCCACGTCGCCTTCGAGAACCTCCCGGAGAGTGCGACGTTCACCGTCGGCGGCTACTCACCCTCGGAACAGGCCGAGCGCTTGTTCGCGCTGGAGGGCCAGATCACGAAACGGACCGAAGTGAAGCCGCGTGTCGAGGAGGCAGTATTCGAGTGCCAGCGCTGCGGAACCCGGGCACGGATTCCACAGCCGCCGTTCGGGTCGATTCGCGAGCCGCAGGGCTGTCGGGGCTGCGACGACCCGAGTGCGTACTTTTTCCACAAGCGGAGTGAGTCGGAGTTCGAGGACTACCAGAAGATCCGCCTGCAGCAACCGCCCGAAGACGCCCGGGGCGACACGGAGAACATCGACGTCCACCTCGCGGACGACCTCACCGGAACCGACCGCGTCGAGTCCGGCGGTCGCGTCACCGTGATCGGGCGACACCGGCCGCTGTTCACCGGCGAAGTCGTCTTCGACGAATGCGTCATCGGCAACGAGGTCGTCCCCGACGAGCCGACGATCGCCGACTACCAGGACGAGCGGCACCAGCAGGCCGTCGAGGAGATCGGCGCGGCCGACGACCCGGTCTCGGTGCTGTGCGGGGCGTTCGCGCCGAACTTCGAGGCCGCAGGTGACCGTGACCAGCAAGTGATCGAAGCGCTCGTGCTGCAGCTGATCGGCGGCTGGACGCGGACGACTGACGACGGCGCCCATCACCGCGGTGAACCGCACGTCTTCCTGCTCGGTGATCCCGGCGTCGGGAAGACCGTGCTGGCGCGGGCCGCCTACGAGATCGCGCCGCGCGGCGCGTTCACTGACGGGACCGGCTCGTCGGCCGCAGGGCTCACTGCAGCGATCGAGAAGGACGATTTTAGTGATGGTCAGTGGTCGATCTCCGCGGGGACGCTGGTGCGGGCGCACGGCGGGCTCGCGGTCGTCGACGAACTCGACAAGGGCGACAACTCCGATCTGGACGCGCTGCACACGGCGCTCGAATCGCAGGAGGTCCACGTCAACAAGGCCGGGAAGCACGCCACGCTCCCGGCGGAGACGGCGCTTTTGGCGGCCGGGAACCCGACCGGCGGGCATTTCGACCCGACCAAGGAGTTCGCCGAGCAGGTCGGCTTTCAGTCGCCGCTGCTGTCGCGGTTCGATCTGATCCTGCGGATGCAGGCCCGCGAGCAGCGCGAGCTCATCGTCCGCGTCGCCGAGCAGATGATCAGCGCCCGGAAGGCCGCCGGGAAGCTGGCTCGTGGCGAGGAGCTGACCGACGAGGAGCGCGTCTTCGTCGAAGGCGAGTACGACAGCGACCAGCTGGCCGCCTACATCGCGCATGCCCAGGAGTATCGACCGGTCCCGAGAGGCGACGTCGAGGACGAGATGGCCCAGTGGTTCGCCGACCTGAAGACGTCGCTGCCGGAGCGCTATCAGGACGCGATGGGCGACAGCGAGTACGACGGGCCGCCGCTTCCCGTGACGGCGCGGAAGCTCGACGCGATGCAGCGCTTCGCAGAAGCGGCCGCCCGCGCGCGGCTGGATGATACGATTCGGATGTGTGACGTCGAGCGCGTGAAGCCGTTGATCGAGCGGTCCCTCGCCGACATCGGGATCGCGCCGGCGAACAACTCGGCGTTCGGTGCTGTTGAAGCGACAGCGTCGGAAGTCGGTCTGTGACCTTCGGGTGGCTGTCGTCCTACGAGTCCAGGGAGGATACTGCGCGTTTGTCCAGCGTGTGGACGGGGCCGACGAGTGATCTAACTCCACGCTGTCCGCTGTTTCTTGGAGTGGAGAGATATGGAGACGAGAGAGATCGGCAGCGCCCCGACAGGTGGGCGTTTGTGAGCGGAAACACCGCGGGAAATGGGGACTGCCCGCGGTGTGACGGAGACTCGGTAGTGGGTTGGGTAACGGGCAAAGCCCGCAGTCAGCGAGAGGGCCAACGATAACAAAAATCGTGCGCCGATATTCAGGCTCTGCACATTGACTGGAGTGACCCGTTCGCGGGTACTGGGCATTCGAAACCTCAGGAATAGTCCTATCGGTGAGGAGACTCGCCTGCTCACCAAGATACCTCTTCTCCCGGCCAGTACGGAGAAACACGCTCTTCGGGACGCGTTCGTCCGCAGGCTTTTGAGCCGTGGTGGGGTAACCCACAATATGACGTTCAGCGCGAGTTGGCACAACCTCCTCGAAAACGCGGAAGAGCTGCCGTCGGACGCGACACTCCTCACGCCGCTGTCTCGAAAGCCGTTCCGGATCACGGACGTCCAGGAACACCGCATCCTCATCAAGTACCGCGACGGCGACGACACGATCCCACTCCAACGCGAGCAGTTCGAGACGCTATACGGCCACGTCACCGATGGCTGGGGCGGCTTCAGTCTCGATAACCTGCCCTCGGACGCCGAACCTTACGCGACAGTCTTGAGTCTGCACCCGCGGTTCGAGATCGACGACCGAGAGGGAATGCTCGCGGAAACCGACACGCCGACGAGCTCCCCGTTAGTCGATGCCCACGAGGTCGAAACCGACGAGGACGACCGAGCCGAACCGGACATCTCCGTCTACGCCGATGCGCTGCTTCTCATCGACGCGCTCGAACGTCACGACCCGACGGACCTCGAAGGAATGGAAACGCCGGCACTGGTGAATCTGTACACGCTCCTCTCGGACGTCCAGCGGAACGCCAACGACCTCCGGCAGGACGTACGGAGCGTGCTGCTCGCCCGTCTCCACCACGACCAGCCCGTCTCCGGGCAGTACGGGTCGGTCCAGCGGACGTCCCGGCGCAACCGGACGCTGAAAGACGACGAAGAAGTACTGGAGACACTGACAGCGGCCGGGATCGACCGTGAGCGCGTGACCAGTGTGGACGCCAGCAAGGTCGACGACGCGCTCGAAGTGACGGAGCTCTCGGAGTCGGACGTCTACGAGATCGAAGAGAGCGAGTACGTGCGGAAGGCGGACGTCGACGACGAAAGCAAAGAGTCGCGCCTGCAAGGGCTGAAAGACCAACTGGCCGCCACCGACGAGGACACGGCAGACCTCCAGGCTGAAATCGAGGAGTTAGAACAGCGGATCGACGATCTCACGAGTTTCGACTCCGCGGCATCGTTCCATCCGACAGCAGGCGAGGAGTCGTAGCTGGGACTTGCTCAAGACAGTACAAGAGGAAGGATCTGATCGGGTTGTCCGGGTATTTTTCCACCCACAATAACAGATTGTGTTTATGCCAATTATGTCGACTGATGACTTCTCTTTGCATACCGATGATTGTGAACACGTAGAGGATGGGATGCCGATCTCAGACCTCCCTGATGAAGTCGAGTCAATAGACGATGTCGACTGTGAGTGCTGGAATGAGTTCGATTCGCTTGCAGAGTTCGAGTGAATACCGGCTGTCCTGGTTTGCAGACGGATTCTGACTGGTGAATAGACATCGGAGTGGTGAAACGTGTCGCCTTGTGGGGCGTCCGATGCCGCGCTCGAACGGACGTAAGAACGGCACGCTGGCCTGAGTTCATCCAGTAGTGGCTCACTAATTCACCGGACAATGTAGTCGAATTTCCCGCACGCAGCCGCTGAAAAGTATTATTCTTTGACAGCCTGCCCGCAACTCTCTAATCGTCTCAGTGCAATTTACTAAGCACGAGTGCCTCTACTCAATTTCCTTTTAGGATCAGCCTTTTCTGATGATCGAGGGGTATCTCCGGTAATTGGTGTCGTTCTGTTGGTGTCACTGACTGTTGTCTTGTCAGTTTCAGTTGGTGCATTCGGACTCGGGTACGTCGGTGGTCTCGATCGAAATGATCCATTGGCGTCGTTTCAACTGACTCAAGATGGGTCGACGGCTACCCTCTCATATACCAGTGGAGATCCACTTGATGGCGAAGACGTATATCTTGCCTCTGAATCAGCTGGCCAGTTAGGCAATTATGCCGGTACTGATGGGCAAGCCTGCAATAGGGCGATCGCCACAGTGTCTCCAGGGACAAAGTGCCAGATCTCTGGAGCACCGACCGGAGAAATATACGTTGTTTGGCGTTCGAATGGCCGTTCTGCTATTCTCTTTCAATCACGGATACTCGGTGATGGAGCAACACCAGTACCCACGCCAACCCCTCCTGCAACACCCACATCTACACCCACCTCAACACCGACTTCGACCCCGACAGCAACGCCGACCGCCACACCCACGCCGGCGCCAGATCCAGTGGTAAGTGGCTACACACTCCAGGATACGTCAGAGAATACGAACACCAATTACGAGTTGATGTACGATATCGACGAGACTGCGGACTTCGCTAACGTCGTAGTTACCTTCGATAACAGAAACAACAACTGGGGGGATACCACGAGTTCAACTACGGCAGAACGGGATACAATCACGTTCTCCCAGGGCGGTCAGATGGGTGCGACATACGATATCACGATCACGGTATTCGATACTGATGGCACGATCACGGATACTGTTCAGATAACTGATGTGGCAAATGGAGATTCCCAGTCGGCTGGCGATCTGACCGATAGTGACAGTCCGTCGTTTGCAGGGACCGTGGTCGATGATCTTGGTGGGAGCCAAGCGAACTACGAGGTGTCATATAACGTCTCGGATAGAGCGAATTTCGGATCGGTCAGAGTCAAATACACGAACCTCGACAGTAGTGGGGCCGATGCGACGTATTCCAGCTCTGATCCCCGACACAATATCGACGACTATGCAGAAGCGTTCTTTGGCAACACAGCTGGTGACAGCTACCGTATCCGCGTTGAACTCGTTGACACGGATGGCGTCGTCGTAGATGAACGTGTAGTTTCCGACGTGGCCGACGGTAGCTCCCCGTCTGGGAACGCTGACTTAACTCGGCCCAGTAGCCCCGCTCTATCAACATACTCTATCGCGGACACGACCAACAACAATAACGGCAGGTACACGTTACAATATCTGGTTTCAGGTCCGGATACGGACTTCTCGCAAGTTGAAGCAATCTTCTTGAACACCGATCGCTCGTGGGCAACGCAGACGAAATCCAGCTCGAACCCAGACGGGACGATACAGTACAATCAGGGCGGTGTCGGTGGAGATGAGTACAAGATTACGATTCGCGTCCTCGACAGTGATGGGATTGTAGTCGCCGAAGTGACGGAGACGGACACCGCGGACGGTACAAACCCGTGACCGAATGACATTCTGAAGAATCTGTCCGGCGTGTGGTCGCGACCGACGAGTGGTCTAACTCCACACTGTCTGTTGTTTCCTGGTGTGGAGAGATTTGGAGACAGGAACGATCGACAGCACCCACGACTATCGGCGCTTGTGAGCGGAAACACCGCGGGAAATGGGGACTGCCCGCGGTGAGACGGAGACTCGGTCAGTGGGTAGGTTGGGTAGCGGGCAAAGCCCGCAGTCAGCGAGAGGGCCAACGATAACAAAAATCGTGCGCCGATATTCAGGCTCTGCAGTCACACCCCCGAACCGGAATCGCACGGTATCGGGTGCACCGTCAAAGAAACAAAATTTACATTTCATCTACATACCATATCCGACGATGATCGTCAAACACGTAGAATGCGGAAATTGCGGACGTGTGATCTCGCCAACAATCCACAACGACAGTCAATGCTCGGCAAAAGAGGGCGGCACCGTCGTTATGATTGGAGGTACGTGGCGATGTATGGCGTGCGATGCCAAAATCTCGGGGAAGACGTCCTGTTCTGAATGCGGTTGGTCCACGAAGAACTGGGAAGACTACGGCCATCCCATCAAGATGGACGAAAGCGAACTCTGAGTCGCTCGCGGCAACTCTGCGCCATTTCACAGGTGTCTACGAGGTGACCAAGTGACGTCTCTACGCTCGATACAGGACGTTCGAGGGTAGTGATTGGATGGACGGGGGGAGTAATGGGTGTGCGGCCCCTCGTATGATGGAGTGGCTGACCTGATTACCGAATACGCCGAGTACGACGAGTTCGCCCGTGAGTACCATTCAGGGACCCTCGCCGACTACGATGTCTCGCTCGACGAAGCCAGAAGACGGGGACTTCTCGACGAGCAGCGGACCCAGAAATTGTGGCAGTTGTTAGGGCTTCTCGACTCCGAGGAACTGCTTATCCAACTGCCGGAATGGCTGGCCGAGAAGAAGGTCGAATCCACGAACAGAACTCCGCCCACGATGTTCGTTGGATACATCTCTAATCAGACTGAAGAGGCGGTTCTGTTCGAATCGTCGGCAGCGGCTCGGCCCCTGATGGAACGCGCACATAGAATACACTCGCTCGAAAGAGGGATCAGACACACAGAAGACGGTACCGACCGTCACGGGCAGCTGGTGGAGCGGCTTCGAGAGTACGAGCGGAAGTTTGAGGACCGTGATGAGCTACTCAGCCTCTCCGACGAGTGGCTTCCGAAAAGCCAACTCGGCACGGTTGTCCGGCGGCGTTCGTGACTCGGATCCCGGCTGCCACTTCGGGATCACTGTGCGAGGATCGCACACTCGTTCTGACGGGTGATTCGCTTGTGCAAAGAACACTCGTGAGCGGATCTATGCCTCCCTCGTTCCGGGCGTTCTCCGGAACGCGGTACGATGCCGAGGGCTAACGGTCACTTTCATTACAGCCTCGCGACAACCCTGGGTCATCTCACAGATGTCTACTCAGGGGTCACAAGCGGAATTCGACTTCTCTGCGTTCGATACGGAGGTCACACGAGAAGCGGAAGATCGGATTATCGAGGCGATCGCCGGAAGCATCGACCGGCTTCGCGAGCAGCTCGACGACGACACGCTCGACAAAACGTTCTCACGGGGATGGGGAGAGTACGTTCCCAAATCGAGATACACGACCGACCAACTGGACCCCGAGCCGCTGACGAAGAACCGCGTTATCGAGCCGATGCTCGATTCGCTCGGCTACGAGGACTACGGGTACGAGGCCGGGAGCTTCGCCACGGAGCGCGGTGAGCAGGCCGACTACGCGATCTCGCTGCGGGACATCGAAAGCGTGGATTCGAGTCGGCTGCTGATCGAAGCCGAGCCGCTGAAGAAACCGCTCGAAAACCGCGGGCACGGGCTCGACCAGGTGAAAAGCTGGCTGAGTCAGCGGGAGTTCGAGTCGGACTTCGGATTTGCGACCGACGGTCTGCGGTGGATCTTCGTCCGCTACGACCCGGACTCGTACACGCACAACATCATCGAGGACGTCGATCTGCGCCCGGTCTTTCTGACGCTTTTCGACAACGCGACGGGCGCGAATCGACCGCCGACCGAGGTCGTCACGGAAGCCGAACGTGAGCTGGTCGCGACGCTGCTTCGGACGTTCCAGTACGAGAATTTCGTCTCGATCATCGACGACGCGCGGGAGGTCATCAAAGAGAAGCAAGAGGAGATCACCGACGAGTTCTACGACGACTACATCCGCGTGGTCTTCGGCGTCCAGGAGGACACCGACGACCGGCGGGCGCGGAGTCTGATCGGTGACGGGATCGTGCCGCCCGAAGAGGCCGACGGCGACGAGGTGCGGCTGTTCGCCGTCGACCTGATGAATCGGCTGATCTTCGTGAAGTTCCTCGAAGACAAGCGGATCGTGCGCCCGGATCTGCTCGACGTGCTCACCGAGACCTACGAGGACGGGATCTACCCGCAGACGCTGTATAAGACGTTCTTCGATCCGCTGTTCTACGACGTCTTCAACGAGAAGCCGACGAATCGGGATCCGCAGGTCGCAGACCTCGACGTGTTCGAGGACATCCCGTACCTCAACGGCGGGCTGTTCCGTCCGGAACTGAACAGCGCGTCGGACCTCGACGAGCGCGACTTCAACGTTCGCGACAGCGTCCTGGAGTCGATCATCGACCTGCTCGAACGCTACCAGTTCTCGACGGACGGTGGCCCGACGGACATCGACCCGAGCGTGCTGGGCAACGTCTTCGAGAAGACGATCAACTACCTCACGGCGGATCCGGGCGACCAGAACGCCGACCTGGGCGCGTACTACACGCCGAAGGAGATCACGCGCTTCTCCGCGGAGGAGACCGTGCGGCCGGCGCTGATGGACCGCTTCAAGGAGTACCTGCTCGACGAGCGCGAGTGGCCCGAGCCGGAGGTCGACCAGTACGAGACGCTCTACGAGCTGATCGACGGCCTGCCGGGATCGAAGGACCTGGTCACGGCGCTTCTGAGCGAGATGGACGACTTCTACGTCGTCGACCCCGGAATGGGATCGGGGCACTTCCTCACCTCGGTCATCGAGGAGATCGTGAACGTCCGGCAGGCGCTGTGGTCGAAACGGGAGGAGCACCCGCGTCGGCACCGCCTCAAAAAGACGACCGTCCAGAACAACATCTACGGCGTCGACATAATGGAGCCCGCAGTCGAAATCGGGAAGCTTCGGCTGTGGCTGTCGATCATCTCCGAACTGCGGGAAGAGGACCTCGAAGAGCTGAACGTCGAAGAGATCGCGCTGCCAAACATCACGTTCAACGTCCGGCAGGGCAACACCCTGATCGGGTACGTCGGGTTCCCCGAGGAGACCGACGACGGACTGGCGACGTTCGAGCGCTGGAGCGAGGACAGCGTCCGGTCGCGCTACGAGGACGTGATCGAGCAGATCGAACTGCACGAGGAATTCAGTGCGTTCCCCGAGAAGTCGAAAGAGCACCGCGAGAAGGCGAACGAACTGCTCGAAAAGTATCGCGAGGAGTTGGATGACGACATTTTGGCGGACTTCCGGGCCGTCGTCGACGGTGTCACGGAAGACGACCTCGACGAGTACACGCCGTTTCACTGGGTGCTGGAGTTCGCGGAGGTGTACGTCGATGGCGGCTTCGACGTGATCATCGGGAACCCACCGTGGGACCGACTTCGAGCGACTCGCGACGACTTCTTTATGCGGTACGACGAGCAGTTCCACTCACTCCCACCGGCGGCAAAGGACGAGCGCCAAGAGGAACTGCTGGAAGACGAAGACATCGCAGACGCTTGGGAAGACTATCAACACGAAGTGGAAATCGCAACGAGGTACTTCCACGAATCGGACGCCTACACACTACAGGATCCGACTGTCGGCGGACAAAGCCAGAGCACGGAGAACGATCTGTCGTCGCTGTTCTTCGAGCGCGTCTTCGATCTGGCAAAGGACGGGGGATACGTCGGTCAGGTCCTTCCGGGGACGATTTTCAACGGGGCGTCAACGAAGGATCTCCGTGTTCACCTGCTCGACGAAACGTCGATTCAGTCGCTCATCACGTGGGAGAATCGGGACATCTTCGAGGCAGTCGACGGGCGCTACAACTTCGGGGTCGTCGCATTCAAGAACAGCGGGACCACCGACGAACTCCGCGGGATCTTCCAGCAGCACGGACTGGATATCATCTCGCAGTTCGAGGAGCGCGCATTGTCCATTCCACGGAAGGTGCTGCTCGAATACTCGCCAGAAGCACGGATCTTCCCGCAGCTGCGCAAACAGGAGGAAGTCGAGATCCTCGAAAAGATCGTCACCCATCCACCGATCCGGCAGGAACAAGGCGACGACTGGTTCGCGCAACCGTACCGAGAGCTGGACCGGACGAACGACCGGGATCGGTTCGTCGAAGACGAATCTGAGGGTGACTATCCGGTCTTAGGCGGCGGGAATATCTATCAGTTCAGTCACGATCCGTCGTTTGTCGATATCGACCCACCGGAATTCTGGAGCGTCAACGAAGATGTCGATCCTGAACTGAGCGCGAAGCAGCGAATCCGTGAGAAGAGCGTTCGGAATCTCAAGCGGGCGATCTATGACGAATTCGACGGGACGGGATCGCAGGTCAGCTTCGTGAATGATCTGTTGGAGGAATACCGTGGAGAGGGTCTTTCGGAATCTGACGTGCTGCTCGATTCCATGGAGTATAGAATTGTCTACCGAGACGTAACGAAGTTTACCAACGAGCGGACGATGATCGCGGCAGTGATTCCAGATGGCACTGTCTGTCACAATAAGCTCCACACAGTTAGGCCGTACACAATCGACCCCTCTGAAGAAGATCTGACGGATTCTCCACTCCACAGCGTCTACAAGAGAATATTCACAGACCGGGAATTATTCGTTGCGCTCGGGCTAATCAACAGCGTTCCCTTCGATTACTTGATGCGAACCAAGATCGACACAAGCATCGTGATGTACAAATTCAAAGAGTCGCAGGTCCCGCGTCTCACCGAGGGCGACGACTGGTTCGAGTACATCTGGCGACGAGCAGCGCGCCTCAATTGCTACGGAGAGGAGTTCGAGGAGATGCGCAATCGACTGGGCGGAATCGAGCCGGCGACCGATCCTGACGAGCGTGAGCGCGTACAGGCAGAACTGGACGCGGCTGCGTTCCACGCTTACGGGCTGGAGCGCGAGCAGACGAAGTTCGTGCTTGACGATTTTCACCAGGTGCAGAATCCGCGGCGGATGACAGACGAGTACTTCGAGTTGGTGCTGGAGAAGTACGACGAGCTGGCGTAGAAGGGACAGCCGCCTCTCTACCACCAGTAATGCACAAATCGACGCTATAACGGCTCCAAACTGCCGTATTCGACTCTCAAAGAAACTTATTTCACCCTTCCAACGAAGAACCCAGTAGGACACGTTAGGCCGTGTCCACACTGAGTAGTTGATCCAACGAGACGACTACACTGTGGTCGTGGCCGCGATCGTGACGAAGACCAATCCCGCGTCCTTTCCATAGATTGCGAGGATCGTTCCGCAGATCGCGACCACGATCAATCTTGCTTCGGTGATGATGACTCACCTCCCAGAACTTAGTTAGACGCCTAGGCTGGCGTCGTCCCGAACAGGACGATATGTTGTGGGTGTGGCAGCTCGGTTAAGGCTTCGGTATCCGGACTTCACCGTGATAAATATCACATACTATACCTAATTTCTGACCGGCCGCGCCACGTGTCCGACGTGGCAAAATAGCGTATGCGAAGAGCGGGTATGAAGGTTGGCAGACCGACGTGAAAATTAATAATTGATTAGTATATAATTTTGCGTATTAATTCACTGGTTCAACCTCGGTTTCTTGACCGGCTTCAATAGGTAGCGAGTCTACACGGTCCTGAGCTAAATCGTGGAACGCTTCCATCGCGATCGTCGTTGAGTGACTCACTTTCACTGGATCCCGGGTAGCAAAGTAGATCTCAAATCCTTGCATAGAAAATCCAGCATCGCGGACATTGGAGAGCTCCTTCACAAACTGTGTTAGTTCAGATTGTTCGTCGTCGTCAAAGCGCTCAAAGTCCTTTGGAAGGCTGGAAACCGACGCTTTCGTACTATTATCGTAGTGTCGAATTGTTATTTGGGTCGTTGATCGGCCATCTCTGAGTTTGTAATTGAATCTGCTGAGCGTCGGTCTGACCTTTTCATACTTACCGAGTCTCAGCGGCTCGATCTGCTCGATGGATTCCCGAACCGCCATTCGAGCCTGCCCTTGGTACGAATTGTAGCTGATAATAATCGAGATGGAACTGAGCACGATTGTAAACGAGATCCCGATCAATTCCGGGGAGACCACATTCAATACCCCTGCCAGTTCTGCGAGCAGCGCTTCCAACACCTCTCCCGATTGAGCGAAGATCATACTATCCAAACCCGGCCCACCACCCAGGTCGAACAGCGTGCGGCGGCCGCGGAGCTGGAATCGGTCGACGAAGATTCGCGTCGATCTCGCCTTTCAGATAGAGCCGACCAATAGTTTGGATTTCGTACATCGACGAACCTTCACGAACCGGCGCGATCATATCCGCATCAGACAGAACCTCACACCGATCTGCAATCCGATCCGCTGAGGTAGTAAACCGAAAGTGCTCACTCATTAGCGCGGGATCCGACCACGTCTTGTCGTCCAGGTATTCGAGGATACGTTCGTCGAGCTTGTGCATCCACTCGGCAGATTGGCGCATCAATTAGCTCTCCTGTCCGTTTTCGTCTTCAGTAGGCGCGTGCGTGCCAGCGGTCGCTGCTCCACCGTTTTCGTCGATCCGTACCCAATTCTGAGTGTCGAGTTTGCCGTCTAAATACGCCTCACCGTCTTCTGTGATGACGTAGATCCCGTTTCCGAGATGTTCTACCAAGCCCTCTTCAGCCAATTTCTTGCACCGCTTATCGATATACTGCCGAGAGTAGTGTATTGGGCCCTCACGCTTCATCTCTGTAGGCGATCCAGAGCCCTGCTCTCGGAGATATTCCAGAACCCGGTCATCTACGAGAGCCATCCAGTCTCCAGAGTGTCTCATATGGTGTCTCCTGATGCGGAGAGCTGTAATACAGCCGATTAGCATCCTTTGAAGCTCGCAATATCTACTAATGCCCTCGTAAACTATAAGTGCTGGCCGCATCCAGTGATGCTCACGGGACCGACGCGAGGCTCAGTTGGCACTCAGTGAGATTTTATCGGTGACGCGGACGGTGCTGGAACCACCGCCCGCGTTACGGTTCCGGTCTGAGTATGCAGACCGCGAACGTAACCGGACAAGAATCCGGCACGACCAGAGACGCACCGACTCCAAATAACAGCGGCGACTGCGCCTTTTGCACGAACCGAGCGACCGGCATCGACGCGCGCACCGGAAAGGCGGTGTGCCGATCGTGTGGTCGGGCACTCGACGACAGCGGGCACCGACTCGTCACCGACGGCGGCTACCCCGAACCGGACGTGCTCGACGTCGTCGACGCGCCGGAAGGGAAGTCCTGCCGGCAGTGGGTCGAAGGCGACGACGGGAAGATGGTCGTCTGCGGCGAGCCGGCGGCCGTGATCGTGGTCTTCGACGCGATTACGAGACCCAATCGAACGAAGCCCCGGAATCTGCTCGCCTGCGACGACCACGGCTGGATGCGCGATCGCGACGTGCGACCGGCGGTCGCGGGAGGTGCCGCGGAATGAGCGGCAGCACCTCACAGACTCGATTCTTCTCGGAACCGTCGGGCGAATCCGTCGAAATCGAGACGAGCGGCCGCACGATTCGGCCGCTGATGGCGCTGCCGACGGTGCTGGTGGACGAAGCGAAACTGCGGTTCGACGCGGGCGGCCTGCACACGACGGCCGTCGACCCGGCGAACGTGGGAATGGTCGGGATCAACGCGAAGCCGGCGGCCTTCGAGGGCTATCACGTCGACGGCGCGGACGACGTGCTGATCGGCGCGAATCTGACGCGCCTCAAATCCTCGCTCTCGGACGCGCGACTCGGGAAGTCGACGGACGACCCGGTCGAGTTGGACATCGACGCGACGCGGACGCTCGTGAGCATCGATCGCGAGTACGACGTGACGACGCTGTCGCGGACGGACGAACTGCTGAACATCGAACCCGAGTCGATCCGGCAGGAACCGGACATCCCGAACCTCGAACTGTCCTACCGCGCCGAGCTGGACGTCGAGGCGTTCTGCGACGCGGTCGACTACATTCCGACGGACCACGTCGAGCTCGGCGAGTTCGACGGGCACCTGATTCTGAAAGGCGACGCCGACGGCGACGAGATGACGCGCTCGACGCGAATCGACGTCGGCGACGTCGCCGAGCCGATCACGGAGACGCCGACCGAGAACGCATCGAGCATCTACTCGATGGATTACCTTCGCGATATGGCGAAGGGCCTGAAGAAGGCGAAGGTCACGTCGCTGTCAGTCCGGTGGGGCGAGGAGTTCCCGCTGATGCTCGACTTCCAGCGGTGCGACGACGAGACGGTGCTCTACGAGGGCCGGTATATGCTCGCGCCGCGGATCCAGTCGGGAGGTGCCGAATGACCGACGACGCGCTCACGCTCCGCGCGTCCGGTCCCGCGCTGACGACCACCGAGACGGAACGCGACGGCGTCGAAATCGAGACGACCGTCACGGTCGACCTCGAAGCCACGCTGGACGTCGACGTCGACTGGCTCGACGAACACGCGGCCGTCTTCCGCAGCGGCGGCGCACAGCTCGCCCACGCGAACGTCGCGCGCTTCGTCACCGAGACGCTGAGCGACGCGGAAGCCGAGTACGAGCCCGAAGACGAGAGCGAGTGGGACCTCCGACTCAGCGGCTCGATCGTGGCGTGGCAGGCCGCGGTGGTCCCGCTGGCGAAGCGCCACAGCTCGCGGGTCGCGGGCGAGGACGACGTCGCGAACGCGGTCTGTGCGATCCTCGACGACCTCAGCGAGCACGCCGCGAGCGACCGCCCGCAGTTGGCGCTGCTGGACGTTCTCGAAGACTACGACCCAGACGACTACGCGAAGCAAGACGTCCTCAGCGCGCTCGCTGCGCCCGACGAACCGACACCGGATGCGACCCCTGCTCCGGAGGCGGTCGCCGATGACTGAGGTGCTCGCCTGCCCGAATTGCGACTCGTCGGCGAACATCTTCCGACGCAGTCCCGAGAAGGCCGTCTCGAAACTCGACGACGGCGACGGCCGTTGGCGCTGCTCCGATTGTGATTCGGAGTTCGACGAGCCGATCCGTCGGGAGTCGAAGCGCGGGCCGCGCCCGCAAGGCGGGCTCGCCGGCCGGCTGATGGACGCCGACAGCGGCGACGTGACCGGGGTGGCAGATGACTGAGTACGTCGAGATGATGGTCCGTGCCGATCGGGCAATGCACGACGTCGCGCAGTTCCACCTGCACGAGTTCGCGGCCGACGTTACGGGGGTAACCGACGGTCGCGGCCGGGAGGGTCCACAGTGAGCGATCCGCCAGAGTTCGAGCCGCGGGAGGCCGCAGAGCGTTGGTTGGAGCGACAGCGGCTCGACAAGGCCCGACAGACGGTCAAGGGCTACCGTCACCAGCTGAAGCTGTTCTGGGAGTTCTGCGAGCACGAGGATATCGAGAGACTCGGCGAGCTGACGCCGTGGGACATCCAGCAGTTCGAGACCGCGCGCCGGGCGAATGATCTGGCGACCGTGACGCTCCGGAACGAGCTACTGACGCTGCGGCAGTTCCTGGAACACTACGAGTCGCTGGGTGTGGTCGACGAGCGCGTTATCGACTCGATCGAGCTCCCGAACGTCTCGAAGGACGAGCAGACCTCCGAGACGATTCTGGAGACTGCGGCGGCGAAGGCGCTCCTGCAGGCGTTCCGCGAGGACGAGACGCGGTATCCGCGGGGCCACGCGTTCCTTGAACTGACGTGGTATACGGGCGCTCGGATGGGCGGCATCCGGTCGCTCGATATCGACGATGTCGACTTCCAGGAGGGGTACGTGCAGTTCCGGCATCGGCCAGATCAGGACACGCCGCTGAAGAACGCCTACGACGGCGAGCGGGCGGTCGGAATCAGCGACGACGTGATCCGAGCGCTTCGTGAGTACGTCGTCGAGCACCGACCGAGCGTGACCGACGATTACGGACGTCGGCCGCTGTTCGCGTCGGTCTACGGACGGCTATCGTTGAACGCGCTGCGGGCGACCTCGTACTACGCGACAATTCCGTGTCGCTACGGGAGATGTCCGCACGGCAAAGAGCGGACGGCGTGCGGGTGGACGTCACAGAATCAGGCGTCGAAGTGTCCGTCGTCGCGATCGCCACACCAGATTCGCGCCGGCTCGATCACCTGGCAACTGAACCGCGGGATTCGGGCTGACGTGGTCGCAGAGCGCGTGAACGCCTCGGTCGGCGTGATCGAACAGCACTACGACAAGGCGGACCCGGTTGAGGAGTTCCGCCACCGACGGAAACGGCATCTGGACAAACTTGATTTCGGAGAAGAAGACAAATGAAATTAACCAAAATCGCAGGACAGCGTGGGGGTAAGACTGCCCCAACCCACTTCCTTTTACGCGTAATCGACACACGGAGAACGCCCCTTATACCAGCCGGTCTAGCAGGGATACGTCCCTTGAGTAGCGGCACGTATCCACCGTAATCGGTAGGTCTGGGGGGATTCCAGAGCCGTTTTGCGAATTCTGTGGGCGCTTCACGGAAGACAGCGAAAACTGCCGTTCGTCCACTGCTGCACGCTCCGCAAACTGCTCGTCGTCGACAACGAAGCCAACGACGGGGCGACGATCGCTTCGTCGCGGTCATCGTCGAGAGACGGTCTGAAGTATCGCTGGGCAGGAACCTTTTAGGACTGGTATCCAAGCGTCAGATATGGACCTCAACCTCGGATTAGAAGGCAACGTGGCGCTGGTCACTGGGAGTGCGACCGGCCTCGGTCACGCCTGTGCGGAAGCGTTCTCGCGGCAGGGGGCGAAGGTCGCGCTCGCCGCGCCGAATCTGGACGACCTCGCGTACGCCAGCGACAGGCTCCACGCGCTCGGCGAGGGCGAGATTTTCGGTCTCGAACTCGACGTGCGCGACCCTGACCATCTGGGGGCCCTCGTCGAGGAGACTGTCGACCAGTACGGCGGCATCGACCACCTCGTGACGGGACCGCGACCACTCGAACCGGGGCGTTTTCTCGACGTCTCCAACGAGGACTGGTTCCGCGGGTTCGATCGGCTGTTTATGAGCGTCGTCTGGGCCATCCGTGAGTCTGCCGCGCACCTCGAAGCCTCCGATCAGGGGACGGTCGTCACCGTTGCCAACCCCGCTATTCCGGCACTCGCAGAGGAACTGTCGGTGGCATCCGCGTACGGGCGCGCGGTGCAAGGGCTCGTCGAGAGCCAGGCCACGGCGTTCGCGCCCGACGTCCGCGTGAACGCAGTCGTACCGGGACCTCACGAGACCGCAGACTTAGAGGAGTTGCTCGCCAGACGGGTCGAAGCCGGCGAATTCGCCGACCTCACGTCGGCGTGGGACGCCGTGCTCGCGGACTGTCCCTACGAGTCGCCGGGGCAGCCGCTCGACCTGGGGAAGGTGGTCACCTTCCTGTCCAGCCAGCACGCGAGTTTCGTCAACGGCGCGACCGTCCCGGTCGACGGCGGGTCCGGACTCTGATACTGTCGGACAGAGCTATGTGAAAATCATCGGCACGCCGTGGGTGCCACAATGATTCACGAACGTCTGTCCGACAGTATGAGCGTCGGTGTCGAATAGCCGCGGCGAGCGAGACCCCCGACGAGATACCGCTATTCCAAACGTTCGGGGTCTCCGCGACGTTCGCGCTGCATAACCCCGCCCGCGAACAGCCGCAGTTTCGAGACGAGCTCGGCCTCCGTTTCGTACGTGGCGACGCGGAGATCCCACCGCACCTTGGCCGAGCGGATCATCGCGCTCGTGACGTCGTCCTCGTGGAGGAAGACGAGCCGATCACTGTGGGTTTCCGAGAGAGCCTGCAAGACGCTTCCGGCTTCTTCACCGACGCCGAAATTGTGGCCGAGAAAGGGCAGCACAAACGCAGTCGCGTTGCCGCACCGTGTGTATTCGAAGCTCTGTGTCGCCGCGTCGACGTCGGTCTCGTGGAGAAGCGCCAGCGGACGGAGCGGGGACGAGACGGTCTCTACACGTACTACCGGGCGACCGTGTTCGGAGCGGTGACGTTGACTGAGGGCGTCGACGAGCTGATCCGCGGCGAGCAGGAGTTCGAGTCGATGTACGACAGTTCCGCCGAGGACTGATTCGGCCCGCGTGTACTCACTTTAGCGAACCGATTCGTGTTCGGTCCGCAAAGCACGGAGTTTCCCGGACTTCGGGAACTCTCGTATTAGCGTCGCGTGTCGGAGCTATCGATCTGGAGCGTTCTGAGTGTCCGACTCGGACTTCTTCGGGAGCGAGAGGCTTCGTCGCTCGGAAAAGGAGTACAGGATCACGATGAAGCCCGCGGTGGGGACGACGACGCCACCCTCACGACCGCCAGTACGACGGCGTCAGGAGCACCAGTACCGGGATGATCTCGATTCGCCCAATCCACATCAGAAACGTCATCAGGAGTTTCGTCGAGTCCGGAAACGGCTCGTAGCTTTCGAGCGGCCCGGCGATCCCGAAGGCGGGCCCGACGTTGAAGAACGTGGCCGCAGCCGCGCTCATCGCCTCGAACTCGGAGACGTTCAACTGTACTCGCGAGGCGTCCACGACGACGATAATCGTGGCGACGATGAAGAACACGAGGCTGACGAGAGTGTACGCGTAGATGTCTCGGATCGTCCCCTCGTCGACGACGTTTCCACTGAGGCGAACCGGCCGGATCGCGTTCGGATTCGAGGCCGTAAACAGATCCCGGCGGAACGCCTTCACGACGACCAGCCAGCGAAGCGTCTTGATCGAGCAGGTCGTACTGCCGGCCATCCCGCCGATAAACATCCCGACGAACAGGAGATGCTTGGCTCCCGACGACCAGAGATTGAAGTCCGTACTCGCATAGCCAGTCGTCGTCACGATCGAGACGACTTGGAACAGAGAGTGCCGAGCGATTGCCTCGACACTCGTGTACGGCGAGCCGTCGATGGACAGCACAGTCCCGACACCGAGCGCGAGCAGCGCCAAGATCCCAACGTAGAACCGAAATTCGTCGCTTCGTCTGAGCCGCTCGGAGTCCCCTCTGAGGACGAAGTAAATCAACATAAAACTCGTCGCACCGGTCGCCATAAACGGGATGATCGCCCACTGGACGGCGGGAGAGAATGCGGCGATGCTCTCCCCGCGTGGTGAAAAACCGCTCGTCGAAATCGTCGTGAAGGCGTGCGCGACGGCATCGTACAGCGTCATATTCGGGGCGTGTCCGAGCAGGTGGAGCCCATAGAGGACGGCTATCTGAAGCCCAGTGAGTCCGAGGTAGATCTTCCACAGCAGGGTTGCCGTCTCTGAAATCCGGGGCGTGAGTTTGTTGACGTCCTGTGTCTGCGTTTCGGTCTCCATCAGCTGTGCCCCACCGACAGAGAGCTGGGACAGCACCGCCGTCGCCAACACGAGAATCCCGAGCCCGCCGATCCACTGGAGGACTGCCCGCCACAGCAGTATCGCTCGCGTGTGGCGGTCGAAATCGACGATAACCGTCGCTCCCGTCGTCGTGATGCCGCTCATACTCTCGAAGAGCGCGTCGACGGGCGCTGCAATCACACCAGAATCGGCGAGTACGAACGGCACTGCGCCGACCAGTGCAATGCTCAACCACGTCAGCGAAACCATCAGAAACGCCTCTCGCGTCTGGAGGTCCCGGTCTTCGGTCAGTTGTTCGAGGCCGACGCCAACGACTACAGTGCCGACCATCGGCAGGGCGAACGGAAGTAGCGCCGTTCCGTCGTAGAGGGCGAGTCCGAGCGGGAAGACGAGCGGGACCCACAACCATTTGAGGATGGTCCCGACCAATCGGCAGCTGACGCGCCAGTTGACTCGGATTCTCATATCGCGTTCATCACAGCAGTGAGGGTGTCTGCAGACACGAAAAGAACCACGTGATCTCCGGGCTTAATCACCGTATCTCCCCGGGGAACGACGAGGTCGTGGTCGCGGGCGATTGCCCCGATAACGACCCCCGCAGGGAGCGCACGAACGCTCTCGCGGATCGGCCGTCCAGCGAGAGTGCTTTCCGTGTCTACTTCGATCTCTAGCACCTCTGCCTGACGGTCCTCTATGAGCGAGAGGTTCTCTATTTGTCCTTCCCGGGTGAATCGGACGATCTCCTCCGCCGTGGCCTTGCGTGGGTTGACCGCGGCGTCGATGCCGACCGCCTCGAAGAGACTCGCGTAATCGCCCTGCTCGACCACGGCGACAGTTCGTCGAGCGCCGATGTTCTTCGCGAGCAGCGAGACGAGGAGATTCTTTTCGTCACTGTCGGTCACTGCAATGACTGCATCTGCTCGGTCGACGCGCTCGCCAGCGAGGAACTCCACGTTCGTCGCGTCGTGTTCCAATACGATCGTTTTCGGCAGGCTTTCGGCGAGTTGCCGACCCCGCTCGGAGTCCTGCTCGATCAGGCGCGGTTCGATCCCGCGCTCCTCCAAGAGTTTGGCTGTGTGATATCCGATGTTGCTTCCGCCGACGATGACAATGTCACGGGCGTCGTCAGGCGTTGCCGCCGGTGCGACAGTTCTCGAAAATGCGTGGACACTCGCCAGGCTGCCGATGACGATGACTCTGTTTCCGGCCTCGATCGGCGTCTGCCCCTGAGCGATCACGACTTCGCCGTCCTGCACCAACGCAGCGAACGTCAGCGCCTCGAATTGGTCCGCCTCTTCGACGGTGCGGCCGGCGATCTCGCTGTCCCCTGCGACCTCGAATTCGGCCATCTGGACGAGTCCGCCCGCGAACAACTCGACGTCGACCGCAGCCGGGACCCCTACCACACGCACGATGTCGTTCGCCGTCAGCAGGTCCGTCGACACCATAAAGTCGACCCCGAATGCGCCGTCCGACTGCGCCCACGTGTCGAGAAAGTTCGCACTTCGTACACGAGCAATGGTGAAGACGTCGCTTGCGGTCTTCGCCGTCCCACAGGTGACGAGGTTCGTCTCGTCGACATCTGTGCTGGCAATGAGCATCTCCGACTCACGGAGACCAGCGTCTTCGAGTGTCTCCAACGAGGTCCCGTCACCCTCTATCGCCAGGATGTCACTGGTGTACGTGAGTTCCTCTACCTTTTCGGGGTCGACGTCGATGACGATGACGTCGTGGTCCCCGGCGAGGCTGGCTGCGATGTTGGAGCCGACTTCGCCGGCTCCGACGATGATGACCCGCATCTGATCTCCCTCGAGGTATCCGCGATAGTTGCGGTTGCAGGTCTGCACGCACTGATCGCTCGACGGCGTGCGATCGGGCGCGCACTCAGTGGCAACCGCTACTGTAGGTGTACCTATCACCCGTGCAATACAAAAAGACACTCCCAGTCAGACCCCAGTGATGACGAAGCGCGCGCCGCCGTCGACGCTTTCGCGGACCCGGATCGACCAGCCGTGCGCCTCGACGATGGTCCGGACGATCGCCAGTCCGAGTCCCGTCCCGCCAGTCGTGTACCCCCGGTCGAACACGGACTCGCGCGCATCCTCCGGAATCCCGGGGCCGTCGTCTGCGACGTAGAACCCCTCCGCGCAGGGTCCGACCCGGACGCGGACGTCGTCGCCGCCGTGTTCGACCGCGTTGCGAAAGAGGTTCCCAAAGACTTCGCGAAGCCGGTCTGGGTCGCCGTCGACGGTGCCGAGCCCGTCTTCGATCCGTAGTTCGGCCGCTCGGGTGTCGATCGTGTCCCACGCGCTCTCGACGACCGACCCGACCCGGACAGGGCGGGGGTCGCTGATGTCTTGACCCTGTGTGGCTAACGTCAGTACCTGCTCGATGAGGTCCTCCATCCGGTCGGCCGCGCGGGCCGCTCGGTCGACGTGCGGCGAATCGAGGTCCTGTTGTGCGAGACGCAGGGACCCCGTCACGACGTTGAGTGGGTTCCGGAGGTCGTGGGAGATGACGCCCGCGAACGTCTCCAGTCGCTCGTTCTGGGCTTCGAGTTTCTGCTCGCGCCGCACGCGACCCAGCGAGTGCGTAATCATATCGGCGACCGTCCGCAGGAGGTTCACCTCCGTGTCGTCCCACTGGCGGTGGGGCTCGACGACGTCGAATCCGACGAAGCCTTCGAGCGACCAGTTGTCGACCATCGGCAGAAAGACGGCCGACGCGACGCCCTCGCTCGACAGCAACTCGCGGAGATGGGCGCTCCGTGGGAGGTCGCTCGTCCGAACGACCGTGTTGTCGAAGCGTTCGAGCCGAGGGTGCAGCCACTCGAACTCTTCGAGGGCGAGCCGCTGGGCGCTCCACGGAACGACGCCCTCGCCGGTCCACTCGATCGTCCTCTCGAAGCCGCCGTTCTGAGCCTGGAAGACGTAGCCACGGTCGGCACCGATCTGTGTCCCGACGCTTTCGAGCCCCCATCGCAGTTTCGTCTCCAACTCGTCGGGCTCGGCGCTCATCAGACTCGTCGAGATGTCGAGGATGAGGTCGTAGAGTTCGATCTGGTGGGACGCGTCGGTCTCCCGGGAAGACTCGAACTCCGATCGACCGTCGGCTTCTTCGCCGAGCCCGTCCATACACGCGGTTTCGCCGATTCGCGTTGTATCTTTTGCGCTCCAAATATCAGCGGTGAGTCTCGCTCGAGGGCGGGGCGGTCGGAGATGAAAACTGTAACGGCCGCCGCGATGCACACGTCGGAGTCACAGGCGTCGCCAGCAGCTATTTAATTTCAGGAGACAAACACTTGTGTATGGGACTCAGTGCCCGCAACGATCTGGCTGGAACCGTGACCGCGATCAAGAAAGACGAGATCACGGCGGAGGTGGTGGTCGAACTCGGCGACGGTCAGACAGTTACCTCGACGATCACGCGCGGGTCCGCAGACCGGTTGGACCTCGCGGAAGGCGACGAGGTGTCGGCCGTGATCAAAGCGAGCGAAGTGATGATCGCCAAAGAGTGACGCCGCGCGACTGCGCGATTAGCCCGCTTTCGGAAGCTCGACCACGAAGACGGCTCCGTCCGCGTCGTCGCCGGCGTTTCCTGCCGCCTTGTCTTCGATTGCGACGTCGCCGCCGTACATTTCGACCAGCGTCTTGACGAGATACAGTCCCATTCCGGTCCCTTCGCTTTCGAGTCCTTTCTCGCCACGTCCGAATATCGTGTCTTTCTGACTGTCTGGCACGCCCGGCCCGTTGTCGGCGATTCGGACGGCGACGGTCTCCTCGCGCTCTGTCGTCGACACCTCCACTTTCGGGATCTCCTCGTCGTTGTGCTGGACGGCGTTCGTCAACAGATTCCGGAAGACCGAGCCCAGCATCTCGTTTGCCCACACCGCCACCGAGGGAACCGTCCCCGAGACGGTGATTACCGCCTCCGAGTACGTCGAACGGACGTCGTCGAGTTCGGTTTCGAGCGCGTTTGCGAGGTCGACCTGCTGGCGCTCCTCGTCGGTCGTGAGCATCACGTCCGCGATGCTCCGCGCGGTTCGTGTCAGTTCTACCGCGTGCATCGCTCCCTCCTGAATCGTCTCGATGTGCTCTCGGCCCTCGTCGTCGACGTGGTCGGTGAGGAAGTCGGCGTACGCCGTGACCAACTGCAGGTCGTTTCGGATGTCGTGGCGGAGCATCTGGTTCAGCACGTCGAGGTTGTCCCGCTGTTCTTTGAGCCGCTGTTGGAACCGTTTGCGCTCGGTGATGTCCTGCACGACGCCGTCGATGACTGTCTCACCGCCAACCTCTCTGGCGATTGCGGTGACCGCCCCCCAGATCGTCTCGCCCGCGAGGGTTTCCAGTTCGAACTCCTCGTCCTGGAGGAACCCCTGATCGAGCAGGCGATCGGCGAACTCGCTGTACTCGCTCGGGTCGACGTAGAGATCGCGCACGTGTTGCTCGCGCAGGTGAGCTTTCGAGTCGGCGTCGAAAATGTCGACCATCGCGTCGTTCAGGAGCGTGAACTCGTCGTCGGGGCCGGGTGTGTGCTGATAGACGCCGACCGGGAGGTTCGTGACGAGTCGTTCGTAGCGTTCGAGCGCCTGTTCGCGTTCCTTGCGCTCGGCGATGTCTTGAACCACCTTGTGGACGTGTTCGTTGCCCGCCGCGTCTTCCGACAGCGACGCCGTGACGATCACGTCCTTCGTCGCGCCGTCGAGGGTTTCGAGTTGCACCTCGCGTCTGACCTGGTCACCGTCGGTGTTCCGTAGCGCCTCCATCAAGTCACTGCGCGCTGCAGGGTCTACGTAGAACTCCGCCACGCGCCGCCCGCGGAGTTGGTCGGCCGAGGTGGCATCTAAGAGCGACACGAGCGCGGGGTTGACGTACTCGAACGTGCCGTCCGGCGTCGGATCGGTTCGGAAGACGCCACTGGGAACAGTCTTCAGCAAATTGTGGGAGAGCTCGAGCTTCTGTCTGTACTGTTCGCGTTCGGTGACGTCGTACTGGAAGCCGACGTAGTTGGTGAGCGTGCCCGCGTCGTCGTACAGCGGGGCGACCGTGATCCGGTTGTAGAACTCGGAGCCGTCTTTGCGGTAGTTGCAGAGTTCGACTGTGACGGGTTCCTCCGCATCGATCGCCTCGCGCATCGCCGCGACAGCGTCCGGATCGGTCTTCTCGCCCTGCAGGAATCGGCAGTTGCGGCCGACAATTTCTTCCGTGGCGTAGCCAGTGAGGTCCTGAAATGTCTCGTTCGCGTAGATCAGCGGGTTGTCTTCCTGGTCGGGGTCGCTGATCGTGATCCCGATCGGAGCTTCGTCGACGACCTTCGATTTTCGTTCGAGTTCGGGTTCGTGTGTGCCGGATGACACCCGTCTCACCCGAACGAGTACGAACTCCTCGCCACCGTCGTCACCGTCGAGCTCGACAGTCGACGTACGCAGTTCGACGGGGACCACGTCGCCGACGCCGGTCGTCAGTCGAACGACGAGGGTATCAGCGCCAGTGTCGTCGCCGCCGAGGGCCGAGGCGACGTCTCTGTCAGACGACGTGAGCGTCGCAAACGCCCGACCGACGAGGTCGTCTCGTTGCCGACCCACGACACCGCAGAACTGTTGGTTGCACTCGCGAACGACGCCCGCCGGCGAGTCGAGAAGCACGAGGCCGTCCGGGTCGGCCTCGAAGAGGGAGTGATAAGCTGACGCTGAGAGAGGCATAGCGAGGGTAATCCCACCGTACTCATAATCAGTTCGGAGCGACGGCGCCGAGTCACAACGCTCATACCGTGAACCTCAAAGTAGGAGACATCTACCGTCGCACCGATGTTCAAGCCACATAGCGTAATTATCTTTTTCCTGGTAGTATTCGCCGGCTGTGCCGGATCTCCACAGACGGCCGAGACGCCGGCGCCGGAGCCAACGCGGACCGCGACAGCCACGACCACCCAACCGTCGCACCCGCCGAACCTCGATCAGCGATTGTACGGGCTCGTGACTGCCGATAACCGATCCGAGTACGCGTCAGAAGCCGGTCTGACCTACGACAATGGATCGGTCCAGGTCGTGGTCGAGTTGACTGCGGGCGCATCGCTTCCGGAGGGGTACGACGTGCGCGTCGAACTGCGGCACGGCCAACTCGTCCAAGGCTACGTCGCAGTCGACCAACTCGTCGGCCTCTCGCGACACGAGAACGTCTCTGCGGTCCGACCGCCGAAGGAGCCACAGCCGACGTAAGATGGACCGAAAAACGCTTCTCGTCCTCGCGACGGTCACCGTCCTGATTGCGGCGGGTGCGGTCCCTGCGGTCGGGGCCGGTGGTGCGACGAATACGGCAGCTCGCGACAGTAGCTCGCTGTCTGCCTCCGACATTGGAACACCCACAGATCAGAGTGCGACTGCCTCGAACGACGACGCGAACGCGACTCCACCGGAGGTCAAGATCGAATCCGGACTCCTCGACGATCAGACCGCAACGTCGTCGTCTGGACCATCGCTCACGACTGACGCACAGAGCGGAACGGCACAGAGCGGAGAGATGGTCGACGTCGTCGTCGAAGCAGCGGCAGGGGACGGGGACGCCGTCGCTGATCGCGTTCGCGGCAACGCAGGCAACGTCGCACTCAGACACGGGAATCTCGTGCAGGCGCGGCTCCCGCGATCGGCGCTGACGGCCGTCGCGAACACGCCCGCCGTCGAACGCATCCGCCGGCCGAACCGTCCGACGACGGCCACCGTCGACCGCGGGAGCGTCGTGAGCGAAGGGCTGGCGACGATGAACACCTCCGGCGCGTACACTGCAGGCCACTACGGCGACAACGTCACCGTCGCCGTGGTCGATATGGAATTCAATGCGACGAATCCGGAGATCAGCGACAACGTCGCCGACGTGTACAATCCTGGAGGGGGCTTCACGAACACCTCGGACGCACACGGGACTGCGGTCTCGGAGGTCGTCGTCGACACCGCTCCGAACGTCTCGCTGGTGCTGATCGACGTCGAATCCGGCGTCGACCTCCTCGATGCGATGGATTACATCCGCGAGGACACGTCCGTCGACGTGGCCGTGATGTCGCTGTCGTGGTACAACGTGGGGCCGCTGGACGGCAGCGGCGCGTTCAACGAGGAGTTCGAGCAGTCCGCGGCAAACGGCACGGTCTGGAGCGTCTCCTCCGGAAACGCGGCCAACGGGAATCACTGGCACGGGAGTTGGCAGGACGGTGACGGCGACGGCTGGCTGAACTTCACGAGCGACCGGGAGTTGCTGACCGTCGAAAGCAGTGGAAGCGGGAGCGTGTGGCTGCAGTGGGACGACTGGCCCACAAGCGACCAGAACTACGATCTGTACCTGTACGATAGTAAGAGCGCTTATCCCGACGATCGGTTAGACCGGTCAACCAACACTCAAGACGGATCTTCTTGGAAGCCAACCGAGCAATTAACCGTCGGTTCGGGCACCTATTACCTCGCCATCAAGCGTGAAAACGCGGCGACGGAACCAGTCAATTTCACGCTGTTCAGCGGCGACAAACAGTCGCTCACGCCGTCCACAGCTGCTCGGAGCGTGACTAATCCGACGACGGACGCAGTGCTGACCGTCGGTGCGACGCGGTACGATACCGACGAGGTCGAAGCCTTCTCCTCGCGCGGGCCGACACTCGACGGCCGAATTAAGCCCGATATCGTCGCACCTGATGGGGTCTCGACGGACGCGAACGAACCCGATCGCTTCTTCGGAACGTCCGCGTCGGCCCCCCACGCCGGCGGCGTCATCGCGCTGTTGGCAGACAAGAACGATTCTCTGAGCCCGAGCGAGACGATCTCGGTGCTCGAAACGACCGCGAACGAGAGCGCCGTCCCTGGGACTGAGCCAGACAACGGCGCCGGGTCGGGCCTCGTCGATGCCGCTGCAGCGGTCGGATCCGTCAGCTATTCAGAGACCACGTCGCCGTCGCTCACGAACGCCGCCGCCATCGACGCGACGGACAGCGACGGGGTCGTCGTCGAAGGCGACACGGTGACCGTCAACGCCACCGTGACCGACGACGACAGCGGCGTGAAGAACGTCACGGCGAACGTCTCGGCGTTCGGCGCGGGGACGATCACACTCACCGACTCCGACGGGGATGCAGAGTACAACGCGACGTTCACGGTCGACGCGCCGCCGGACGCCTACGGTGCGGCGTACACCGTTCCGATCACGGCGTACGACGTTGCCGAGAACGACGACACGATTCAGACGAACACGCTCCAGTTGACCGACGCAGAACCGCCGTCGATCACCGACGCGACAGCGGTCGACCTGTCGGACGGCGACGGAGCGGTGACCGCACTCGATTCGGTGACGATCAACGCGACTGCGACTGACGCCGAGAGCGGAGTGGATCGCGTGACTGCCGACGCCTCCGCCTTCGGGGCTGGAACGGTCACGCTCACCGACGCTGACGGCGATGCAGTCTACAACGCGACCTTCGCGGTCGACGCCGACGAGACGTCGCCAAACGGCAGCTACGCGGTTCCGATAACCGCAGTCGACTACGCCGGCAACAGCAACGCGACGGACACGAACGAACTCCAACTCAACGTCAGCGATCGCACGACGCCGAGCGTCTCGGGATTCTCGGTCCGGGTCATCGACACGCGGACCCTGTACACGACGTTCAGCGCGAGCGAGACGCTCTCTGACGTCGAAGTTCGGATCACCGACGCCGCGACCGGAACGACAGTCCAGACGTTGACCGAGGGCGATTTCGGCAGTGAAGACGGATTCTACTTCAACGTAACCGGCCTCAAAGAGGCGGGTCGCTACCGCGCCACGCTCGTTACGGCCAACGACTCGGCAGGAAACAACGGCGCGAGCGGCCAGAGCGCGAGCGTCCAACTCGTCGTGGAAGACGTTACGGTCGAGCATCTGAGCGGCCCCGAACCGGACAGCGCCAACCTCACGTCGCGAGTCTACCTCACGCAGGGACCCGACGGACTGCTCCAGATGCAACTCCGGGATAAATCGGATTCGGACCTCGTCAACCGCACGGACCTCTCGGACATCGGTGTCGCCTCGGACACGCGGCTCGCGATCAACGTCACCGTGGCCGACTGGACCCCGCGTCTCCTCCTGGGTGCGGGCCGAAACGCGACGTGGGACACCACCACCCTGGATGCGGATACGACGACGATCAACGTCACGACCACCCCAGCCGACGTGCAGTACAACCAATCACAGCTCGACGGGACGAACGCCCCCTGGTCGGAGACCGACCGCGCAGACGTCAGCGCGAACGCGTCGATCGATATGGCGGTCTCCGATCTGGGATCGTTCGACCCCGCGCGGCGCGACAGATTCGCGGGCGCGATGCTGACGACCGACGCACAATCGTTCGGAGCGCCGGAGTACGACGAAACTACCGGCGGACTGCGTCTCTACGTCGCCGCTCCGCACTACAACGTCGACGGCGGACAGAACCAGGGATTCTTCACCGCGTTCCTCCCGACGGCCGTACTCGACGACTGGGGCGTCTCCGATCCGGCGAACATCGAGGTCTCAGCGATCGGGACGACGGCGGAGCCAGCGTCGAGCACAGTGACGGCCGAGGGCATCCGACTCGAAGTCCCGATCCACTACTCCGCGGGTGACGTCGAAGTCGCGCCGGACGCGACGCCGCCGACGGTGCGAAACCCGACGATCAGTGACCAGACGGACGGCGACGGGACGGTGGCCGACGGCGACCGCGTCCGGGTCGCGGCGACCGTCACAGACGGCGGCAGCGTCGCGTCGGTCGAGGCCGACGCCTCGGCCTTTGGTGGCGGGACGATCGACCTGCGCGATGCGGACGCCGACGATACCTACACCGGCAACTTCACCGTCGACGGCGCTGCGATCGGACCGGACGAGTCGTATACAGTCGCGGTGACCGCGACCGACGCAGTTGGAAACGCGAAGACTGCGTCGACCAACGCCCTTTCGGTGCCCGGCAGCGGGGACGGCGGGAGCAGCGGTGGGAGTAGCGGCGGCAGTGGTGGCGGCGGTGGCGCACCCGCACCGGCGCCTGCACCGACCGCGACACCCACGCCGACTCCGACGCCGAAGACGACCTCGAATCTCACTGAAACCGACGGCGGTGCCGAACTCAGCGTCCGGAACGCCAAGTCCGGTGAGACCGTCGGCGCGGCGTTCGGTAATCGGACGCAGTCGGACGTCGGCGCGGTGACGGAGGTACGTATCACCCCAGCCAGCGACACGGAGAGCCTGCGAGTCTCGGTGACGCCCCCGACGCGGACGACGGCGGACGTGCCCGAACTGACCGACGGGGACCCCGTCGGCTACTTCCACGCGGACGCGACCGGCGTGTCGGACGACCAGATCAGCAACGCGACGCTACGCGTCTCCGTGTCGAATGCGTCGCTGGCGGCCGGAATCGCTCCCGAGCAGGTACGGCTCTACCGGCACCACGACGGCGCGTGGCAGCGACTGAACACCACGCACATCGGGAACGGTACGTACGAGGCATCTACACCCGGGTTCTCGGTGTTCGCGATCGGAACCGAGTCCCGTGACGGGAGCGGCGTCTCGGCCGCCGAAGAGTCGACGATCACGCCGACAGTCACCCCCGCTGCGTCGTCGGCGGTCGGACCGGCAGAGACCACTCAATCCCAACCGACGTCGACAGCGACGACGGCACCGGCATCTACGGAGCAGTCCGCGCCCGGGTTCGGGCCCGCCGCCAGCGTCGTTGCCGTGGTGGCTGCCGCGCTCCTCGCGCGCCGACATCGGTGACCCCGGGCAGGCCGTCCCGCGGGTGACCCGGGTCGTCGAGCATCGTTTTCAGCGCGTGGCATTGAGGAGAGGACTTAACCCCGTCATCTCCTAAGCCGTGCGCGTGGAGTCGCCGTACGACGTACTTGGAATCGACGCCGACGCCGACGAGGACGAGGTCGTCAGGGCGTATCGCCGGCGAGTCAAAGACGCCCATCCCGACCACGGGGGGTCGCTCGCGGAATTCAAACGCGTCCGGCGCGCGTACGAACACATCACTGCCGGTCGAGACCCGTCCACGTTCGATGCGCACCTGGAAAACGGACACGCCGATACTGCCCAGTCTGGTGGGGCAGGTGCGGCCGACCGCGAACGGGAACCCGGGACGTCAGGGACGCAGCCCGGAGCCTCCGGTGCGGAGGAGGAAGAAGACGACGAAGACGAGGAACTCGGTCCCACCGTCGAGTACCTGGATTACGAGGTCGTCGAATCGCAGGGCTGGGAGCTGACCGACAAAGACCTCTTCGAGAAGGCCGAAGCAGCCGACCTCGGTGTCGACAGCCACGGCCTGCTCGTCGTCGAGCCCCAAGAGACTCTCCTGGAAGCCGCCGAACGGTACGGCTTCTCGTGGCCCTACGCCTGCCGGGGCGGCGCGTGCGCGAACTGCGCTGTCGCCGTCGTCGAGGGCGAACTCGAGATGCCGGTGAGCACCGTCCTGACTGACGAGATGAAAGAACAGGGGATCCGCCTCTCCTGTATCGGAGAACCAGTCACCGACGATCTGAAAGTCGTCTTCAACATCGAGCGGCTGCCCGGCCTCGCCGAGCTCCGACTGCCCGCAGAGCAGTTCGACAACGCGCGGGCAGGCGACTGAGGCTGATCGGATCGGGCGAGACCGTCGAATCGGTCACGTCCATCTCGTCAGGACTCGAAACCGCGGGCGGTCGAGCTATTTCGGGTGTCGCTGCTACCAGTCCGCTGGGAACGGGACGAAGTTTCAAGACAGCAGCCGGCGTACGACCAACTGGAGGCTACTCCGACTATGGATATTACTGATATTGCCACTCCTGATTTCGTCGAGGTCGACGTCGACAAGCGCTTAGGGAAGATTCGTGCCATCTTCGAGCGGGAAAACCCCCGCGGAATTGTCGTCACGGAGGACGGCGACTACGTCGGCGTGATCGGCGAAAAACAGCTCGTACGTTCCCGGATGGAAGACGATACGAAGGCCTCCGTCGTTATGAAGTCCGCGCCCCGCGTCGACCGCCACGAGGACGTCCGGGAAGTCGCACGGATGCTCGTCGAAGGCGACGTCAAGGTCGCGCCCGTCTTCGAGGGTGAGAAGCTCTACGGCATCGTCGCCAGCGACGCGATCCTCGAGGCCGTCATCGACAGCCTCGATGCGATCAGCGTCGACGACATCTACACCGAGGACGTCGTCAGCGTCGGCGAGAAGTCCCACGTGGGACAGGCGATCAACAAACTCCGGGAGCACGGAATCTCGCGACTCCCCGTCGTCGACGAGGACTCCGGCAAGCTCGCCGGTATCGTGACCACCCACGACCTCGTCGAGTTCGTCGTCCGCGACGACAGCCGACAGGGTCGCGGCGACCGGCGCGGCGATCTCGACCGGATGCTCGATCTGCCCGTATACGACCTGATGTCTTCGCCGGTCGTCACGACGACGCCCGCAGAGAGCGTCGACGAGGCCGTCGAACGGATGTTCGAAAACGACATCTCCGGCCTCGTCGTGACCGCGGACGACCAACTGATCCAGGGGATCGTCACGAAGACGGACGTCCTCCGGGCGCTCACCTTCACCGAAGAAGAGAGTATGGACGTCCAGATCACGAACGTCAGCCTGCTGGAGACGCTCTCCCGTCAGGAGATCGTCGAGTCGATCACCACCGTGGTCGACAAGTACCAGCAGATGCAGGTCTTCCACGCGCACGTCCGCTTCCACGAGCACAAAGAGAAGCTCCGGGGCACGCCGCTCATCCAGTGTCAGATCCGCCTGCGGACCAGCCACGGACAGGTCGCCGGCAGCGGTGAGGGCTACGGCGCAGAGCACGCCTTCCACGTCGCGCTCGACAAGCTCGAACGCAACGTCTTAGAGATGAAAGGCCTCAACGCCGACGAGAAGTACCGCGGGCAGCTCATCCGGAAGCTCGGCGAACTGTAACCGGCTCTCCCTGCCTTTTTCGACTGCCTACAGTTCGACAGCCGACAGGCCGTCGCCGGTGATCTCGAAGGTCGCAGACTCGCCGGCGGGCTTCGCGCGATGCTTTTCCAGCGTCGCTCGGCGATTCCCGCCGCGGAACCGTTCGAGTCGCACGACTGCGCCGGTCCAGTGTTCCAGCGTGTGACCCCCGAGCGCCCTCGTGCGGTCGCTGTCGGGGTCGGTGAACACCTGATTCGTGATGGCCACCGCGAGGTCGTGCTTTCGCGCCAGCGAGAGCAGATGCGTCACCTGCCGGGCGACGCGGCGGAGCGATTCGCCGGCGTCGCCGTCGCCGGTCCGTTCGAGCCGGTAAAACCCGGTGGCGCTGTCGAGGACGATCAACTCCGCGCGCTCGGCGAACCCTTCGGCGTCGCGGACGGCCTCCTCTTGCTCTTCGAAGTCGTGGGCCTCCGAGACGATGAGCCGGGAGGTGACGTCTTCGACCGTTTGCCCCTCGTCGGACGCGGCCTCCGCGAGCTGTCGGAAACGATCGACCGAGAGCCCCTCGGTGTCGATGTAGACGGCCGTTCCGCCGTCGGCCGCGACGTTGACGGCTGCAGAGAGCGCGACGTTTGTCTTCCCCGCGGCCGGCGGGCCGTAGAGTTGCGTGACGGTGCCGCGCTCGAGGCCGCCCCCCAACAGGTCGTCGAGCGCTCGGCACCCCGTGGTGAGTGCGTCGGACACGCCGGAGTCTCGGGCGGCTTCGGCGAAAAACTCCCCGGTCCCGCGCGCTGCCGTGCCGCCCGATCAAACGACCCGTCGCACCGCGCCGGCCAGCCCTCGAGGCACGACACCTTTTATACCGAGACGCCGAAACACCGCGCAGTGATCGTCGTCGCCACCGACGACTTCGAGCTCTATCACGACGTCGTCGACGAACTGCGGGATCGCGGGGTGACGTTCACCACCCAGACGCCGAGCGAAGCGCTTCCCGAGCGCGCTCGGGTGGTGATCCGGTCACCCGAGGACGACCTCACGCTCCCGGCAGGCGTCGATTCGGTGACCGCGACGCCCGAGGAGGCCCGTCGTGCGGTCGAGGAGGCGGTTTCGATTCTCCGCGGGGGCGGCGGCCGAACGATCGTCGGGGTCGACCCCGGAACGCGCCCGGGAATTGCCGTGCTCCACGGCGACACGGTCGTCTCCGCGTTCCAAGTCCCACTCGCTGACGCTGTCGAGACCATCCGGCGGGAGATCGGCGACGCGCCCGACCCGCTCGTCCGCGTCGGCGACGGCGCGCGACTCCAGGGCTCGCAGTTGATCAACGACCTCGACGACGTGACCGTCGAACTCGTCGACGAGACCGGCACGACGCCGTATCTCGGGACCGGCGCGCGCGGGATGGGTGACGTCCTCGCCGCGGTCAACATCGCGCGGCTCTCGGGCGAGGAGCGGGAGTCCAGAGAGATCGAGCCGACCGCAGGCGAACTCCAGCGCATCAAGGACCGTTCGCGCGAGCAGTCGGCCGACGGACGAACGATCGACGAAGGGCTCGCGCGGCGCGTCGCCGCCGGCGAACTCACAGTCAGCGAGGCGCTCGCGACGCACCGCGAGCGCGACGCAGAGGACGGGGACGAGGGCGAGAACGAGATCGAAGACGAGAAATCGCGAGAGCAGCCACGCAGCGACAGTAACTGAGGCCGAGCCGGTTACTCCGCGTCCCGGACGGCGTTCTCGGCGCGCCGCATCACCTCGCGGACGGGGAGGTCGGTCGCCTCGGTGACCGCGAGCGCGTCGTCGTACTCCGCGCTGTAGTCGTAGATCTCGCCGTCCGCGTCGGCCGCGACCTTGACGGCGACCTCGTAGCGTTCGCCGTCGACGTCCAGCGTCGCCGTCCGGAACTCGCGGGAGGCGACCCAGCGGTGTCCGGCCCCGTGCTCACGGACGCCGAGCGTTCCGGTCTCGACCGCCAGCCGGTGGGCGACGCGCTCGGCGTCCTCGGGCTTGGCGATCACTTTTACCAGGTGGCCCGGCCGCGACTTCTTCATCGTCGCCGGCAGGATACTCACGTCGCGCGCGCCGGCTTCCTGCAGCGTCTCCTGGAGGCTCCCGAGCAGTTCGGGCGCGGCGTCGTCGAGGTTCGTCTCTAAGACGGTGATCTCGTCGCGGACGAGCCGTTCGCCGCCGTCGCCGACGATCGCGCGGAGGACGTTCGGCCGGTCCGGGAAGTCGTATCCGCCTGCCCCGTAGCCCGCGGCGTCGACGTCCAGCGTCGGCAGTGTGTCGACACCCTCGGCGATGTGCGCGAGAATTGCCGCGCCGGTGGGTGTCAGCAGTTCCGCGTCGACTGGGCCGCCGCGGAGCGCCCAGTCGGCGTCGGTCGCGATCTCGACGACGGCGGGCGCGGGGATCGGATATTCGCCGTGGGCCATCCCCTGCGTCCCGTCGCCGGTCGAGAGCGGCGTCGTGACCACGCGCTCGACGTCGAGGTCGTCGAGCAGGAGTGCGACGCCGACGACGTCCGCGATGGCGTCGTCCGCACCGACCTCGTGGAAGTGGGTGTCTTCGAGGTCGGTGTCGTGGACCGTGGCCTCGGCCTCCCCGAGCCGGCGGAAAATGGCCGTCGCGTCCGCCTCGACGCTCGCGGGGAGCGCCATCGCCTCGACGAGTTCGACGACCTCGGCGTAGGTTCGGTGCGGCCCGTGGCCCTCGGCGGGGGTCTCGGTCGGGTGGTCGTGACCGTGATCGCCGTCGTGGGAGTGGCCGTGACTATGAGAGTGGTCGTGGTCGTCGTGAGAATGCTCGTGGGCGTGGGTATGTGTGTGGCTGTGGGAATAGTCGTGGTTGTGACCGTCCTCGTCGTGACCGTCCTCGCTCTGGTCGTGATCGTGACCGTGATCGTCGGACGCTGCCTCGTCCTCGTCGAGCAACACCCGGACCCGCATCGCGGCGATCCCGTTTTTGTCGACGGTGTCGACGTCGTACCGGATGCCGAGCGCGTCCTCGACAGGAGCGAGAACGTCGGGGTCCGCACCGGCCGCCAGCAGCGCTGCGAGCAGCATATCGCCGCTGGCTCCCATCCGGCCGTCGAAGGCGAGTGTACGCATACTCGATCCCTCGCTGTGCGGCGGCAAAGATCCACGCATCGATGCCGCGGTCGGTAAGGATTTGTACCCCCGAAGCCAACATTGTCATAGAGTGTCACGGGACGGGTTCGGTCCCCGTACTGGAGGTATCAGGGAAGGACTTAACCGGTGCCGTGACCGACTGGCGGGACGTATCCCCGCGACCCAATCATGAACGAAGTTCAACTCGAAGTGGCGAAGGCGTACCCGAACGACTCGGGCCGCGGCATCGCCCGTCTCGACCCGGACACGCTGCTCCATCTCAAGCTCTCTCCGGGTGACATCATCGAAATCGAGGGCGCCGAGACCACTGCGGCGAAGGTGTGGCGCGCGGACCGGCAGGACTGGAACACCGACACGGTCCGTATCGACGGCTTCACGCGACAGAACGCCGACGTCAGCATCGGCGAGCGCGTGACGATCCGAAAAGCCGAGGAGACGAAAGCCGACAAGCTCGTCCTCGCGCCGCCCGAGGAGGCGAGCGTGCAGTTCGGCTCCGACGCGGCCGGGATGGTCAAACGGCAGATCCTCAAGCGGCCGGTCGTCGAGCGCGACATCGTGCCCGTGATGTCGTCGACGAACCATCCGTTTATGCGGTCGCCGGGACAGGCGATTCCGCTCATCGCCGTCGAAACCGAACCCGACGGCGTCTGTCTCGTGACCGAGGACACGGAAGTCGAACTCCGCGAGGAGCCCATCTCGGGCTTCGAGAAGACCGGCGGCGGGATCACCTACGAGGACATCGGCGGCCTCCAAAGTGAGATCCAGCGCGTGCGGGAGATGGTCGAACTCCCGATGAAGCACCCGCAGATCTTCAAAAAGCTGGGGATCGAACCGCCGCAGGGGGTGTTGCTCCACGGCCCGCCCGGGACCGGCAAGACGCTGCTGGCGAAGGCGGTCGCCAACGAGACCTCCGCCAGTTTCTTCTCTATCGCGGGGCCGGAGATCATCTCGAAGTACTACGGCGAGTCCGAACAGCAGTTACGCGAGATCTTCGAGGACGCCACCGAGGAGTCGCCGTCGATCATCTTCATCGACGAACTCGACTCGATCGCGCCCAAGCGCGAGGACGTGACCGGCGAGGTCGAGCGCCGCGTCGTCGCCCAACTCCTGACGATGATGGACGGCCTCGAAACCCGCGGCCAGGTCATCGTCATCGCGGCGACGAACCGCGTCGACAGCGTCGACCCGGCGCTCCGTCGTCCGGGTCGGTTCGACCGCGAGATCGAGATCGGCGTCCCCGACGAGGTCGGCCGGAAGGAGATCCTCCAGATCCACACTCGCGGGATGCCGCTGTCGGACGACGTCTCGCTCGATCACCTCGCCGACGAGACGCACGGCTTCGTCGGCGCCGACATCGAGTCGCTGACGAAGGAAGCGGCGATGAAGGCGCTTCGGCGCTACCTCCCCGAGATCGACCTCGACGAGGAGGACATCCCGCCGAGTCTCATCGACCGGATGATCGTCAAGCGCCAGGACTTCCAGGGCGCGCTCGCGGACGTCGAACCCTCGGCGATGCGCGAAGTCCTCGTCGAACTCCCGAAAGTCTCGTGGGACGACGTCGGCGGGCTCGAAGATCCGAAGCAGACGGTCAAAGAGAGCGTCGAGTGGCCTCTGACGTCCGAAGACAGGTTCGAGCGGATGGGCATCGACCCGCCGAAGGGCGTCCTGCTCTACGGCCCGCCCGGGACCGGCAAAACGCTCATCGCGAAGGCGGTCGCCAACGAGACGAACGCGAACTTCATCTCGGTCCGCGGCCCGCAACTGCTCTCGAAGTGGGTCGGCGAGTCCGAGAAGGCCATCCGCCAGACGTTCCGGAAGGCCCGGCAGGTCAGCCCGACGATCATCTTCTTCGACGAACTGGACAGCCTCGCGCCCAGCCGCGGCGGGGAGACCGGCAACAACGTCTCCGAACGGGTCGTCAATCAGCTCCTGACCGAACTCGACGGCCTCGAAGAGAACGGCAACGTGATGGTGATCGGCGCGACCAACCGGCCGGATATGATCGACCCCGCGCTCATCCGCTCGGGGCGGTTCGACCGCCTGGTCCTCATCGGCCAGCCCGACGAGGAGGGACGCGAGCAGATCCTCAAGATCCACACCCGCAACTCCCCGCTCGCGCCCGACGTGAGCCTGCGCGAGATCGCCGAGATCACCGACGGCTACGTCGGCTCCGACCTCGAAACGATCGGCCGCGAGGCCGCGATCGAGGCGCTCCGCGAGGACGGCGACGCCGAGGAGATCGAGATGCGGCACTTCCGCAAGGCGATGGAGTCCGTCCGGCCGACGATCACCGACGACCTGATGGAGTACTACGAACAGATGCAGGACCAGTTCAAGGGTGGCGGCCGCGAAGGGCTCGGCGAGCGCCGCGACGGCCGGATCGGCTTCCAGTAGCGCGCTCGCTCTCTTTCCGTCTTCTTCTCTAGCGGACGATCGTCACCGGCACCGGCGACCGGCGGGCGACGTGTTCGGCGACGCTGCCGAGCACCAGCCGCGAGACGCCGCGCCGACCGTGACTCCCGACGACGACGTGGTCGACGCCGAGATCGCGCGCCGTCTGGACGATCGTCGCTGCCGGACGGCCGACCTCGATCTGTGTCTCGATGTCGCCAGTCGTGTCAGCTTCCACGCCGTCGGCCGTGAAGAGTTCCCGTCCCTCCGCGAGAATCTCTCCAGCGTCCGCCTTCGCCTCCTGATACCACTCCTCGGAGCCGCTGGGGAGGACGCCGGCGCTGTAGCCCGCCTGCACGGGATTGATGACGTGTAGCAGCGTCACGCGGGCGTCGCTCCACTCGTCGACGACGAAGCGGAGTGCGTGGCGCGACTGCGGCGACCCGTCGAGGGGGACGAGCACGTGCCTCGGCATACCTGCGGGTAGATTCTCGGGGTATATAAAACGGCCTCTGGCGGCTCGCGACCGCTTCTGTCGGCGCTCACTCGCCGTGGCGGGTGAGACAGACCGGTAGCCCTACGAGTTCGACCGGCTCGGAGTTGTCCGGGGAGTAGACGACGGCCTGTCCCTTCTCCATATACGGGACCTTGTCTTCGAGTTCCGGCGGGATGTTGACGCTCTTGATCGCGTCCTCGTCGCCGAGGTTGAGCACGAGTCGGGTGTTGATCTGCTTGAACACGGACTCGGCGACGTCTTGTGGGTCCTGTGTGACCAAGAACAGGCCGAGGCGCTCTTTGCGACCCTGTTTGGCCGCCTCGGTGAACTTCGAGATCACCTTGCGCGCCTGGACAGTGTCGGCGTCGGCGAGGAAGTTGTGGGCCTCGTCCATCCCGAGCAGCAGGGGCGTCTCTTTGATCCGGGTCGAATCGGGCGCGTTCGAGAGCTTGTCGTCGATCAGCATACTGGAGACGGCGAGGACGAACAGTTCCTTCGCGCGGCTGGTCGAGAGGTGATAGGTCGGGATGACCGTCAATCCGCCGGGGCGGACGAGCTGGTGATCCAACTCGGTGATCGGCCGCGCGGACTGATCGAAGACGCCGTTCGGCACGCCGTGAACGCGACGCTTGACCGCGTCGAACGTCGATTCGTGGACCCGGCCGGACTCGTCGAGTTGCTCGCGCAGGGCGGGGTCGTCGAGGAACGTCAGGAACTCCGCGTACGTGCCGCTGTTTCCGTACTCGCGGAAGAACCGTTCGAGGAGGTGTTTGAGCGCGGGGTACTGATTCTCGTTGAGGCTGCTGCCCGCGACGAGCCAGGGGCGGTCGCGCGCCATCGAGAACGGGATCGTGAACTCTAACTGCTCTGCGCGGTGGTTGTCGCCGCCGTAGGGGACGCCGTCCTCTTTCGGGACGAGCGCCAGCGTGTCGTCGTGGCCGCCGTGGACGATGCCCTCGCGCTCGTAGCGCCGGGCGGTCGCGTCGTCCATCGCGGGGTTGTCGTCGTGCATCTGCGCGTACTCGTCTTGGGGGTCGAACTGGACGACCGCGAGCCGGGCGGACCGGCCGTCGTCCATCTCGTAGGTCCGATCCTCGGCGAGCAGTTGGCGCAGGACGTTCTTCGTGGCGTGTGTCTTCCCGGAGCCGGTGCCGCCGGCGACCAGCGTGTGTCTGAAGACGAGGGGGTCGCCGTGGTCGTAGTCGTCTCTGAGCCGGTAGTCGATCGTCGGCGGCTGTGCCGCGGTCCGCACCTTCTCGCCCCCTACCGAGAGATGGCCGAGGAAGATGCCGTCGCCGGGGATTTTCAGCCCCGTTTTGATCTGGTCGGGATCGGTCGCCTCGGCGACGACGGCGCCCGGCTTCGGCACGCGATCGACCATCCGGCGTTTGAGGTCGCCGTCGCTCTCGCCGGACTCGCTCTCGCCGCCGCTCTCGTCTTCGAACAGGACCGCGAGCGGGTCCAGCGAGGCGACGAACTTGTAGTCGCGTTCCTCGAACTCGTCGCGGCGCATCGCCCGCCGCGCGTGGATCTCGGTGGCGTCGTCTGTCTGGAACTCCTGGGCGTACTCCAGGGCCGTAATGCGGGAGAACAGCAGTTCGTCGTCCGGATAGGGAACGAGGAGGTACTTTCCGAGACGGACGGTGTCGCGGTTCCCGGTCGTCACGTACGCTCGTAGCGACGTGTCGTCGCCGTCCTCGGCGACGCGGAGACCTTGCGAGACCGCGATGGCCCCGATCCCGCGGTCCTGTCCCGCCGGAGCGGCGTCGTAGCGCTCGAACGCGACGTCGCCAGTTGAATCGTCTGACTCGGCCGGGCTCGACGGCGTGCGATCCGCCGACGTCGCTTCCGCGTCCGTCTCCTCGCTCGTCGACGGCGCGGCGTCCTCCGCGGTCGATCGGTTGCTACCTGCTTGCCCGGAAGCGCTCTCGCCCGAACCGGGCTCGAAGTCGCCGAGATCCACCATATGTCTCGTGACTGCGCCGGCGACGATTAAAACACCTCGCCCGCCGGGCGACCGTCGGTCGGAAGCGCGTCCCCCGGTCGACGGTCACTGGTCCGTCTGTCGGGCCCCTTTTCCCCGCCGGGACCGAAGATCTGGTATGCTTCTCATACGCGGCCACGCCGGCGGGACCAACCTGACCGGGACTATCTTCGAGCGCGGCGAGCGCGCCCCTTCCTACAAGGGAGCACCCGACGAGGACGCGCCGTACGTCTGGGTCTGCGACGAGTTCTACGAGGTCGAAAGTGGCGGTTCGGAGACGACCATCGACGGCGAGACGATCAACGTCGCGTTCGAGTCGCCGATGCCCCGCGGCTTCGAGACGCGCGAGCGGGCGATCGAGGCGGCCAAAGACCACGTCCGGACGCAGTTCGCCCGCGTCGGCGTGGCCGAGTCCGACGTCGAGATCGAAGTCATCAAAGAAGAACCGGGCGCTGAACATCCGTAGTCGGCCCCGAGTCACTACGTTCGGTCCCGACGCTCCGCTTTCTCTTTCTGCTACTCCAGATCGCCCCACCGAACCTCGTCGTAGCGCTTGACCTCGTCGCTGTCGAGCGTCTCCGAGAACTTCCGTCTGAGCGAGGACTTTTCTCTGGCGCTGATGCGGGCGAGTTCGTCGGCTTTCGCGACCGCCTCCGGCGGGCCGCGACGGGCCGCGACGTCGCCGAGAATCTGCCGGGTGATCGCCTCGCGAGTATCTTCGTCGCGGGCGAACGCGTAGGGCGTCTCGACGCGGTAGAGCACGTCGGTCTGGGGCTCGTAGACGACGAAGAAACACGTCTCGTAGAGCTGTGGGTCGAGTTTCCGCTCGACCCCGTACGCGTCGCCGTCCGTCGCGACGGTGGCGTCGACGCCGCCGCGGGAGACGAACCAGTTCGTGAACGTCAGTTCGTCCGTCCGGCGCCCCTCGGGGCCGCGGGTCCGCTCCCGTTCGGGTGCCGCCGTGTCGTCGTCGCGCCGTTCGAGTAGTTTGGTAAAGAACGCGGCGTCGTCGGTCCACGGAACGTCGATCTCTCGGTCGCCCTCCCGAAGCGTGCCGACGATCCGTTTCGAGGCCGGATTCTTGACGAAGCCGCAGATCGGCACGTCGCGCTCGACGAACGACTCGACCAGCCGGACGTAGTTCTCGACGACCGAGCGCGGTTTCAGTTCCTCTGAGAGGGCTCTGAGTTCGGCGTCGCGCTCGCGCCAGTTGAGCAGTTCGACGGGGTACAGCGGGCCGTCGAGGATCAGGAGGTCGGAGACGGTCTCGGCGTGCTCCAGCGCGTGGGAACTCTCGGCGAGGTAGAGCGCGAGCGCGTGGACGATCCCCTCGGCGTAGCGGTTGACCTTCGGGACCTGCATCACGCGCCACCGGCAGTACCCCTCGTCGACTTTCCGCCAGGGTTCGTCCAGCGGGACCGTATCGTCGGTGACGTGGGTCGCCGCGACCATACTCCGGTGGCGGTGTAGCTCCAGATCCGAGGGGACCGACGCCATCGCGGCCTGTGCGAGGTCGACGACGAGTCCGTTCTTGAACGTCGTGGGGTTGATCGTCCCCGAATCGAGGCCGTGGACCGTCTCGAACGGTGCCGACGCGAGCGCGACGTCTTCGGCGTCGACCGCGCGCAGTCGCTTTTCGTCTACTGGTTCGGCGACGACGCGCCCGTCGGGGCCGTAGAGGGGATCGAGAAAGCCCTCCCAGATCCGCGCCGCGACGTCGACGTGGTCGGCGTCGTCCACGTGGCGCGCGAGGTACGCCGCGAGGTCCGCGATGCTGTCGACGTGGACGGGGTCGAGTGTCACGTCCGTGTCGTGGCGACAGAGAGAGAAAAAGCCCCCGTCGTCGCCGTGAGAAAAGGCAATACGTCTCGGGGACGTACCGGCGTCTGTGACAATCTCTGCGGTGGGGTTCGACCTCGACGAGACGCTCGCCGTCCCGACGCGGGATCGGGCGACGATCCTCGGGGACGCCGCCGACATCGCCGGTGCACCGCCGCTCTCTCGGGAGGCGTATCTGGAGGCGCACGCACGGAACCTCACCGGTGAGACCCGCACGCCGATCTTCGCGGATCTCCTCGCCGACCACGAGACAGACACGGATCCGGAGTCAGTCGCGAGCGCGTATCGGCGGGAAATCGCCGACGCGCTCGTTCCACTGCCGGGCATCGAGGCGTTTCTCGACCGCCTGCGCAAGGAGTACCGGGTCGGCCTTCTCACGAACGGTCCGCGCGTGGCCCAGCGCGACAAACTGGGGATCCTGGGCTGGACCGACACCTTCGACGCCGCGCTGGTGACCGGCGAACTCGACGCGGGAAAGCCCGATCCGGCCGCCTTCGCGGCCCTCCTCGACGCCCTCGGGACCGACGCAGCGGAGACAGCGTACGTCGGTGACGACGTCGACGCCGACATCGCGGGCGCGGCCGACGCCGGACTCACGCCGATCCAGGTGCTCTACGAGGGCGGGCCGGAACCGTCATCGCGCGCGACCGTCCACCTGCCGAGAGAGGACCTCGCGACGCGACTGCCAGGACTTCTCGACGAACTCTGAGACGCGTCGCTCGCAGGCAGGCCCTACTCCGACGACGACGACGCGACCGCCCGGAGCGCCGGGAGCAGCCACTTGACCTGCGCGCCGTCTTCGACGAACACGAGCGTCCGCGGCGGTTCGACCGCCTTCGGCCGGACGCGAAGCCCCTCCTCGCGTGCCGCGTCGGCGACGTCGTCGACGGCGGCTTCGAACTCCACGCGAACGCGTTCGGGCTGGACGAACACCGACGCGACGCGGGTGCTATCGGCGTCACCGTCGCCGCCGTCGTCGCCGCCGTCGTCGCGCTCCGCTCGTTCGATTGCGTAGGCGAACGCGCCGTCCGGCGTCGGCTCGACGTCGGGATCGGCGTCCGTAACCGAGAGCGACCGCAGATCGTCCTCGTGCCCGGTCACCTCGGAGGCGAGAAACTGCGCGATGCGACGCCCGTCCGTCAGTCGCTCCTCGACCATACTGGCGCGTTCGACGCGCGGCGAAAAGAGGGCTCCGTTCGCCGACGGCGTTCACTCGAACGACGCGCCGAGATCCGCTTACTCGCTGAGATCGGCTTACTCACCGAGATCCGCTTTCGCCGCCTCGATCGCGTCGCCCGCGTCGATGTCCTGTTCGCGCGCGTACAGCGCCGCCGCGGCCTCCACCGAGACACCGAGTCGCCGCTGGCGGTCGTTCACCTCGGCGACGACGTCCTGTTTGTCGTAGCCGGCGGCGACGAGGGCGTCGAGGATGCGCTCGAAGGCCGACTGCTCGCGGAGGATCGACTGGTCGGGCTCGTACTCCTCGGGGACGACCACGTCCGCGGGCTCGAACTGCGCGACGATCCCGCCGTCTTCGCGCGCGAGCAGCCCGCGACCCGCCGCCACGTCGATGAGCCGCTTTGCCTGATCCGGCGAGAACCAACTCCGATCTAACGAGAGCGCGACGACGAACTCCCCCTCGCCCAGTCGCGTCGTCCCCTGTTGTTTGAACGGGACAGCGACCGCTACTTCCAGGCTCATATCACGTCTGGATACGCGCCCGCACAAGGAGTCCTCGGTTTCCGGTCAGTACTGACTGGCCGTGCCGAGCAGCAACAGGAGCGTCGCGATCACGGACGCCACGCCGCTCGCGGCGGCGAGCGGGACCGCGGAGACGATGCCGACGACGCCGCCGCAGGCGAGACTGACACCCATCCCACCGAGCACGTAGTCGAATCGCGTCGGAGCCTCCTGCGGAACGGCGTCGACCATTCTGTAATTAGATATAATTAGAACCGAAAAGGAATATCTTGTGGTCCCGCGCGGTCGCCGTCGCTACGATTCCGATGGCGTGTCTGTGTCCGTCGATCTCGACGTGAGCCCCTTCAGCGCCCACAGGACGAGCAATGCGCCTTCGATCCGAGCGACGGTGTACACCCACGACTTCACTTCGGCCTCGCCCCTCGTAGCGAGACCCACCCAGAAATCGGTGATTCGACGGGGTGCGAGCAGTTCGGCGATACCGAGCGCGAGTGCGGCGGCTCTGAGGAGCATACGATCTATCGTGTCGGAACGGTAATACGTCTTCCGTCGGGTCACTCGGACGAAAGCGCCGAACCGCCGGGCTGCCCGGTCCCGGTCACGACACTTGCGTCGTCGCCTTCCGACTCAGCGGTGGCTCTCTTCGGCGTCTCAGATGGGCCGGGAAAGACGATCGTCGCTCCCGTCATAATCGGAGCCAGGAGACCGGCAGTGACGACTTCTGGGTCCCCGAGTGGCCCCTGTACGAACACTTCTGTCCCGGTCTGGAGGTCGGCGTCGGCGACGGTGTCCGACGCAGCGGCGAGCGCCTCCGCGTGCGAGTAGGTCCGGCCGGTAGCCGCGAGCAGTGGGTCGCCGGGCGTGACCGTCGCGGGGTGGATCGCGGGGTTCTCACTCCAGACCTCGGTCTCCCAGTGAGTCGTCGAGGGGTCTGTCGGCTTATCGCCGTAGACCGCGAGGCGGTGGCCCGGCGGCAGATCGAAGTCGTCCTCGCGCTCTGCGGGTGTGACGACGGCGCGAGGGACGGTTTCGCCGACATCGTCGGCAAAGCGCGTCACCGCACCCAACTGCGCCGCGCCGAAGAACGTGAGCACTGGTTCGGGGAGCGCCTCCGGCACCACGAGGACCTCGTCGCCCTCGCGGACGCCGAGGTAGCGGAGGACGTTCCCGGCCTTGTAAGAGGTCGTGATGAAATCGTAGTAGCTGTACGTCCGACCGGGGTCGTCGGCCCGGAGCGCGAGGCCCGAGGTCCGGCGCTCGCGAGCGACGAGGTCGCCGACGATGTCGGGATCCACGCACGGCGATGGGAACTCGGCATCGGCGTCGTCGTCGGAGTCTGCATCCGAGTCGGCGTTCATACCAGTGGGTCGTCGCCGGGGTGCAAAACGGCGTCGGCCGCCGCTGCTCCGATCGTCAGGGCGCGCCGGCCACGACGAACGTGCTCGATTCGTCGGCGTGGAGCTGGCGGCTCGACGTCGGCGCGACGCGGACGACGTCGCCGGGGGCAAGTGACACGGTGTCGCCGTCGACGGTGATGCTGCCCGCGCCGTCGACGAGGTAGTACACTTCCTCGTGGCCGCCGTCGGCGTGGTCGTGTTCCATCCCGCTCCAGTCGGCGTCGACGTCGACGACCGTGAACCCGAGGTTCTCACAGTCGAGTTCGTCGCGGAGGAAGTACATTCCGGGCGCTTTCTCCTCGCCGTCTTCGTAGGTCGCTTTCGTGTAGGACATACAGAGAGTGTTCGGTCGAGAGACACGTGAAAGTGGGGGCCGCGGGGAGCACGGCCGACAGTGTGGAAAACTGCCGGGTCACACCAGTTTAGGGCAGTGTAGTGTCGCTCTGGCCGATAACACGTGCGTCTGGCTCGTCTTCGGCGCGCCGCGGGTCGGCACCGTCGACGACTCCAGGCCTACGTCGTCGACGAGGAGGAGTAGCGAGAACACTCGCAGAGCGGAGGCGGTGCGGTCGCGGTCACGGAGCGGTAGCCGAGCAGTAGCGGAGCGGTAGCCGAGCAGTAGCGGAGCGGTAGCCGAGCAGTAGCGGAGCGGTAGCCGAGCAGTAGCGGAGCGGTAGCGGTTCGGTAGCAGTCGCGGTGCGGAGGCGGTCTCCCCGTGTCAGTACCGCGAGGCGAGCGGGAGTGGTCTGCATAAGTTCTGAACTAGCCGGGACAAACGACGAGAACCACGACATCTCACCGTAGTCTCCCAGCATCTCCGTGCCGTGGCCAGCGTCCATCAATGGGTTCAACAGTTCTGCTGATCACTCGCGCTCGCCTCGCGGCTTTTTCCCTCTAGGTTTTTGCGCGGTGGGTTCCCGCAGCGGCGCTCCGCGCCGCGAGGAAACTCACCGTGGAAAAAGGTAGATTAGAACGAGTTCTTGATCTTCTCGAAGAAGCCCTCGTTGACGTCGATGTCCTCGCCGCCGGCCTCGGCGAAGGCTTCCAGCGCTTCTTTCTGCTCTTCGTTGAGTTCCTCGGGCGTCACGACCTGCACCTGCACGTAGAGGTCGCCGTGGCCCCGCCCCCGGAGATGCGGCATCCCCTCGCCGCGGATCCGGAACTCCTCGCCGCTCTGGGTGCCGTCCGGAACGTCGAGGTCGGTCGTGCCGCCCACGGTCGGGACCTCGACTGTGCCGCCGAAGACGGCCTTCGGGAACGAGATCGGGTGGCGGTGATAGAGGTCGTCGCCCTCGCGCTCGAAGTCGTCGTGCGCGCGGACGGCGACGTCGATGAGGAGGTCGCCGTTCGGGCCGCCGTTCTCGCCGGGCGCGCCCTCGCCTTCCATCCGGAGCGTCTGGCCGTCGCGGATGCCAGCCGGGATGTCGACCGAGAGCGTCGCCTCCTCGCGCGTGACGCCGTCGCCACCACAGGTCGAACAGGTCTCGCTGTAGGTTTCGCCCGAGCCCTCACAGCGCGGGCACGTCTGCGTCTGCTGCACGCGGCCCAGCGGGGTGTCGCGGACGGCCGTGGTCTGACCGCGGCCGTTACACTCCGGACAGGTGTTCACTTCGGCGTCCTCCGGGTGACCGCGCCCGTTACATTCCGAACAGGTCTCGGGGCGGGTGATCGTGAACTGCTTTTCGACGCCCTCGTAGACCTCCTCGAGGTCGAGCGTGACTTGCGTGCGGAGGTTCTGGCCCTGTCGCGGGCGGTTGCGCTGTCGGCCCTGCCCCTGACCGCGGCCGCCGCCGAAGAACTGGCTGAAGATGTCCTCGAAGGGGTTGCCCTGGCCGCCGCCGCCCATCCCGCCGAAGGGATTGCCCTGGCCGCGACCGCCGGCACCGCCCGCGCCGCCGACGCCCCCGCGCTTTTCGGCCTGTTCGAAGCGCTCGTGGCCCAGTTGATCGTACATCTGGCGCTTCTCGTCGTCGGTGAGGACCTCTTTGGCCTTCTTGACCTTCTTGAACTTCTCCTCGGCGTCCGGCTCCTCGGAGACGTCGGGGTGATACTCTGCGGCCTTCTTCCGGTAGGCCTGCGTGATCTCGTCCTCGGTGGCGTCCCGGGAGACACCGAGTACGTCGTAGAAGTCCTCGCTCATTCGTTGTCGAATCCGTAGTTGGTTGAACTACTTCAACGGAACGGGTCGCAGAGAGGACGCCGTGGCCGAGCCATCTTGGTCGGACCCCACAGCAGGTCCTCGTGGCCGGGCTTTTGTACACCGCGGGTGAGAGGGCAGGTATGAAAGCCGTCCAACTGACCGGGCACGGCGACCGCGACGTCATCGAATACGACGAGTTCCCCGACCCAGAAGTCGGCCGCGACGAGGTGCTCGTCGACGTGAAAGCCGCCGCGCTGAACCACCTCGACATCTGGACGCGGCGCGGACTCCCCGGGATCGATCTCTCCTTCCCGCACATTCCCGGGAGCGATATGGCCGGCACCGTCGCGGAGGTCGGTACGGACGTGACGCGCTTCGAGCCGGGTGACCGCGTCGCGCTCATCGCGGGCGTCGCCGGCGACGACGCCGAAGGCAGCGGCGCTTCGTTCCCGCGGCGGGACGATCCGACGCTCGCGCCGGACTTCCACATCATCGGTGAACACAGCCGCGGCGTCCACGCCGAGTACGCCGCGGTGCCGGCTGCGAATCTGGTTCCGGTTCCCGACCACGTCGACTGGGAGGTTGCCGGGTCGGCGTCCCTCGTTTTCCAGACCGCCTGGCGGATGCTGATCCACCGGGCCGAACTCCGGGCGGGCGAACGCGTGCTGGTCCACGGTGCGTCCGGCGGCGTCGGCCACGCCGCGGTCCAGATCGCCGACTACGCCGGCTGTGAGGTGTTCGCGACCGCCTCCTCCGAGGAGAAACTCGCGTATGCGGCCGACTGCGGGGCGGACCACGGCATCAACTACGAGGAGTCGGACTTCGCCCGCGACGTCCACGACCTGACGGACGGCCGTGGCGTCGACGTCGTGGTCGATCATATCGGCGAGGCCACCTACGACGACTCGCTGAAGAGCCTCCGGAAAGGAGGTCGATTCGTCACCTGTGGGGCGACGACGGGGCCGAATCCGGACGCCGCGCTGAACCGGATCTTCTGGAACCAACTGGAGGTGATCGGCTCGACGATGGCGACGCCCGAACAGGCCGAGGAAGCGCTCGAACTCGTCTGGGAGGGCGTCCTCGAACCGCGGATCCGGGCGACCCTGCCGATGAGCGAGTCCGCGCGCGCCCACGAGATGATCGAGAACCGTGAGGGCTTTGGCAAAGTGGTCGTAATTCCGGACAGTGAGCTCTGACGACGAGGGATACGTCCATCGGCCTGGTGGCGAGGAGACGGCAGCCAGCGGCGCCTCGGCCGACGCCGAGGCGGACCCCGATGGCTTCGGGATGCGCGGCTGGGTGCTCGTCGGCGTCCTCGTCGTCTGCACGCTCGTCGTCCCCGGTGTCATCTACATCCGCCCGGGAATCCTCTCTGCGATCGGCATTCCCTACATCGCTTCGTTGCTCGTGCTCCCGCTCGTTCCCGCGGCCGCGCTGGGTCTCACGGCAGTCTGGGCGATGACGGCCGCGACGAAAAACGAGTGAACGTCCGGCGAGTGATCCGATTTCTCGACGATGTAAACTGAATGCGCTTCGACTTGTAGGTTTCCAGAAAGACTTATCAGTATGTATGTGTGAGAACATCTCGCACAGATGTTCGAAACGTTCTCCACGAGCTACTACCTGGGACGACTGTACGTCGAGCCGTCAGATCGGGACGTCCCCGCGATCCAGCGGGCGGATCACGAGCGGGTAAACGAGCACCTCTACGGCGACGAGGGGCTCTTCCGCACCGACGCGCCGCTCGTGATGAAACTCGATCGTGGCCACATCCCGGTCCTCGGCGACGACGAGGTCCCCTCGGGAACGCTCGCCGTCCCCGAATCAGTCACTGACGCCGACCTCCCGGCCGAACGCGACGTGTTGCTGGCGCGACCCGACCGCGCGGCCGAACTCCTCCGGTACTCGGGCTATCGTTTCGGCGACGACGAAGCCGTGGCGTGAGGTGGGGCCGGTAGTGACCTCCCCGACAGCGCTTATTTTTGGTCGTTGCTCCGGTGTGTCCCGCAGTCTGAACGGCGACTGGAGCGCCTGCCGACCTGAGCAGTCGACGGTCGTCTCCGAGAACCGACAGTATAAGTGGCCCGGGGTCGCGCGTCGTGGTATGCTCGACGAGTTGCTCGGCCGCGCAGAGCTCAAAGCCCGGATCGAGGAACTAGAGGAGGAAAAACGCCACCTCGAACGCCGCGCCGAGGCCGAAGAGGAGCGCCGATCGGAGGCCGCCCGGAAACGACAGGAGGCCGAGGCGGAAGTCAATCGACTCGAAGACCGGATCGAAGGGCTCGAAGAGCGGGTCGAGCGGCTCTCGGGCGACGAGACGGCCGACGTCGACTTCCGCGACACTGAGGCCCTCCGCGGCGAGCGCCGGGATGAGGTTCTCTCGCGACTCGCGTCCTTCGAGACCGGACCAGAAGGCGCGCTGACCGCGATGGTTGACGAAGAGGTCCCCGAGGCCGTTTCGGACGCGCTCGGCGAGCGTGCAGCGCTGATCCGTCGCGCCGCGCCCTGCCTGGTCTGCGTCGACGACGCCGGGCTCGTCGCTGCCGCGCTCGACCCGCCGACGCCGCCCGCGCCGTTCGCCGCGTGGGATTCCGAGTTCAGGCTCGATCGGTCGTGGTTCGCTCCCGCCGCGCCGACCTGGGTCGCCCTCGTGCGCTCGGATCTGTTCGCGCTCGGGATCTACGACGGCGACGCCGTGACGCTCGTCGACGACATCGAATCCGACGTGATGGGATCGCACTCGAAGGGCGGGTTCTCGCAGGCACGCTTCGAGCGACGGCGCGACCAGCAGGTCGACGATCATCTCGGCCGGGCGCGCGACGCTATCGAGACACATCTTGATTCGGACGTGCGCGACGGTTCGATCGGGCTTTCAGACGACGCCGATCTGGTCGTACTCGGCGAACAGACGGTGCTGGGACAGTTCACCGACCTCGCCGACCGGACGGCTGCCGTCGACGCCAGTGGCGCCCCCGGCGAGGCGCTCCAGCGAGCGGTTCGAGAGTTCTGGACGGTCCGGCTGTCGCTGCTTTGATAGAGAGTATCGGAAGTCCTCATATAGCAGCGCCTGCAACTGAGTACATAGCCAATCGCACGACCGCGTGCGATTCGGTGCGTGAAGACTTACAAACGCTACGATAGATTTCTCTCCGGACGGTACGGCGAGACTCTCCGAGCAGTTACGACAATCCGTATGAAGGGTGTCCAAACCACGAGGATTAAAACCGCCCTCGGCCTCGGTTCAGGTATGACCGCAGGTTCAGACAGCGACGACCCCGAACGGGTCGTCGTCCTCGCACACGAGAAGTTCCCCGAGCGGGCGAAGACGGCCACGGGCGTCCTCAAATACGCCGATTACGACGTCGTCGCCGTCCTCGACCGTGACCGCGCCGGAACGGTCACGACAGACCACCGGCGCGACCTACCCGAGGTGCCGATCGTCTCCTCGATGGCGGACGCGCCCGAGGCGGACACGCTCCTGATCGGCATCTCGCCGATCGGTGGCGACTTCGACGACTCCTGGCGGCCCGACGTGCGTACCGCGATCGAACGAGGCTGTGACGTCGTCGCCGGCCTCCACTACTTCCTCTCCGAAGACGAGGAGTTCGCCGACCTCGCCGCCGAGCACGACGTCGCCCTCCGCGACGTGCGCAAGCCGAAAGCGGACTTGACCGTCGCCGGCGGCCAAAGTGCCGACATCGACGCCGAGGTCGTGCTGACGGTCGGGACGGACTGCTCGGTCGGGAAGATGACGGTCGCGCTCGAACTCGTCGAGGCCGCACGCGAACGCGGCGTCGACGCCGGATTCATCCCGACGGGCCAGACGGGCATTATGATCGCCGGCTGGGGCAACCCTATCGACCGCGTCGTCTCGGACTTCACCGCGGGCGCCGTCGAGGAGATGCTGCTGGAAGTCGGCGACGACTACGACGTGCTGTTCGTCGAAGGACAGGGCAGCATCGTCCACCCGGCGTACTCCGCGGTTACCTGCGGCATCCTCCACGGTTCGATGCCGGACTCGATGGTCCTCTGTCACACGGCGGGTCGTGAGGCGATCCACGGATACGAGTCGTTCTCGCTCCCCGCGCTCGACGAATACGTCGATCTCTACGAAAACCTCGCCGCGCCCGTCCACGAGGGTGCGGTCGTCGCGGGCGCGCTGAACACTTCGGACATTGAAGACGACGCGGAGGCGCAGGCCGCCGTCGATGCCTACGCCGAGGAACTCGGTCAGCCGGCGACCGACGTCGTCCGGTTCGACGCCGACGCGGTTCTGGACTCGATCCTCGGGGCGGAGTGAGCGATGCTCTCGACGGAGTTCGAGCGCGTCACGCTCCCGCTCGCGGACGCGTTCACGATCTCGCGCGGCACCCAGACCACCGCGGAGAACGTCGTCGTCCGGATCACCGACGACGAGGGGGCCACGGGCGTCGGTGCCGCCGCACCCTCGGCCCACTACGGGGAGACGGCCGCAACCGTCGAGGCGGTCCTGCCCGACCTGCTCGCAGTCGTCGAGTCCGTCGACGACCCGCACGCGATCGCGGCGATCGAGCGGAAACTCCGCGGCGTCGTCGAGGACAACCCGGCGGCGCGTACGGCGGTCGACGTCGCGCTGCACGACCTCGCCGCGAAGCGCTTCGGCGTGCCGCTGTACCGACAGTGGGGTCTCGACCCCGATGAGGCACCGAAAACGTCGTTCACGATCGGACTCGACGAGACCGACCGAATGCGCGAAAAGACGCGTGCAGCCGTGGACGACGGCTACGACGTGCTGAAAATAAAACTCGGTACCGGCCGCGACGAGGAGATCGTCGCCGCCGTCCGCGAGGAAGCGCCCGAAGCGCGGATCCGCGTCGACGCGAACGAGGCGTGGACACCGCGGGAGGCGGTCCGGATGACCGACCGACTCGCCGCCTACGACGTCGAGTTCGTCGAGCAGCCGGTTCCGGCGAGCGATCCCGAGGGCCTGCGGTTCGTCTACGAGCGTTCCGCGCTCCCGATCGCGGCCGACGAGTCCTGCGTGACGCTCCCGGACGTCCCGGCGGTCGCCGACCGAACGGACATCGTGAATCTGAAACTGATGAAGTGCGGCGGACTCCCGGAAGCGCGGCGGATGATCGCCGCCGCTCGCGCGCACGGACTGGAGGTGATGCTCGGCTGTATGATCGAGACGAACGCCGCCATCGCGGCCGCCTGTCACCTCGCACCGCTGCTCGACTACGCGGACCTCGACGGGGCGCTTCTCCTCGACGACGACGAGTACGCGGGCGTGCCGATCGACGGCAGCGAAATCCGTCTCGACGCGCTCGCGGATCGCGGGCTCACAGGGACGGGCGCACGCCGGTCTGAATGAGTCGACTCCCGCCGCGCAATCCGACGCCTCCGCAGGTTCTTATACCAATCCGACGACAGCGGGCGTGTGCGATGACGCTCGTCCCGCGTCGGGCCGCGGTCGTTCGGCACGTCGACGTGGGATTGATTGTCGGTGCCGACTGTTCGCCAACTCACAGCGACGCGTCGCGGTCGTGTCAGGCCGATCGCTGGACTCGGCCCACCACAGTCGCGACTCTCGGCCGCGTCCGTTCCGCCGGACACACACGCTTAACCGCGCGCGACGAATAGTCGGACGTAGATGTCCCAGGTCACGCTCATCGGCGACCGGCTCGCGTCTCCGGGGACGGAGTTCGTCTACGAGGGCGAGTCGTCGGCGTGCGAGGGCTGTCCCTACCGACAGCAGTGTCTGAACCTCACCGAAGGCGTCCGCTACGAGGTGACGGACGTTCGCGAGAACGGACAACTCCTCGATTGCGCCGTCCACGATACCGGCGTTCGCGCCGTCGAAGTCGAGCCGGCCTCGATCACGGCCAACGTCGCCTCGAAGGGAGCCTACGCCGGCAGCAAGGTGACGCTCCCCGGCCCGTGCCCCCACACGGAGTGTCCGAGCCACGAGTACTGCGTACCGGAGGGTGCGGACTTCGAGACGGAGTACCGGATCGACGAGGTCCGTGGCGACCCACCCCACGAGTTCTGTTATCTCGACCGAGAGCTGACGCTCGTCGAACTCGCCCCGCCGGAATCGTAGTCGGAGAACTCGTCTCGCGTCGTCGTTCGACAGCCGTCGCTTCAGATCTACCCGGTAGGTCCGGATGTCCTCCTCACGCGAGCGTGCCGAGCCGATCGGCCGCGTAGCCGAACACGTCCTCGTAGCCGTACGCCGAGAGGAGCACCGGATAGAACTCGCTGTCTGCGCTGTAGGACTCTCCATCGGCGGCGGCGACCGGATCGCCCGGCGCGACGCGCTGGAAGTTATCGACGAAGACTCGGTAGTCCTCGGCGGGGTCCTTCGGAATCTGATCGAGCAGGCGGAAGACCGTCACTTCGTCTTCCTCTCGCCGGGGTAGCGACAGCGGCGGTTCGACGTCGCCTTCGATCGGCGCGGGCAGCACACCCGTCGCCGACAGGAACGCGCGAACGAGCCAGTAGGCGTTCGTCGCAGCCTCCTCGGTTCCCTGCAGACCGGTCTCGACCTCGATCGTGTGTGCGTGATCGATGAGTCGACCGCCCGCGAACGAGCCCGTCTCGACGAGGTACTCGATCGGGAGGTGCGGACAGATCGCCCGCGACACCGCGCCGACCTCGTCGACGAGTGCGAACGGCTCGGCGTACGACTGCGTCGAGTGCAGCGAGAGGACAGTCTTTCCTCGGAGTTCGCGCACGAGATCGTGCGCGAGCCGGCCTTCGTGCGTCGTTGCGTTCGGATCGCCCGGGAACGCCCGGTTGAGGTCCTCGTCGAGGTAGCGGACGTCGGCCGCAAGCGCCTCCTCGTTGGCGACGATGAGCTTTACCGGCCGCTCGACGTCCGGATCGGACGCGACGAAGCGTTCGATCGCCCGCTCCCCGCAGGGTTCGTCCCCGTGGACTGATCCGACGACGGCGACCTCGGGTGTCCCCTCCCCGAGTTCGTAGATTCGCATTGATTCTCGTCAAGTGACGGAGAGTCAAATCTCTTTGTTTGTGGGGCCCGAAGCAGCGAACGTGACAGACCACACCCGCGACGACACAGTGGGGCCGCCGACGACCGGTACGCCGACCGGTTGGGATCCGACGCGGGCCGCGTCGAACGGGTGGGAGCACGGGACGCTTCGCCGGGCGACGATCCACGGGGTCCGACTCTACAACTCGGGGGCCTTCCACGAGTCGCACGACTGCTTCGAGGTGGAGTGGTACAACTACGGGTCGGGGACGACCGAAAGCGCGTTTCTCCACGGAATGGTCCAGGTCGCCGCCGGCGCGTACAAGCACTTCGATTTCGAGGACGACGACGGAATGCGCTCGCTGTTCCGTACCGCGCTGCAGTACCTCCGGGGCGTCCCCGACGACTACTACGGCGTCAACGTCCACGACATCCGAGGGACGCTGGGCGACGCACTCGAGGACCCGACAGTCCTGGAGGGGTGGCGGATCGAACTCGACGGCGAGTATCCGGCGGCAGATAGACTGGACCGCGAGTACGCCGAGCGGCTAGAGTAAGCGGACGACGGCAGTCACGCGCTGTCTTCCACGTCGCTCGCTCGCGCCAACTCCTCGAAGGCCGCCCACGAGGGATCGACGTCGGGATGTGCAATCTCCGCACCGTCGACTGCGACGCCCGTGCCGGATTCGACCGTTCCAGCGACGCCGACCGGCGTTCCTTCTGACTCCAGCGCGCCGACGACGTCCGCAGTGCGATCGGGATCGACCGTCAGCACGAGCGTCCCGCCGGTGGTCGCCTTCCACGGGTCGATCCCCAGCGCGTCGGCGGTCTCGCGGACGCCCGACAAGAGCGGGATGTCGCCCGTTGAGAGCTCGAATCGGACGCCAGCACCGTCTGCGACCTCGACGAACGCGCCGAAGAGTCCGCACTCGGTCGCGTCGTGCATCGCGTGAACGCCGCCCACCGCGGCCGCGGTCATCGCGTCGCGGACGCAGGACGCGTCGTCGAGGCGGGACTGCGCGGCCGCGAGCGTCGCCGCGTCGAGGTCGAACTGATCGGGGAACAGCGACGTGAGGAGCCCCGTGGCCTCCACGCCGGGACCCTTCGTCACGAGCACGTCGTCGCCGACGCGTGCGCCGTCCGGGCGGATCAGGTCGTCGTGATCGCCGACGCCGAGCGCCGTCGCGCCGCCGACCCACGGGAAGGAACAGCCGCTGTAGCGGGCGGTGTGGCCGGTGACGACCGAGACGCCGAGGTCCGCGGCCTCTCGGTGCATCGACTCCCACAGGGTCGCGAACGACTCGTCGTCGAAATCGGGCGGGAGCGTGAACGAGATGGCGAGATGAGAGGGAGCGAGTCCGGAGACAGCGACGTCCGCGAGGACGAAATCGAGCGCGAACCGCCCGGCGCGCTCGAATCCGAGGCCCGGAAGGACGGAGACGGGATCGGTCGCGATAGCGACGGCCGTACCGTCGAGATCTAACACGCCGAAGTCGACGCCGTGCGTCGGACCGAGCGCCACGTCGCCGCGGTCGGCACCGAGACGCGGGAAGACGTACTCGTCGAAGAACGAGCGATCGACTTTGCCGAGATCCGCCATATTCGACGGTCTCTCCGGGGCGATTTGAACGTGGCGCTGTCGTCCGATCGTCAGCGGAGACCAGTCGCTCACGACGTTGTTTCGACAGTCGGCCGCAGGGGTTCGCCCCCCGACCGACCGGCTCATGAAGGGACGCGAGCGCGAATCCAACGGAGCTCATCCCGCCGGCGCGACGACCTCGCGTCACCTGACCCTTTCCCGGGTCCGTATAAGTATCTCGCTAAGTGTACTCTTAAGATATATATAGTCCGAGGGGCGGCGATGGAGCCAACTGCGACACCGAAGCGATCGCCGGTTGGAACCGGAGAGCGGAGTTAGGGGGCCGTGCGAAACTGCCGCGTGAGTTCGGCCAGCACCCGATCCGGCTCTTCGTGGTGCAGCCAGTGCGTGGCGTCGTCGAGGACGACGAGTCGGCTCGTGGCGCAGTAGGCTGCGCTCTCTGCAGCCAGCGATTCCAGGAGGAAGTCGTCGTTCGCCCCCCAGAGCACGAGCGTCGGCGGCGTCACCCGTTCGGTTCGTGGGCGGGGGTTCGCACGACCCATCGCTCGATACCAGTTCACCATCGATCGATACGCGGCATCGACGCCCCAGGCCGTTCGATAGCGCTCGAAATCGGTCTCGTCGAACGTTCCCGGGCGGCTGGTTTGTTCGAGAACGTCGGTGAGAACGCGCCAGTTTCCGGCAGGTGCAAGCAGTTCCGGGACCCGAGGTAACTGGAAGAACCCCGCATACCAGCTTCGCAAGAGCTGTCGCGGATTCCGGGTGAGCGAGCGCCGGAACGCCGTCGGGTGCGGGACGTTGAGAATCGAGAGCGTCCGGAGTCGCTCGGGCGTGTGGAGGCCGACCCACCACCCGACGAGCGCGCCCCAGTCGTGTCCGACGAGGTGGGCATCCTGGATGTCGAGCGCATCGAGGAGTCCACAAACGTCGCCCGCGAGCCTGTCGGGGTGGTACGCCGAGACGGAGGTGGGCTTCTCGCTCCGGTGGTAGCCGCGCTGATCGGGGACGACGACGCGGTAGCCTGCGTTCGCCAGCGGTTCGAGATACGCGTGCCAGCCGTACCAGAACTCCGGGAAACCGTGAAGCAAGACGACCGGTTCGCCGTCTTCCGGCCCGGCGAGGACGGTGTGCAGCCTCACGTCGCCGACGTCGACGAATCGGGACGTTCCCGGGACGCCGACGCGGGACGGCGTCAGGTCGCTCGCTCGTCGGAGCCGCGTTTCCAGCGCGGTCACTGATCGGGGTCGACCGAGATCTGATCGACGAGCGCCTCTTCGACGGAGTCACGCTCCCACTCCCGCGGTGTACTGCCGCCGGCCTCGGCGCGGATCTTCTCTTCGAGGAGGTTCACTGCAACCGTGTTCGCTCCCTCCGGGACGATGAGGTCGGCGTGGCGCTTCGTGGGCTCGACGAACTGTTCGTGCATCGGCTTGACCGTCGAGAGGTACTGATCGATGACGCCCTCCAGATCGCGCCCGCGGTCGATCACGTCGCGTTGGATACGGCGAAGGATTCGGACGTCGGCGTCGGTCTCGACGTACAAGCGGAGATCGAGCATCTCGTTGATCTCCTCGTCGTAGAGCGCGAAGATCCCCTCGACGACGATGACGTCCGTCGGTTCGACCGTCTCGGGATCGTCGGTCCGATTGTGGGTCTCGAAGTCGTAGGTCGGCATCTCGATGGGCTGTCCTTCCAGGAGCGTCGATACCTGCTCGCGGATCAGTTCCCACTCGAAGGCCGACGGGTGGTCGTAGTTGACGTCCTCACGCTCCTCGAAGTCGAGGTGGCTCAGATCCTCGTAGTAGTTGTCCAGCGGGATCCGCGTGACGTCGTCGCCGACGTTCTCGGTGATGAGGCGCGCGACGGTCGTCTTCCCCGCGCCGGTGCCGCCCGCGATCCCGATGACGAACGAGGGGATGGTCATCTCTTGATGCGCGGGTCCCCGAGCGCTTGAGCGTGGCGATTTGGAGGTCTGCTGGTGCGCCTTTGGGACAAGTGAACACATCCGAACCGGACGAGACTGGACCATCACTGACACGCCATCCCAAAACGTCAGGAGTCGATCAGTACGCCCCCGCGCTCGTCTCGACCGGGAATAGCAGACACCGGGTACGGACGGATCTCACCACGTGAATTGTTGTCATTGTATAGTGCATATACCCGAACGCACAGTATTGTAACGGATACATTTATACGGAGGAGTCCCCTTCCGAGGGATATGGCACGTGATATCGTACGGCGCGACTTTATGAAGCGCGTCGGTGCGGCTGGTGCAATCGGTGCAACTGGACTCGCTGGCTGTATTGGAAGCCCCGGAGAAAGCGGCGGCGACGGTGGGGGTACCGAAGGCGGAGACGGTGGCGGCGAAACCACGACGACCGGCGGCGGTGGCGGCGGCAGCGGCGGCCCGGAAGGCCTCGTCGTCATCGGGTACCCCGAAAGTGGGATTCAGTTGTTCCGTGACTACTACAGCCAATCTGACGGTAGCGAGGAGATTCTCGTTCCTGACGGCCTCCGCGACGGTGCGATGCCGGGCCAGGTCGGGAACGATATGGCGAACGTCACCGGGACGGCCCCGGCAGCCGGCGGGCCGAACCAGGAGGCGTTCAACACGCTGTTCCAGGACGAGTACGGCTCCTCGCCCGGCGTGTTCACCTCGCAGACGTACGACTCCGTCGCGATTCAGCTCCTCGCGAACGCCGCTGCCGGCGCGAACGACGGCACGGCGATTCAAGAGCAGATGCGCCGGATCGCGAACCCGGACGGAATGACCGTCACACCCGAGAACCTCGTCGAGGGCGTCGAGGCGGCCGCCAACGGCGAAGACGTGAACTATCAGGGCGCGTCGTCGGCGACGAACTTCAACGAAGACGGCGACCCGGCGTCCGCAGCCTACTCCATCTGGGAGTTCGCCGACGGCGGGACGAGCCAGGTCGAAGTCCAGAACTTCGAGGGCGAGAATCCCGACGGCGCCGGTTCTTCTGCCGATAGCGGATCAGGCGGCAGCGACCGCGAGATGTCTGTCGGAATCCTGCTTCCCGAGACCGGTGACCTCGCCTCCGTCGGACAGCCGATGATCCAGGCGGCACAGATCCCCGTGACGCAGATCAACGAGGCCAACCCCGCCGGCCTGTCGGTCAACGCGCAGATCGAAGACACCCAGACGTCGCCGAGCGCCGGTACCTCGGCCGCCGAGACGCTCGCGAGCGCCGGCGTGCCGAGCGTCTGCGGGTCGGCGTCCTCGGGGGTCAACGTTCCCGTCTCACAGCAGGTGTTCATCCCGAACGAGATCGTCGGCTGTTCGCCGTCGTCCACCGCGCTGTCGGTGTCGAACCTCGACGACGACGACTACATCTTCCGGACGGCGCCCTCGGACTTCCTGCAGGGCCGCGTGATGGCGCAAGTGATGTCCGAACGGCTCGGCGTCAGTTCCGTCTCGACGCTGTACGTCAACAACGACTACGGCCAGCAGCTCTCGGACCGCTTCAGCAGCGTCTTCACCGAGCAGTTCGGCGGCGAGGTCTACCACAAGGTCGCCTTCAACAAAGGCGAGTCCTCGTACTCCTCCGTCATCGAGACGGCGCTGTCGGGACCGGACAGCTAGAGCGACCCGTTCGATCGATTCCGGATTTTTTCGACGGCGACAGCCGAGTAGCGTCGCGAGCGATCGCTACCCGGCACCGTCTGCTGTCGTCCGAGGTCGGTACCTGACACTGTCTACTGCAGTCCGTGGGATCGAAAAGAAGGTGCGACGGCCGTGTTATCCGCCGAGGAAGTCCTGACGGACCTGCTCGTCGTTCAGCAGCACGTCGCCGTCGTCCATATACCGATTCTGGCCGTTCGCGAGGACGTACCCACGGTCACAGCGACGGAGCGCCTCCTTGGCGTTCTGCTCGACCATCAGGATAGCCGTCCCGTCGTCGTTGATCGCGTCGATGCGATCGAACATGTCGTCGACGAGGTCGGGCGCGAGGCCCGCAGAGGGCTCGTCGAGCAAGAGCAGCGAGGGATCGAGCATCAGCGCGCGGCCCATCGCGAGCATCTGCTGTTGGCCGCCGGACATCGTGCCCGCCTTCTGGGTCTGTCGCTCCTCGAGGATCGGGAACCGATCGAAGACGGCGTCGAGGGCGTCCTGTGGCACCTCGTCGAGGATGTACGCGCCCATCTCCAGGTTCTCGCGAACCGTCAGCGACGCGAAGACGTTGTCGTTCTGCGGGACGTAGCCGATACCCTCGTGGATGATCTCCTCCGGACGGAGGCCGGTGATGTCCTCGCCCTCGAAGGTCACGGTCCCGCCCATATGGGTCGTGAGCCCGAAGACGGACTTCATCACCGTCGACTTGCCGGCCCCGTTCGGGCCGACGATGGTGACGTACTCGCCGTCGGCGACGTCCATATCGACGTCGGTGAGGATCTGGAGATCGCCGTAGCCGGCGTCGAGATCCCGAACTTCGAGTAAGGACTGGTCTCCGCGCTCCGGAATCGTCTCACGGGAGACCGCGGCGTCGTCGCCGTCGGCTCTCCCAGTCGTGTCGGCGCTCATACGTTCCCTCCGAGGTAGGCCTCGATGACCTCTTCGTTCGCCTGTATCTCCGCGGGCGTGCCCTCCGTCAGGACCCGGCCCTGGTGGAGGACGATGACGCGTTCGCAGTTCTCCATAATCAGGTCCATATCGTGTTCGACGAGCAGGAACGTGTAGCCCTGCTCGCGGAGTTCGTGAATGTGATCGAGGAGTCGTCGCTCCAGCGACGGATTGACGCCGGCGAACGGCTCATCGAGCAGCAGCATATCCGGGTCGGTGAGCAGCGCCCGCGCCATCTCCAGGAGTTTCCGTTGGCCGCCCGAGAGGTTCCCGGCGTACTCCTCGGCGATGTGGTCGATCTCGAAGAACTCGAGTACGTTCCAGACGCGATCGAGCAACTCGGACTCCTGCTCGATGACGTCGCCGCGGAACCCCGGCGTCACCGACCGCCACAGCGCCTCGCCGCGCTGGTACTTCGGTGCCAGCATCATATTCTCGAGCACCGTCATCTCCTGCAGCTCGCGGGCGATCTGGAACGTCCGGACGAGCCCCCTGTTCGCGATGGCGTGGGGCTTCTCCCCGGTGATGTCCTCGCCGTCGAACGTCACGGTTCCGGAGTCCGGCTGGAGCATCCCCGTGATGAGGTTGAACGTCGTCGACTTCCCGGCGCCGTTCGGGCCGATCAGTCCGGTGAGGCTCCCGCGTTCGACCTGGAAGGACGCGTCGTCGACGGCGGTGATCCCGCCGAAGGACTTCCGCAGACTGTCCACCTGCAGCGGGTACTCCTCGCTGACGCTCGGGCCGCCGGAGCCGAGGTTCAGTTCCGTCGGCGCGTCGCCGACGGCACCAGCGCCTGACGTGGCTCCGGATTCGACACCCGGTTCGTCGCCGTCGCCCGCGTCGGCCGCCTCACTCATCGGAACCACCTCCGGATTCGCCGCCATCGGTCTCCGCTGTTCCGCGCGCACGTGCCGCGGTCAGCGGGATGCCGGCGGCCGTCTCCTTGCGGTAGCCGAGCATTCCTTCCGGTCGGTTGTGCATCAGCCAGATGAGCACGAGTCCCATAAACACGAGTTGGAGTTGTCGGATGCTGTCGATCGTGTAGAAGAACAGCGGTGCCGGATCGAAATTCGAGATGAGCGGCGCGATCGCCGGGCCGAATCCCGACGGCGCGTCCGCGTTCGGCAGGACGGTGTCGACGAGGTTCTTCAGGTACCGCGGCCCCTGATAGAGCAGCGCGGCGAAGACCGCGCCGCCGAGAACGCTTCCCGTGTTCGAGCCCGCACCGCCGATGATCAGCGCGATCCACACGAAGAACGTGATTCGCGGCCGGAAGAAGTTCGGCGTGACAGCACCGCTCGTCATCAGCCAGAGGATGCCCGCCAGGCCCATCAGCGCACAGCCCAGCATAAACGCCTTAATTTTGAACCGGTTCGTGTTCTTCCCGAGCGAGTTCGCAACGTCCTCGTCCTCACGGATGGCCTTGAGGACGCGGCCGAACGGCGATTCGCCCGTGCGCTTGAGCAGCCAGTAGAACGCCGCGACGAAGAAGAGCAGCACCACGCCGTAGACGAGGCCATCGACGACGGGTTTCGGGTTGTTAGGAACGAGCACCTCGAACGAGTCGACGAAGCCCAGATACGCGTCCCAGAGGCCGAAGAAGCCGAAGAACGCCTCCAGCGGGTCGGTGAAATCGAGGATGAGCCCCGATCCGCCGCCGAAGCCGACGCGCTCGCCGAGCAGTTGGAACTGCTGGAGTTCGCCCGAGAGGAACGAGAAACGGACGATTTCGGACATCGCGATCGTCACGATGGCGAGATAGTCCGCCCGCAACCGGAGTGCCGGGAGCGCGATCACCAGCCCGAGAAGCGCCGCCGCGACCATCCCGGCGATGATGCCGACGACGAGCGGCAGTCCGAGCCCACCGACCTGCGCCGCGCCGCCAGATTCGTAGAGCGGTTTCGAGACCAGCGCCATCACGTAGATACCGACGGCCATGAAGCCGACGATACCGATGTTGAACAGCCCGGTGTACCCCCAGTGGAGGTTGAGCGCGAGCGCGAGCATCGCGAAGACGCCGATGTAGAACGTGAGGACCGCGATGGTGTTGAGTTGGCCGCGCAGCGAGTAGCCGAGGCCGACGCCGATCAGGACGTACGCGATGTAGATGACGACGAGGACGCCCACGATTAGCCCGGCGTCGCCACCCGGTAAGCGAGCGGAGACGTCGTCGCGGACGCTCATGCTGTCGACCTCCCGGAGAAGATGCCCTCTGGTTTCACGAGCAGCAGGACGATCATCACGGCGAACGCCGCCGCGCGGGCGAACGCCGACGGGATCCAGATGACCGACACCGACGCTGTCAGCCCGATCGCGAGGCCGCCGACGATGGCGCCGTAGATCGAGCCGATGCCGCCGAGGATGACCGCGGCGAAGATGAGGAGCAAGAGGAGCCACCCGTCGTTGAAGCCGAGTGTACCCTTCCAGAGGATGAACATATAGCCGGCGACGCCGGTGAGGCCGCCGCCGATGACCCACACCGAGCGCACGACGCGCTCGGTCGGGATGCCCGTGATCTGGGCGAGGTCCTCGTTGTCCGCCATCGCCCGCATCGCCTTCCCGAGTTTCGTCATCTGCAAGAGCAGGTGCACGGCGAGCATCAGCCCCCCGGCGACGACGACGAGCGCGATGTCGTGGGCGTTGATGCGGACGGCCCCGTCGACGAAGTACAACGAGAGCGACGGCGGCTGTGACGTCGTGCCGCGGACGCTCGACCCGAAGACGAACTGCATCAGATACCGCAGCGCGAACGCGACGCCGACGCTCGTGATGAGAAGCGTGATGCCGTCCTCGTCGCGGATGGGCTTGAAGACGAGCCGATCGATGCCCAGTGCGAGGACGACGGTGGCGACACCGGCGACGAGCGCGCCGGCGACGACGGCCAGCGGCGTCCCGGTGACGCCGATGCCGAGCGTCCCGCCGAAGACGGACCCGCCCGCGCCGACGAGCAACAGTGCCCCCACGTCGGCCCGACCGAGGCCGGCGACGAGGTACGTCGTCGCCCACCCGGAGAACGCGCCCGCGGTGATGAAGTCACCGTGCGCGAAGTTCGCGAAGTTCAGAATACTGTACGTCATAGAGAGCCCGATGCCCGCGAGACCGATCACCAGCCCGCGCATCAGCCCGTCCCAGACGAGCGAGCCGACGCTGCTGAACGACGTCTGTCCGGTCGCGAGACCGGAGAGCAGGTCGTACAACAGGATGATCCCGACGAGCGCCAAGAGAACGGAACCGGGCCGTGCCACCGCGAACTGACGTCCGCGTGTGTATGTCTCGGCGATACCCATTGATAACTATCCTCACGATGTTTGCGGTCGGGAAACGATGATAAGTCTTTCTTCCCGCGGTGACGCGCCGACGTGATTCGGTCCAGTATCGGGGAGGTACCGGACCATTCTAGCGACTGTCAGGTCCAGTTGCCCCCCTTCGTCACCTCTCATCCACCGATTCGTTCAAGCCGCCGGGGTGTCTCAACGGGGACGATGACGTCGCGCACGCGACCGTTGCTCGGACTCGCGACGCTCGTCGCGGGTATCGGCACCGCCGGAAGCCTGTATTTCAGCCTCGGGCTGGGGCTGGTCCCCTGCGAGCTCTGCTGGTACCAGCGCATCCTGCTGTATCCGCTCGTTGTCGTTCTGGGCGTCGCGACGCTCGAAGACCGTCCGGGCGTCGCTCGCACCGTGCTACCGCTCTCGCTGCTCGGCCTCGGCGTCGCGACGTACCACGTGATCCTCCAGGTCCGACCCAGCGTCGGTGGGACCTGTTCGGTCGGTGGCGGCTGTTCGTCGATCCTCTATCCGATGCTGGACGGCCTGTTGACGATCCCGCGGCTCTCGCTGATCGCGTTCGTGCTCGTGACGGCCCTCGTGACCGCCTCCTGGCGGCTTCGCGGCCGGGCGTGGCCCTAAACGGGATCGTCGCCCGACGTCGTAGGGTCGATCATCGGGCGCGGGTAGTCGACGCCGAGTTCGACCCCGTATCTCGCCTGTTCTGATTCCGACAGCGTCCACGGTTCGTGAGCCTTCTGTGGGACGAGCCCGTCGAGTTCGGGAATCCAGCGCGCGACGTACTCGGCTTTGGGGTCGTACTGGTGGGCCTGCGCGAGCACGTCGAACGCCCGCTGTCGGGAGTCGTTGCCGACGCCCGCGATGTACGCCCAGTTGCCGTAGTTCGAGGCCGGATCGTAATCGAGGAGTTGGGTCTCGAAGTACGCCGCCCCGCGTCGCCAGTCGATCGTGAGGTCGTTCACGAGGAAGGACGCGACGTTTTGTCGTCCGCGGTTCGAGAGATATCCGGTCGCGTTCAGTTCGCGCACGTTCGCGTCGACGAAGGGAATACCCGTCTGCCCGGTTCGCCACCGTTCGAACTCCTGTTCGTCCCATCGCCAGTCGACGTCGTCGCGTCGTCTGAGACCGCCGGGGGCGAAGAACTGCGCGCCGTGCTTCGCGAGCTGGAACTGAAAGAAGTCCCGCCAGCGGAGTTCGAAGAGCAGCCAGTACGTCGAGTCGTTCGAGACTCGCTCGCGCTCGTAGCGCTTGACCTCCTCGTAGATACGTCGCGGCGAGAGACAGCCCTCGTTGAGCCACGGCGAGAACTTCGAGGAGTAGTCGGGACCGACGAGTCCGTTTCGCGTCTCGCGGTACTCGCGGAGGTGGTCGCCCTCCCAGATGTACGACGTCAGGCGGTCGAGTGCGGCGTCTTCGCCGCCCGGAAAGGGGTGGACCGCGCGCTCGGCGATCTCGTCGGCGTCCGCACCGGCCCCGGGTTCCGCGTCCGACGATCCAGGCGAATTGCCCGCGACGCCGACGTCCGAGATCGAATCGGGGCGAACCGCGTCCGCGTCGACGCCTGGGTCGTCGCCGGCTGGGACCGGCGGCAGCGAGGGGCGCGGATACGTCTCTCGGACGATCGCGTCGGCCTCGACAGACTTCCGAAACTTCGTGTAGGTGTCGCTGATCGCGGTGTACGGCGCTGGGAGGTCGGCGATATGATGGAGCGTCCGCCCCCAGAACCGACGCGGCGTGACGCCGCGCTCGCGCAGTGCCGCTGTCACCGCTGCACGAACCGACCGCTCGTCCGGTCCTGGGAGGTCGTGGAACGTCACGACGTCGGCGTCCACAGCGTCAGCGAGGTTGGGCAGCACGACTTCGGGACGACCACGACGCACGAGGAGGTCCGAGCCGAGCCCGCGCAGTCGGTCGCGCAGGGCGTCGAGAGATTCGCGCCGGAAGCGCGCGCGTCGCGTCCCCAGTTTCTCGTAGGGGAAGGAGTCGGCGCCACCGTACGGCTGCACCCCGTGCGTCCGCGGGTCGACACAGTAGACTGGGAGGACTCGGTCTGCTGCGGCAGCGGCGGCAAGCGCTTCGTTGTCGTGCGTTCGCAGGTCCCGGCGGAACCACGCGATGGCCGTGTCAGGCATCACTGTCGAGAGAGAGCGGCACGTACCTGAGCGTGACGGCCACAGCCACCCGCAGTGTACGCTGCGTCCGGTCAGTTACCGCTGAGCCGGTGCCACAGGGAACTGCGCTGCGTGAGGAGCTGATAGAGTGCGGAGAGGACGACGACGCCGGAAAGCAACAACCCAATGAGCGCCGGGCTGAGCGCACGCACGACCGGGACGCCGATCATCGCCGCGACCTGTGAGAGCGCGCCGAGCAGCCCGAGCCCGAGGTAGTACTCCGCCCACGAGATGCCGTACTGTGGGACGACCTCCATATAGACGCCGACGTCTGCCGCGTTGTCGGCCAGCGAGACGGTCTTCGAATCGGGGTCGTACTCGACGATCCCGAGTTTGTCGAGCTTCGGAAGGTGCGTTTGATGCAGCGAAACGTACACGCTCTGTCGGACGTTCCGCGGTGGCGGAGACTCGTCGGCCTCGATGCCGCCGATGTGCTCGGAGAGATCGGAGACCGTCTCGGTACCGTCACCCGCCCGTAACTGTTCGAGTACGATCCGCCGCCGATCGTTTCGGAGCACGTCGTGAATCTCAGATGCGGCAAGCTCCGCGCTGTCGGCCTCCGGCTCACTCCCGCCCCCACTCATACTACCTCACTCTGTGCGGGCTACCTACATGAATGTGTCCGAAAATGACGTGTCTGCGACTACTGTCGTAGCGTTTGCAACTGATTGCGCCGCCGATCGAACGCTGCCGTGCGATCGAGTGTGTGAGGACGTGCAGACGCCACTATCGGTGTGAGAACGTGGATCGGTTGTGGACCCAGGCCGGTCCGGCGCCGAGACTGCGACGCTACTCGGTCGGACGCGGACGGGCGGTAAAGAGCGTCTGTACCAGACTGTACGGGTCGTAGACCGACTGGTGGCACTGGCAGTAGACGTCGTTTTCGGCGTTGAACTTCGCCGAGCCCTCGCTCTTGTACTTCGGGACGCAACAGAAGTGCGTGCACTTGTTGAGCCACGCGATGAAGCCCTCCTCCGTCGAGGCTTCGATCCAGGGGTCGTTCTGGGCCATCTGTTCGACCTGTTCGGACTTTATGACCTGGATCGGAATGACGTCCTCGGCGTCCTCCGAGCGCCACCGGCCGGTCGCGGGTTTCCCGAGGCCCGGATCACCGACGTCGTTGGACCACTCTTTGTAGTCGGAGAAGTCGTCGACGTGAAGCTTGTCGCCTTCGGAGTACACCTCGCTCTCCCAGTCGTAGCCGGGGTTCGAGCCGACGCGGAAGTAGTTGTCCGAGTCGTAACCGGGCTCGATCCCGGCGTAGGATTCGACGCCGCAGTACTGGAACCACTCCGACGTGTAGGCCACGCCCGATCCCTTGTAGTCCTGCGTCTCGGCGATCTGGATCGAGATTCCTCCTTGTTGTTCGGTCTTGACTTCGGGCCAGACGCCCTTGAGATACCCCTCGTCGTCGATCTCGACGGGGATCTGTGGCATTCCGCGCGGCGCCGGACCCGCGGTGTTCTCGATAGCGTACGCCTGCGTCGAACCGCCGCCCGCGCCGGGCGACTGCGTCGCAGAATTGATTGCGGCCGCACCCGTCGCGCCGACGCCAGCGAGTGCCGCGCCCCCCACGACACCTTTGACGAATCGGCGGCGACCCGAGTCCGCCGGGTACTTGTCGCGCTCGCTCATACCCGAGTGTTCGTCCCGCCGGTAAAAAGGATGACGAAACCCCCGGTCCGTCTCTCGTCGCTGGAACTCTCGACGGTCGCTTAGATAATATCACGGATTTCGATCCAGATCTGAAAGGGCGTTCGACCCGAAACACAGAATGGAAATTTCTCGACAACTCGGTGGTTTTTTACTCGGACGACAGAATATCCCACGGTATGGGATTACACAGTAGGGACGTAAATCAGGACGTCCGTGAGCTTGGAGCGCTCTTGGGCGACGTATTGGCCGAGCAGACGTCACGAGGATCGTTCGAGACCGTCGAAGACATTCGGACCGCCGCCATCTCGTACCGGAAGGGCGAACGGGAGTCCCGGGCGGAGCTCGATCGACTCCTCGACGGCCTCTCGCCGGAGGGCGAAAGCGTCGTCGCCCGCGCGTTTACGACGTACTTCGAGCTCATCAATCTCGCAGAGGAGCGCGAACGCGCACGCGTCGTCCGTGAGGCGTCCCAAGCGGACAACCTCGAAGACGGACTCGTCGCGACTGTCGAGACGCTCATCGAAGCCGACGCCGACGCCGAAACCGTCCAGCAGGTGCTCGACGACGTTCTCATCGAGCCGACGTTTACCGCACACCCGACCGAGGCCCGCCGAAAGACGGTGAAGGCGAAACTTCGATCGATCGCGAGCCGGCTAGAGGAACTCGACGAACGGCGCGTGACGGACCGCGAACACGATCAGTTGTGGCGGAAGATCGACGCCGAGGTCACGAGCCTCTGGCAGACGTCGCAGGTCCGCGAGCGCCGCCCCGAACCACAGGACGAAGCGCGGAACGTCCAGTGGTATCTGGAATCGATCCTCTTCGACGTCGTCGGCGAAGTCTACGCCGAGTTCGAGGATCTTCTCGCAGACGAGTATCCGGAGGTCGACGTTCCCAAACTCTTCGAGTTCCGGTCGTGGGCGGGTTCGGATCGTGACGGTAACCCATTCGTCACGCCCGAAGTGACGACCGATACGCTCGAACGGCAGCGATCGGTGGTGCTCGAAAAGTACAGCCAGTCTCTCAAGCGTCTCTCGGGCGTGCTGAGTCAAGACGGTCGGCGCATCGACATCGGCGCCGAACTGGAACGCTCGCTGAAGGCCGATCGCTCGCGGCTGCCGGGCGTCGCCGACGAGGCGAAAGAGCGCTACCCGGGCGAACCGTACCGTCAGAAACTGAAGCTGATGCGCGAGCGCCTCCGCCGCATCGAGGACGTCCGGCCGGACGGCTACGGCGACGAGACGGCGTTCCTCGACGACCTCGAAGTCATCGACCGTAGTCTCCGATCGACGGGCGCGGATGTCGTCGCCGACGAGTACGTCGAACCGCTGATGCGGCAGGTCGATACCTTCGGATTCACGCTCGCGAGTCTGGACCTCCGTGATCATCAGGAGAACCACACCGAAGCAGTCCACGAGGCACTCGAACACGAGGGCATCGACTACTACGGCCGCGACGAAGACGGGCGGATCGAGGTACTGACCGAGGCGATTCTCCAGGACGAACCGATCCTCGATCTCGACGAACCCGGCGACGTCTCCGAGACGGCCGCGCGCGTCCTGCGACGCTTCGAGATGCTCGGCGAGTGGCAACGCGAGTTCGGCGTCAGCGCCATCGACACGTACTGCATCTCGATGACCGAGGAACCGAGTCACGTGCTGGAGGTGCTCTTCCTCGCCGACCAGGCAGGTGTCGTTTCAATCCCGGACCACTGCGGACTCGACATCGTGCCGCTCTTGGAGACGGAGTCGGCGCTCAACGGCGCGCGCCGGATTATGGGGACGCTCTTCGAGAACGCGGCTTACGCGAAGGCGCTCGACGCCCGCAACGACGTCCAAGAGATTATGCTCGGCTACTCCGACTCCAACAAGGAAAACGGGTTCTTAGCCGCGAACTGGGACCTCTACAAGAACCAGCGTCGCCTCGCGAACATCTGCGACGACTTCGACGTGAAGATGCGACTGTTCCACGGGCGCGGCGGGTCGATCTCGCGCGGCGGCGGGCCGATGAACGAGGCGATGCTGGCACTCCCCAACGAGACAGTCACCGGACAGATTAAGTTTACCGAGCAGGGCGAGGCCATCGCCGAGAAGTACGCGAACCCACAGATCGCCGAGCGGAACCTCGAACAGATGCTGAACGCGCAGGTTCGCGCGCGGTATCAGGCGATCTGCGAGCCCGAAGAGGACGTCAGCGAGGAGTGGGTCGACGCGATGGACGAGATGGCGACGACGGCCCGAAAGCAGTACCGCGACCTGCTCGAATCCGACGGCTTCGTCTCGTACTTCGGGCAGGCGACGCCGATCGGCGTCATCGAGGACCTGAACCTCGGCTCCCGCCCCGCGTCGCGATCGGGCGAACGCACCGTCGAGGACCTGCGGGCAATCCCGTGGGTGTTCTCCTGGACGCAGTCGCGCTGCATCATCACCGGCTGGTACGCACTCGGCGCGGGGATCCGAACGTATCTCGACGAGGGCGGCGACCTCGGCGTTCTCCGGGAGATGTACGAGGAGTGGCCGTTCTTCCGGACGACGCTCGACAACGCGTCGCTGGCGCTCGCGCGGACCGACTTCGACATCGCAGAGCACTACGCCGAGCTCGCGGATCCGGAGCTCCGCGAGGAGTTCTTCCCGCACCTCCAGGCGGAGTACGAGCGCGCGCGCACCGCCGTACTCGACGTCACCGACCGGGAGGCGCTGCTCAAACGCGAGTGGCTCGACGAGAGTCTCCGGCGCCGGAACCCCTACGTCGACCCACTGAACCTCCTGCAGACACACCTGCTCGCCCAGACGCACCGAACTGACGACGAGGAGCAGACGCTCCGGCTGACGGTGAAGGGCATCGCGGCAGGGATGAAGAACACGGGGTAGACTACGGGTCAGATCCGCTGAGACACTCCGCCTCCGAAGGGAATCTGGGCGAACAGTCGGCACAGCAACACCCGATGACTCGGGCTGACTCCCACGTCGACGTGCCGAACGACCGCGGCCCGACGCGGGGTGCGTCCTACGTCACGGCGGGGATGGTCCCGGTTTCGTATATAAACGCTCGTTCGATGGAGTCGTCTCTTCCCGCCGAGATGATGAGACGGCTACGGCAGATTCCAGGGCGCATCGGGAGCGTCGACGACGCGGTGGCGGCGGTCGATACCGTCGATCGCGGCGACGTCTTCTGCCTCCAATTCGAGGTCGAGTGCCGCGTAGTTCTCGCGGATGTGCGCCCGCGTGGCCGCCTTCGGGATCGGTGTGACGTTTTCCTTCGTCAGTAGCCACGCGAGCGACACCTGCGCCGGCGTCGCGTCGTGTTTCTCGGCGACGTCGACGATCCGCGGTACGTCCGCGACCCGTCCGCGGACGATCGGCGAGTACGCGACGAGCCGGTGCTCGTGTTCGACCGCGAGTTCGTGGAGTTCCCGCTGGGGGAGCAGCGGATGCATCTCGACTTGGTGCGCCGCGAGCGGGGCGTCGAGGCGCTCGATCGCCGTCTCCAGTTGGTCGGCGCCGAAGTTGCTCACTCCCACGCGGTCGACGACGCCTTCGTCGACGAGCGCGTCGATCGCCGGCAGCGTCTCGTCGGGATCGTAGCCCGCCGCGGGCCAGTGGACGTACAGGAGATCGATCGTGTCGACGCCGAGGCGCGCGGCGCTCGCGCGTGCGGTCTCGATTACGTCGTCGTACCCGAGATTGTCCGTATCGAGCTTCGTCGCCACGAGCACCTCGTCGGCGCCGCGGTCGGCGCGCGCGAGACCGTCTCCGACGAGCGCCTCGTTGCCGTACCCCTGGGCGGTGTCGACGTGGCCGTACCCGAGGTCGAGGGCTGCCGCGACGGCGGCCGGGCACGTCTCGGGGTCAGTCAGCTTGTACGTTCCGAGTCCGAGCGCCGGGAAGTCCATACTCGACGTTCGGATACTAGGCTCTCGACAGTTTCGGTGCCCGGAGCAAGTGTCGATCCACTGACGCCGGTGTTCCTTTGTCAGTCCCGCACCAACGTGGCTGTATGTCCCACTCCGACTCTCCCCGACTCCTCGTCTACGGTGCCTACGGCTACACCGGTCGTCTCGTCGTCGAACGAGCAGTAGCACACGGGTACGAACCGCTGGTCGCCGGCCGCGACCGCACGAAGACGCGCGGCGTCGCCACCGCCCACGGCCTCCAAGCACGACCGTTCGCGGTCGAAGACGCCGCCGACCACCTCGGTACCGTCGACGTCGTCCTCAACTGCGCGGGGCCGTTCGACCAGACGGCCGACCCGATGGTCGACGCCTGTATCGAGACCGAGACCGACTACCTCGACATCACCGGCGAACTGCAGGTCTTCGAGCGGATCCACCGCCGCGGCGGCGACGCCGAGGCCGCCGGCGTGACGCTTCTGCCGGGAGTCGGCTTCGACGTCGTCCCGACGGACTGCCTCGCGACGCACCTCCACCGTCGCCTGCCCGACGCGACTCACCTCTCGCTCGCGCTCGAATCCGAGGGCGGCGTCTCGCCGGGGACGCTGAAGACGATGCTGTCTGACATCGGGTCCGGCGGAGCGGTCCGACGCGACGGCGACCTCCGCTTCGAACAGATCGGCGCGCGGACCCGCGTCGTCGACTTCGGCGAGGGGCTGCGCCGGGCGATCTCGATCCCGTGGGGCGATCTCTCGACGGCGTATCACTCGACTGGGATTCCGAACATCGACGTGTACCTCTCGCTCCCGAAGAACGCACGCCGGGCGTTCTCGCTCTCCCGGTACGCCGGCGGCGTGCTCGACGCCGACCAGGTGCAGCGCGCCCTCTCGTGGCTCGTCGACCAGTACGTCGAAGGCCCCGACGAAGCGGCCCGCTCCGCGGGCGAAGCGCACATCTGGGGAGAAGCCAGGTCGAGCAACGACCGCGTCGTCTCGCGCCTCCGCACGCCCGACACGTACCGAATGACCGTCCGGACGGCACTGTTGGTCGCGGAAAAAGTGCTCGACGGCGAGGCACCGGCGGGCTATCAGACGCCGGCCTCGGCGTTCGGGCCGGATCTCGTCCTCGAAGTGCCCGGCGTCGAGCGGGTCGATCTGAACGGCGACGAGGTCGTGAGAGAAGAGTCGACCGCGGCGGAGTAACGCGCTGCAGGAAGGGTGAGACGGGAAGATTCGGACAACTATGCGTGTGGGTCGCTCGCAGGGGATCAGTCGCTCCGAAACGGTTTTGATGCGGCCTCGCGCACACTCGGTATGCCGAAGGAACCCGACACCGGGTACGACCCCACGCTGGGTCGGAAGTTCATTTTCGTGACCGGCGGGGTGATGTCCGGACTGGGCAAAGGTATTACCGCGGCCAGCACCGGCCGTCTGCTCTCGAACGCCGGCTTCGACGTGACGGCGGTCAAGATCGACCCGTACCTCAACGTCGACGCGGGGACGATGAACCCCTACCAGCACGGCGAAGTGTACGTCCTGAAAGACGGCGGCGAGGTCGACCTCGACCTGGGGAACTACGAGCGCTTCCTCGGGGTCGATATGACCTCGGATCACAACATCACGACGGGCAAGACCTACCAGCACGTCATCGAGAAGGAACGCGCGGGCGATTACCTGGGCAAGACCGTCCAGATCATCCCGCACATCACAGACGACATCAAGCGGCGCATCCGAGAGGCCGCCGAGGACACCGACGTCTGCATCGTCGAGGTCGGCGGCACCGTCGGCGACATCGAGGGGATGCCGTATCTCGAAGCGCTGCGGCAGTTCGCCCACGAGGAAGACGACGAGGATATTCTCTTTACCCACGTCACGCTCGTCCCCTACTCGAAGAACGGCGAACAGAAGACGAAGCCCACCCAGCACTCCGTCAAGGAACTCCGCTCGATCGGGCTGCAGCCCGACATCCTCGTCGGGCGCTGTGAGAACGAACTCGACCCCGAGACGAAAGAGAAGATCGCGCTGTTCTGTGACGTCCCGACGGAGGCCGTCTTCTCGAACTCCGACGTCGAGGACGTCTATCACGTCCCGCTGATGGTCGAAGAGGAGGGTCTCGACCAGTACGTGATGGAACGGCTCGACCTCGACTCCGAGGCGCTTCCCCCGGCCGAGCGCGACAACCGCTGGCGCGAACTCGTCACCCGCGAACGGACCGAGGAGGTCGACATCGCGCTGGTCGGCAAGTACGACCTCGAAGACGCCTATATGTCCGTCCACGAGGCGCTGAAGCACGCGGGCATCGAGCGCCGGACAGAAGTGAACGTCCTGTGGGTCGACTCCGACGAGATGCTCGATCACCACGAGGATCGGCTCAAAGGGGCCGACGGCGTCGTCGTCCCCGGCGGCTTCGGCTCCCGCGGGACCGAGGGCAAACTGAAAGCAATCGAGTACTGCCGCGAGAACGACGTGCCCTTCCTGGGGCTCTGTCTCGGCTTCCAGATGGCGGTCGTCGAACACGCGCGGAACGTCCTGGGACTCCCAGACGCCCACTCCGCGGAGCTCGACCCCGACACCGAACACCCCGTCATCGACATCCTGCCCGAGCAGTACGAGGTCGACGAGATGGGCGGTACGATGCGGCTCGGCGCACACGACACGCAGATCGAGTCCGGCTCGCTCGCCGCGAACGTCTACGGCGACACGGTCTGTACCGAGCGGCACCGGCACCGCTACGAAGTCAACCCCGAGTACATCGAGCGGCTCGAAGAAGGGGCGCTCGACTTCTCCGGCCGGGCCAACAACCGGATGGAGATCCTCGAACGAACCGATCACCCGTTCTTCCTCGGGACGCAGTTCCACCCCGAGTTCCGGTCGCGACCGGACCGAGCCAGCCCGCCGTTCGTGGGCTTTCTCGACGCGGTCACCGGCGAACTGGACGCGCGTGAACTGACTGACGAAACTGAGGTGCAAGCCTAATGGTCGACGTAGATTCATTCATCGACGAAGCAGTCGAAGAGATTTCAGAACAGGTCGGCGACGAAAACGCCATCATCGCGCTTTCGGGGGGCGTCGACTCCTCGGTCGCCGCGGCGCTGACGTACCGTGCTATCGGCGATCAGCTCACGTCTGTCTACGTGGACACCGGGCTGATGCGGAAAGAGGAGACCGAACAGATCCGCGAGACGTTCTCGTATATGGACTCGCTGCGCGTCGTCGAGGCGCAGGACCGATTCCTCGACGCGCTCGCGGGCATCACCGACCCCGAGGAGAAGCGCCACGCCATCGGCGAGCAGTTCATCCGTGAGTTCGAGCGCGAGGCGAAAGACGCCGACGCCGACTACCTCGTCCAGGGGACGATCTACCCCGACCGGATCGAGTCGGAAGGCAACATCAAGTCCCACCACAACGTCGGGGGGCTCCCGGACGTCGTCGACTTCGAGGGCATCGTCGAACCCGTCCGCGAACTGTACAAAGACGAGGTTCGCGAGGTCGCTCGCGCGCTCGACTTAGAGGAGATCATCTCCGAGCGGATGCCGTTCCCCGGTCCGGGGCTCGCGATCCGCGTCGTCGGCGAGGTCACCCGCGAGAAGGTGGAGGTCGCCCGCGAGGCGTGCCACATCGTCGAAGAAGAGACCGAAGAGCACGATCCCTGGCAGGCCTTTGCGGCCGTCATCGGCAAGGGGACCGGCGTCAAGGGCGACAACCGCGTCCACGGCTGGATCGTCTCGGTGCGCTCGGTCGAGTCCCGTGACGGGATGACTGCGCGGGCACAGGAACTCCCCTGGGAGACGCTGCAGCGCATCCAATCGCGGATCACCGGCGAGAACGAGAACGTCGCCCGCGTCGTCTACGACGTGACGCACAAACCGCCCGCGACCATCGAGTACGAGTGATGATCCTGGTCGCCGGCCCCGACATCGACGGACTCGGGGATGCGCTCGAAGCGCTCGGTGCGGACGTCGTCCGCGTCGAAGGGATGGCGAACCGCGAGTCGCTCTCTGCGGCCGGTCTCGACGACGCCGACACGCTCGTCCTGACCGATATGGACGACGCGTCGGCCATCCCGGTCGCGAAGGAGGCGAACCCGGACATCAAGGTCGTGACCTACGCCACCGACTCCCTGCCGGAGTTCGCGCGGGGCCAGACCGACCTCGCTATCGATCCCGCGCTCCTATCGGTCGAGGTCGTCGCCGACGAACTGGTCGAGGGGCTCGTCGGCGAGCAGGCGGAGTAGCACGGCGTTTCTGCGTCCGCGTCCGACGCGTCGAACGCGGACGATTCCTGAAACAGTTTTTTTGTCACTCGGCGAGGCCGAGAACCGCCGTCGCTGCAGTCTCGACGTCGTCGACTGCGTCGCCGGGCGCGTAGACGCCGAGTCGCCACTGTGCGCGTTCGGCGGCACGAAGCGCGCCGACGAGTTCGGAGGCCTCCGAGAGTCGTTGTACGGCCCCGTCGACGACGACGCGCGAGCGGGACTCCGTGAACCGCGGTCGCGGCGGCACGTCCAGCAGGACGTGGTCCCGGTCGACGCCGGCGCGGTCGGCAATCTCGGCGGCCGCCTCGCGAGACCCCTCGTGTCCCATCTCGACGACGTCCGCGGGGACGCTCTCACGCGGAACCCAGACCGCCCGTTTGTAGAGGTCACGGTACTCGATCCGGCGGGCGAGGTCGGGCGTCGTCCCCCGGAGTGCGACCAGCAGGTCGTGGTCGGCCATCCGGCGGAAGGTCTCGACGTCGACATCGCCCCGCGGCCCGGTCGGGTTCGAGGCGTCGCCCTCGCTGTCGAGCAGTCGGATCGAGGCGCGTTCGAGCATCGCGCCCGCGATGCGGGAGACGTGGTGTCGGTACACCGTCCCGTTCATCAGCGCGCGGGCGAGCAGCAGCGACTCGGCCGTCTGGACGTTCCCCGCCGCGAGAACGAGCCGTCCGTCGCGGTAGCGAAGCTCCCGGACGAGTCGCCCCACGTCGATCGTGCCGTAGGGGACGCCGGTGTGGTGGGCGTCGCGGACGAGGTAGTCCATCCGGTCGACGTCCAGTTCGCCCGACACGAGCTGTCCGAGTTCGCCCTCGCCGCGGACGAGCGCGGCGACACGCGCCGGATCGAGGTCGTGCCCGCGGAGGACCGTCGCCGCGTCAGTATCCTCCAGCAGCCACCCGATCTCGTCGTGGTCCGCCCCGGTTCGTCGCCGGATGACGTCCTCCGTCTGGTGACCGTACGGGCCGTGCCCGACGTCGTGTAGCAACGCGGCCGCGCGGACGTGTCGCGCCCGCGTACCGTCGATGCCGAGGTGGTCGAGCGCGCGGTCAGCGAGGTGATAGACCCCGAGCGAGTGTTCGAGGCGGGTGTGGTTCGCGGAGGGATAGACGAGTCGGACCGTCGAGAGCTGTTTGACGTGGCGGAGGCGCTGCAGCAGTGGCGTATCGAGGAGGTCACGCGCGACAGGGCCGAGCGAGATGTAGTCGTGGACGCTGTCCTTGATCGCGTTCATACCCGACCTGCGCGAGCCGGCCGCAAATAGCCCCTGCCCGGACAGCCCTCGGCTGGCCGGTCGTAGTCCGGCGGCGCTCCTCGAATGTCGGGCGCACAGAGACCGCTGCCGGTGAAGGAACGTTCAAACGGCCGGGCTGTGTTTTCCCGATATGGTCACGTTTCTCGCCGGCGGAACGGGCACGCCGAAGCTTCTCGACGGCGCGGAGCCGGTGTTCGATCCTGCGGAGACGACTGTCGTCGCGAACACCGGCGACGACGTCGAACTCGGTGGGCACCTCGTCTGCCCGGACGTCGACACCGTGCTCTTCCACGGCGGCGGCGTCCTCGACACCGAAACGTGGTGGGGGATCGCCGACGACACGACCGCGACGCACGAGGAACTCCGCCGGCTGGCCGACGCGGCCGGATTCGACGAGGGGCCGCGCTACCTGGACGACGACGCGCAGACCGCCGGCCGCGACATCGCCCGCTGGCGGCGCTTCTCGGGCGTCGCCGAGTTTATGGAGATCGGCGACCGCGACCGCGCGGTCCACGTCACCCGGACTTCGCTGCTCGACGAGGGGCACTCGCTCACCGCGGTCACGAGAACGCTCGCGGACGCCTTCGGTCTCGACGTCGAACTGCTGCCGATGAGCGACGACCCGGTCGCGACGATCGTCCACACCGAGGAGGGTCCGATGCACTTCCAGGAGTACTGGGTACACCGGCGCGCGGAGCCTGCGGTGACGGACGTGGAGTTCCGCGGCGCGTCGTCTGCGACGCCGACGCCCGACGTGCGCGAAGCGCTCTCGGAGCCGGTCGTCGTCGGGCCGTCGAACCCCGTGACGAGCCTCGGGCCGATGCTGGCGATGGAGGAATTCGCCGACGCGCTCGATTCGACGCCCGTCGTCGCCGTCTCGCCGTTCGTCGAAGACGAGGTCTTCTCGGGTCCCGCCGCGGAGTTGATGGCGGGAGTCGGCCGCGAGCCCTCGACTGCGGGCGTCGCCGCCGCGTATCCGTTCGCCGACGCGTTCGTCCTCGACGAGGCGGACGGAACCGACCTCGACCGGCCAGTCGTGCGGACGGACACGCGGATCGACGGCCCAGGCGACGCCGAGCGCGTCGCTCGCGCCGCAGCGACGGCGCTCGCGGAGGTCGCCTGATGTTCGAACCGCGCGTCGCGCTCGCGAGTCTCAGCGGGGAGGCCGACGCCGCCTGGGCTCGCGCGGGGAGCGACCACGCCGGCGCGGCGTTCCTCGGCGGCGTCGCACTCGACGAGGCGACCCGCGAGGCGGCCCGCAAACTGGTTGCACGCGACCGCGAGGAGTTTCTCCCCGACGATCCCCTCGCATTCGTCGAGGACCAACTCGACACGCTCTCTGAGGTGCCGATCCGTCCGGGTGTAAACGTCAGGAGTGCGACGCTGGAGCCGATCGCGGACGCGGCGCGAATCTGCGCCGAACACGATGCGATCCTCGAAATCAACGCCCACTGTCGACAGGCCGAGATGTGCGAGGTCGGCTGCGGGGAGTCACTGCTCCGCGACACCGATCGCCTGTGTGACTACGTCGCGGTCGCGAGCGACGCCGGCGCGGCGGTGAGCGTGAAGGTCCGCACAGAGGTTTCCGGCGTCGACCTCGTCGAGATTGCACAGGAAATCGACGCCGCCGGTGCGAATGCGATCCACGTCGACGCGATGGACGCCGAATCCGTCGTCGCCGACGTCGTCGACGCCGCACCGGACCTGTTCGTCGTCGCCAACAACGAGGTTCGGGACCGCGAGAGCGTCCGCGAGTACCTCCGGTACGGTGCCGACGCGGTGAGCATCGGCCGGCCGAGCACCGACGCCCGAGTCCGTCGTCGCGTCCGTCGCGCGGCCGAGGGGTGGTTCGCAGAAACGGATCGCGGCGAGCAGACGGACGCCGCACAGAGCAGCGGGACGACCCCCGGCTCGCACGAGGAGGTCGACGCACAGTGAACGATCCTCGGGCCGGCGGGGCGGCCGGCGGCCGGCGTGGACCGGCCGAGAACGCCCAGCTCGCGCTGCTGCTCGACGTCGGGTCCGCACCCAAGCCGGGGAACGTCGACCGCGACCACGACCTCGCGGAGCTCCGGATCGAGCACTTCCTCGCGGGCGCGGTCGGATCGGGCGCGGGCCTCCGGCGCGCGGCCGCCGGCGCGCCGGTCGGCGTCGCCTTCGAGCGCGCAGTCGCGGGGATGAGCGAGCAGTCCGGCGGCAACACGCAGTTCGGCTGTCTCCTCTTGCTCGTCCCGCTCGTCCGCGCGGCGGCGGTCGACGGACGATCGCTCTCACCAGAGGGAGTCGCGGACGTCGTCGAATCGACGACCGTCGCCGACGCGGCGGACTTCTACCGCGCGTTCGAGCACGTCGACGTCGCGGTCGGCGATCCGCCGGAGGACCTGTCCGATCTGGACGCGCGCCGCGGCGCGGACGCGATCCCGGCGCTGCGCGATCGCGGGCTGACGCTCTACGACGTGATGGCGCGGAGTGAGGGCGACGGCAACGCGAGAGAGTGGACGACGGGATTCGAGCGGACGTTCGAGACCGCCGCGGCGATCAGCGACGACGACGGGCCGATCACCGACCGCATCTCGCGGGCGTTCGTCGACCGACTCGCCCGCGACGAGGACACGCTCGTGCGGACGAAGCACGGCCCCGAGGTCGCTGCCGACGTGATGCAGCGCGCCGCCGACGCGCGGGACGATCCCGAAGCAGTCGCCGAACTGGACGAGGAATTCGTCGCGGCCGGGATCAATCCGGGCACGACCGCCGACCTGCTCACTGCGGCGACGTTCGTCGCGCTCGAATGGGGGGTCGAGGTGTGAGCGGCGGGAGCAGCGACCCGAACGGTGTGGGCGCCGCCGACGGCGACGAGTGGCCGGTCGACCTCCGCGGCGTCACTGAATCGGTGGTGACGACGCTCGGTCCGAACGGCCGCTGGAACGTCGCCGCACTCGGACTGCACGCGCCCGACGCGAGCGACGACGACGAGACTCCGGCCCCGGTGACGGCGACGACGTGGGGAAACACCCGGACGCGCCGGAACTTCCACCGGCAGGGCGGCGGCGTGGTGCAGTTCGTCTCCGATCCGCGGACGTTCGTCGACGCGGCGGTGACGATTCGCGAGGAGGACGATCCCGTGCTCCCGGACGCGCACGCCTGGGTCGACATCGAGGCCAGGCAGGTCGACGCCGGCGAGTCGGGCGGGACGCGCTGGGAGCGGTGGGAACTCACGCCCGTCGAGTCAGCGGTCGTCGAGACGACGGTCCCAACCATCAACCGCGGCTTCGGGGCCGTGATCGAGGCGACGGTCGCGACGTCCCGACTCGACGTCCCCGCCTACGACACCGACGAACTGCTCGCACGGCTCCGCTACTTCGCCGAGACCGTCGAGCGCTGCGGGGGACGCCCCGAACGCGAGGCGTTCGCCGCGCTCGACGATGCGACGGGATGGCGCGAGCGACTCCCCCCAGACACGGACGTGCCGCGATTCGACGGTGAGGGGGGCTGAGCCTCCCGGAACGTCCTGTGCGCGTGGTATCCGACGCCGGTTCGCATCGAAGACTCCTTGTTCCCCCTCGCCGACGAGACGAATATGAGTGCAGATCAGCGCGACGACGCCGCCGCGACCGCCGAGAGCGGTGAGAGCGGCGGGGCCGACCTCCACGAGAACGCTATGCAGGACGTAATCGCCGTCGACAGCGACGACAACCGGACGGGCCTCGTCAACCGGCTCGACGCCCACACCGGCGACGGCATCCGTCACCGGGCGTTCACCTGCCTCGTCTTCGACGGCGACGGCCGCATCCTGCTCGGCCAGCGCGCGCCCGGAAAGCGACTCTGGGACACCCACTGGGACGGCACCGTGGCCTCGCACCCGGTCGAGGGACAATCCCAGGTCGACGCGACCGCGCAGCGACTCGAAGAGGAACTCGGCATCACGCCGGATCAGTACAGCGACCTCCGCGTGACGGACAAATTCGAGTACAAGCGCTACTACGAGAACGCCGGCCTGGAGTGGGAGGTCTGTTCGGTCCTGAAGGTGACGCTCGACGACACCAGCCTGGACCCCGACGAGGACGAGATCGCGGGGCTGCTGTGGGCTGATTACGAACACCTCCACGACAACCCGCAGTGGTATCGCCAACTGCGCCTGTGCCCGTGGTTCGAGATCGCGATGCGTCGCGACTTCGAGGAGTAGCCGGCACCTGCGGCAGCCGAGACGGAATCCCCTTTTACGCCCGACGCGTTCCTCCGACGATGACCGCGGACCCACCGGAGCCGGAACTGTACGACTCGCTCGACGGACAGGTCGCACTCGTCACCGGGGCCAACCGCGGCCTCGGCCGCCAGATCGCCGCGAACCTCCACGACCTCGGCGCGACGGTCTTCGCCGCGACGCGCTCTATCACCCACGACGTCCCCGACGAGTGGGAGCACCTCCTCGTCGACGTCACCCAGGAGGGCGAAATCTCCGATGCGGCCGACGAGATCTTCCAGTCGGCGGGCCGACTGGACATCGTCGTCAACAACGCCGGCGTCGCGGAGTTCGATTCCGACATCGTCTCCGAGTCGGTGAAGACGATCGACCGCACGCTGGCGACGAACCTCCGCGGCCCGATGCTCGTCTGCAAGCATATGGTGCCGCTGCTGTTGCAGACCGACGGCGGTCGCGTCGTCAACCTCTCCTCGGGGATGGGCGCGCTCGGCGAGGGACAGTCCGGCGGCTCGCCCGCCTACCGCGTCTCGAAGACGGGACTTAACGGCCTCACTGCCTATCTCCACGGCGAGTACGCTGACCAAGGACTGCTCGCGAACTCGGTCTGTCCGGGCTGGGTGCAGACCGAGATGGGCGGCGCGGACGCCGACCGCTCGATCGAGAGGGGTGCAGAGACACCGACGTGGCTCTCTCGCTTCCGGCCGGAGTCGCCGGCCGGCCTGTTCTGGCGCGACCGCGAAGTCATCGACTGGTAGCGACGGGGATCGCTCGTAGCTCCGCACGACGCGCCTCGCTTGCGACGCGCGCGACGCGATGGGGACAGTTCTTTGATGCCGGCCCGCGTCGGGTCGGATATGTCGAAGGAACCCGGCGTCCGGGAGATTCCGGGCGCGCTCGCGGACTACGCGGCGGGCGTCGCCGACGTGGTCGCACGCGGACTCGTCGTCGTCGCCGCGCCGATCCTCCTGCTCGCGCTGCTCGCGCTGGCGGTCGTCGGTGGCGGTGTCGCACTCGTCGTCCTCGCGGTTCTGGCGCCCGCAATCGCCGCTGCGGTCGCACTCGAAGTCCCTTCGCGGGTCCGCGAACGGTTCGCGTAACGCCGGCCGGGATACGCGCCGTTCGCCCGCGACGTGAGTCGGCGAAAAATCGGAGGGTTAAACCTCCGGGAAACAATATCGGAGACTGCGCGAGGGTGGCCGAGTCTGGAAAAGGCGGCGGACTCAAGATCCGCTTCCGTAGGGATCCGTGGGTTCAAATCCCTCCCCTCGCACTCGAATCCGTGAGCGTCAGCGAACGGTTCAATCGCCACGGAGGGGTTTGAATCAGGGAGCAGTCTCGCTGCGACCGTGGTTCAAATCCCTCCCCTCGCATTCCGATCTACATCCACGAGCGACAGCGTCTCTCAGGCGGTCACGACGCCGTCTCGTTCAGATAGTAGAACTGTGGCCTCTCGGCGTTCCGAACAGTCGTGATCGTCTCGCCATCGAGCCGAACGGCGAGCGTCTCGTAGTCAGGCGGGAGCGCGACGGACGAACTCACTATCGTGCGGGGGACACAGTCGGGATCGGCGGGCTTGCTCGGCGTCTCCGGGCGCGTCGTGAACGCGAGCACCCAGCGACCGTCTGTGGTCTCGCTCAGATTCGCTCGGATTTCGATGTCGGGATCGTCGTGCGTGAAAGTGTAGTTCTGGAACACGACGCTTCGGTACTCGGACGTCGGCGTCTGACCGACCCACGCCCGCGGCGCGTCGGCGTCGGCACAGCCGGTCGCCGTCGTCGTCGTCATCGATGGGACTGCGACGGACGACTGTGGAACTGGCGTGACGTACACGGCACTGCCCGCGACCAGCAGGCCCACGACGAGGCCAGCGAGGAAGACCGATACCCGTTTCGCCATACAGATGGTTGAACATCTGACACTGTAGTCTTTCCGTGTCGCGAGCAGCCGCGGCGCTCTGGTGGCCGGTCACTGCCCGAAGCGGGCGACCGGATCGGCGGACGCGGGACGCGTCGAGAACAGGTCCCGATTCGAGGGGGCTCTCGCTGCTCGGAATCGGTGCCCGGAGCGACGACACGTCACTCCAGCAGCGACTCGCCGGTCATCGCCGCCGGTTTCGCGATGTCCATCAGTTCGAGCATCGTGGGTGCGATGTCGCAGAGCGACCCGCCGCTCCGGACCTGCCGGCCGTCGTCGTCGCCGTCGGGCGACAGGTAGATGAACGGCACCGGGTTCGTCGTGTGCGCGGTGTGGGGCTCCTCGGGCGTCCCCATATCGTCGGCGTTGCCGTGGTCGGCAGTGATGAGCGCGTGCCCGCCCGCTTCCTCGATTGCGTCGACGAGCCGGCCGAGCTGTTCGTCGACGGCTTCGACGGCTTCGACGGCCGCCTCGAAGTCGCCCGTGTGGCCGACCATATCCGGGTTCGCGTAGTTGAGCACCATCGCGTCCGGGTCCGCCGAGTCGATAAGGTCGATCGCCGTGTCGGTCACTTCGGCGGCGCTCATCTCCGGCTGGAGGTCGTACGTGGGCACGTCGGGGCTCTCGACGATGCGGCGGATCTCGCCGTCGAACTCGACCTCGCGGCCGCCGTTCAGGAAGTACGTGACGTGGGCGTACTTCTCCGATTCGGCGAGGCGGAGTTGCGTCTTCCCGGCCGCCGCGAGGGTCTGGCCGAGCGTGTCTGTCGGCTCCTCGGGCGGGAACGCGACCGGGAGGTCGAACGTCTCGTCGTACTCGGTCATCGTGACGACTCGCGTCTCCGGCGGGTGGGTCTCGAAGGGCCACGCGGGGTCGATGTCGGCGAGGAGGCGAACGAGCTGGCGGGCGCGGTCCGGCCGGAAGTTGAAGAACAAGACGGCGTCGCCGTCTTCGAGCGCGGGGCCGCCCTCGACGAGCGTCGGTTCGACGAACTCGTCGGTGTCGCCGCGGTCGTAGGACCCGCGGACCGCCTCGACGCCCGTGGTCGCCTCGTGGTCGGCCTCGCGGTGGACGATGGCGTCGTAGGCGCGTTTGGTCCGCTCCCAGTTCTGGTCGCGATCCATCGCGTAGTACCGCCCGGAGACGGTGGCGACGTCCCCGGTGCCGTTGTCGTCGACGACCGCTTCGAGCGTCGCGAGGTAGTCCTCGCCGCCGTAGGGGTCGGTGTCGCGCCCGTCGGTGAACGCGTGGGTGACGGCGTCGACGCCGCGGTCGGCGGCGAGTTCGATCAGCGCGTGGAGATGACCCTGCTCGGAGTGGACGCCGCCGTCCGAGAGAAGCCCCATAAAGTGCACGCGGCCGCCCGTCTCTGCGACGTGGTCGAAAGCCGAGACGATAGCCTCGTTCGTCCGAAACGAGCCGTCGGCGATGGCGTCCTCGATGCGCGTGTACGCCTGCTTGACGACTCGTCCCGCGCCGATGTTGAGGTGTCCGACCTCGCTGTTGCCCATCTGCCCTTCGGGGAGGCCGACGCGCCGCCCGGACACGTCGAGCGTTCCGTACGCACCGGCGTCGGCGAACCGGTCGAAGTTCGGCGTCGATGCCGCTTTCACCGCGTCCCGCCGGTCGTGATCCCCGAGGCCCCAGCCGTCGAGGATGACGAGCGCTGCCTGCATACGCGGGGTGAGGCGAGGCCGCCGTGAATAGGCTTCGTTTCGCCGCGCCGTCGAGACGGCCGGGACAGCCCACCGCAGCGTGCGCGCGGACGCGACACCTTCTTTCGGTTTCCCACCGTCGGTGGATTCGATGGCTGGTCGGCACGATGAATCCGGAGCGAAACGCGACTGGCGGGCGCGACTTCGCCGCCCGTTCCCCGAGCGCTGGGTGGCGTACTATCTCGGCAACGGCGCGAGCCTCGGGTGGCTCCTCGTCGTCGACGGAGCCGCGTTCCTCCTGGGCGTCAGTTTCTACGTCCATTCGGACCCCTCGCTCGCAGACCTCAGTTCGCTCCTGTACCCGCTGTTCGGCGACTCCCCGACGGCGCTCGCGCTCGCGACGCTCTCGGTCGCGACGCTGCTTCCCAACCTCGGACGCCGGCTTTCGGATGCGCCGTCGAACAGACTGTTGACCGTCGTGCACACGCTCGCGTTCGTCTGGCTCGTGAAGTACGGGCTCTGGACGGCCGTCGCGCTCAACCTCCGGCCGGATCTCTACTTCGGCTTCACCCCCGCCCTGCTGTGGGAGTACTGGGGCATCCTCGTCACGCACCTGTTCTTCCTCTTGCAGGCGGCGGTGATCCCGTACTACGGTAAGACCTCTCGGGAGGCGCTGGCGGCGGCGCTCGTCTTGCTCCTCGTCAACGACGCCTTCGACTACGGCTTCGGCTTCTACCCGCCGCTGCGATACGATGCGGGCGCTCTCTTGGCGGGAATCACCGTCGCGCTCTCGTTTCTCGTCGTCGGGTACGCCGCCTGGACGTTCGACCGCAACGACTCGCGCTGACCGGGAAAAAGCGTGCGAGCGTCCATCTCGCCCGAAAATGCGTCAGCGTCTTACGTCTCCGAGATTTACCTGCGGTTATGGACTCTGCGGTACTCCTGGATCTCCTCGGGAACGAGAACCGGCGGCGCATCCTCCGGCTCCTCTCGCATAAACCCTGTTACGTCACCGAGATCAGCGAGTACCTGGGTGTCAGCCCGAAAGCCGTCATCGACCATCTGCGACGGCTCGAAGAGGCCGGCCTCGTCGAAAGCCGCACCGACGACCAGCGGCGGAAGTACTTCCACATCGCGCGGAACCTCCGATTGGAGGTGAGCGTCTCGCCGTATCGTTTCGGCGCGAAGAGCGCCTATCCGGCCAGCCGGAGTCTCGATATGCGTGGCCGTTGTCAACACATCTCACTCGACATCCCGGGCGAGCAGACGGGCTGTGAACCGTGCGAGGACCGCGAGCGCGACGGCGACGACGACCGGGCGCAGGCAGCCGATGGGTCGATCGAGAGCGGTGCAGACGCGCCGCGGGACCTCGACGAAATCCGGCGGCGCGGCAGCGACGCGGGCGGTGTCGACAGCGACGACGACGTCGCCTCGCTCGCACGCCAGTACGCGTATCTCGAAGACGTCGAGAGCGAACTCTCGCTGGCGCAGCGGTGGGTGCACGGGCGGGTGACCGACGTCCTCGATCAGTTGACAGAGCAGATCGGCGCGGAGGCCGACAGCCGATTCTACGCCGAAGTGCTCGCCGCCATCGCCCGCGAGACGCGGAGCGCCCGCGAGGTCGCCCGCGAACTCAACGCCAGCCCCGAGCGGGTCGAGACCGCACTCGATCGGCTCTCCGAGCGCGGACTCGTCTACCACGACGGGACGGGCTGGACCGTCAGCTGAGACCGAGACCGCGTCGCACTCACTGCTTCGCGAACCCTGCCGACCCACTCGCTTTTTTCGCTCGGGGTCGAGAGCACGAATATGGACGAAGCAGAACTCGCCGCCCGCATCGATCACACGGTCCTGGGGCCGACGACGACGGTCGACGACGTCGAGCGCGTGCTCGAGGAGGCCAGCAAACACGGAATGAACGCGTGTATCCCGCCGTGCTACGTCGCTGAAGCGGTCGCGTACGCGCCGGACGTCACGCTCGCGACCGTCGTCGGCTTCCCGCACGGACAGCACTCGACGGCCGCAAAACACGGCGAGGCCGTCGACGCCTGGCAGACCGGCGCGGACGAACTGGATATGGTGCTCAACGTCGGGCGATTGAAAGCGGGTGACGACGAGCGCGTCGCCGCGGACATCGCCGAGGTCGTCGCCGCCGTTCCGATCCCGGTGAAGGTCATCCTGGAGACGGCGCTCTTGACCGACGACGAGAAACGCCGCGCCTGCGAGGCGGCAGTCGAGGCCGGTGCCGACTTCGTCAAGACCTCGACGGGGTTCGCCGACGGCGGGGCCACTGTCGCAGATGTCGAACTGATGGCGGAGTACCTGCCGGTCAAAGCCAGCGGCGGCATCGGCTCCTACGAAGACGCGGTAGCGATGATCGAAGCCGGTGCGGAACGGATCGGCGCGTCCTCGGGGGTTACGATCCTCGACGGCGCGCCCGAGGCGGCGGAGGAGTCCTAGAAACGCGCCCCTTAGTCGTCGCGCATCTCGCCGAGTCGGTCGACGAGCGCGTCCGTGTCGACGTCGGACTCGACGTTGACGTCGCCGTCGTGGTCGTGCTCGTGGACGTTGACCGCTTCGCTGTCGTCGTCCTCGTCGGTCGTCTGCTCTTGCTGCTCGGATTCGTCGTAGCTTCCGAAGCCCATACCCTCCCATCCCGCCCGCCGGTGAAGAACCACACGAAGCAAACGGGCGCGCGGGAGACGGTCTCACTCAAGGCACTACTCGGTGCCGATCACTCAAGACCCCCCGCTACCGAACAGTCGTCCAATCGACGCACCAAAACGTTTTGACACCGCTTTGTGTTGGTCGACGTAGATGAAGATCGGTCGGTGGAAGCAGACAGCGAGTGGGGCGAGCATCGCGTTTCTCGGAATCGTCTTCGCGTCCGTGACGCTCTTCGACGTCTACGAGGACTACGCGCTGCAGGCCGACCCGCTCTATCTCACCCTTCTGGAGAACGCCGCACCGATCGGACTGGATCTTATTCTCGTCGCCTCGGGAGTGGCTCTTGCGAGACGGACAGATGTGCGGACGGCATTCGTCGCGCGGACCACAACGTGGAGTTTCCTGGGCGCGCTCGTGATGCTCGCGATCACGCTGTGGGTGTATCTCTTCCAGGTCGTCCAAGGCGAGATCAAACCGCACATTGTATTCAGCCACGTCGTCGCGATGGGCGCGGTCGCTGGCCTCGGTGTCGGCGTCTACGACGGCCAGCGCCGCCGACGCGAGGCGGAACTCGAAGTCGAACACGACAAGATCTCGGCGCTCTTCGACAATAGCTCGGAGTGTATCGCCGAAGTCGAGTTCGTCGACGACGCTCCCGTCGTCCGCGCGGTCAATCCGGCGTTCCAGGAGGTGTTCGGGTACACTCCCGGGTCAGTCGAAGGGAAGTCGCTAGACGACGTCGTCGTTCCGCCGGGCGACGAGCAGCGAGCCAGCGCGATCAGCGCACGAGCGCAACGCGGCGAGCGGTTCGAGATCGAGGAGCTGTTCCGGCTGACGGCATCGGGTGAAGTCCGCGTCTTCCGCCTCCAGGCCATTCCGTTCGAGGCGGCCTCCGCGGACACTGACGGGTACGCCGTGTACACCGACATCACTGCCGAGCACCGCCACGAACGGCGTACGACTGCGCTCCACGAGGCGACGCGTGAACTGGTGACAGCCGGCTCCGTCGAGGGGATCGCAGACGCTGCCGTCGACGCCGCGACCGAGATTTTGGACCTCGATTTCACCGGGATCCACCTCTACGACGAGGACTACGGGGAACTGCGTCCGGTCGCATACTCTCAACAGGTGGCGGAGGTCCTCGGCACGCCCCCGACGTTCGGCCCGGGCGATGCGATCGCCTGGAACGTGTTCGAGAGCGGCACACCGCGATACGTCAGAGATCTCGCGGCGTCGGAGAAGGCGTACAACGAAGACTCGACGCTTCGGAGCGAACTCATCGTCCCGCTCGACGACCTGGGCGTGCTGATGATCGCCGCGCGGCGGCCCGGTGCGTTCGAGGAGTCGGAGTACTCGCTGGCGAAGATCCTCGGGGCCAACGTCGCCGCCGCGATGGAGCGTGCAGAGCGGGAATGCCGGCTCGAAGAGCAGAACGAGCGGCTGGAGACGTTCACGAGCATCGTCTCACACGACCTCCGTAATCCGCTGAACGTCGCCGACGGCTATCTCGAACTGGCGCGCGAGGGCGACGAGGCCGCGTTCGACCGCGTCGACGAAGCGCTCCAGCGGATGGACGAACTGATCGAGGAGCTGCTCACGCTCGCGCGGCAGGGCGAAGCCATCGACGAGGTGAGCGAAGTCGACCTGAACCAGACCGCGCGGCGGGCGTGGACCAACACGGCCACGGCGGACGCGACGCTTCACGTCGACGGCGCAGACGCGATCGAAGCGGATCCCGGTCGACTGCAGCAGCTGTTCGAGAACCTCTTCACGAACGCCGTCGATCACGGCGGCGACGACGTCACCGTCCGCGTTGCATCGATCGACGCCGGATTCATCGTCGAAGACGACGGGCCAGGGATCCCGCAGGCGGAGCGTCAGCAGGTATTCACCGAGGGGTACACTACCGAGGACGACGGCACGGGATTCGGGCTCGCGATCGTCGAGGAGATTGCCGACGCGCACGGATGGACGGTAACGGTCGGCGAAAGCGACGCCGGCGGCGCGAAGTTCGAGTTTTCCACCGGCTGTTCGTCCGCCTGAGCCCAAGTCGATGACTGTTCGCTGATTGTACCAACCCGCACGCACAGCGCACCCGTGGATTCGGTACGTCGGACGGTCTCCAGCGACGGGGACGGCGACTGCGCGCCGTCGACGCCCAATTCCGTCGAAATCGCCTTCGTCAATCGTCTAAAAGCCGATTCGAAAATATGGAGTTATCCCGCTGGAGTGCAGTCACCGAGGTAGACTCACCCACAGGACAGTACTATGTCTGGAAAATACGATCTCGTAATCGTCGGCGGCGGCATCAGCGGGGCATCGCTTCTCTACACGACTGCAAAGTTCACCGACATCGATTCGATCGCGCTGATCGAGAAGGAGCCGGAGATCGCGGCGATCAACTCCCATCACACGAACAACTCCCAGACGCTGCACTTCGGCGACATCGAGACGAACTACACCTTAGAGAAGGCCGAAGGCGTCAAGACGGGCGCAGAACTGCTCGCGGGCTACCTGGAGAATCACGATCCCGACCGCGAGATGCACGCAAAGCGCAGCAAGATGGTCCTCGGCGTCGGCGACGAGGAAGTCGAAAAGCTCGAACAGCGCTACCACAAGAACGGCTTCGGCGACCTGTACCCGAAGCTGCAGCCGATCGGTCGCGACGAGATCGCAGAGATCGAGCCGAAAGTCGTCGAAGGGCGCGACCCCGGCGTGGATATGCTCGCGCTGCAGACGCCCGACGGCTACGTCGTCGACTACGGCGAGACCGCGAAGTCCTTCGTCGAACTCGCCCGCGAGGAGTCGAACGTGGACGTGTTCACGGGCACGAAGGTCGAAGACGTCACGAAGAACACCGAGGGATACACGCTCACGACGCCGCAGGGACCGTTCGACTGCGACGTCGCGGTCGTCGCCGCCGGCTCGCACAGCCTCCAGATCGCGAAGGAACTCGGCTACGGCGAGGATATGGCGCTCCTGCCGGTCGCCGGGAGCTTCTTCCTCGCCGACGACGGCCTCCTGAACGGCAAAGTCTACACGCTGCAGATGAAGAAACTGCCGTTCGCGGCGGTTCACGGCGACGCGGACGTGCACGACGACGGCATCACGCGCTTCGGGCCGACCGCGAAGCTCGTGCCCGCGCTCGAGCGCGGCCGGCTCTCGACCGTCAGTGACTTCCTCGACGTGTTCGGGCTGAACGCCGCGTCGTTCCTCAGCTACGCCAACATCCTTGCCGACCGGATTCTGCTCCCGTACGTCCTCACGAACCTGCTGTACGACGTGCCGGAGGTCGGCGCACGGTCGTTCCTCCCCGAGGTCCAGAAAGTCGTCCCGAGCGTCGAACTCGACGACATCGAGCGCGCGAAGGGCTACGGCGGCGTCCGCCCGCAGATCGTCGACACGAGCGCGAAATCGCTGGATATGGGCGAGGCGAAGATCGTCGGCGACGACATCGTCTTCAACATCACGCCCTCGCCTGGCGCGTCGACCAGTCTGAAGAACGCGATGCGCGACACGAAGACGATCCTCGACTTCTTCGAGGCGGACTACGAGTTCGACGAGGACGCCTTCCGCGCGGACACGATCGAGAACTTCCCGCGCGGGGAGTGAGGCGCGCGTCGACGCTGCGTCTCGCCGAGTACCAGCCACTCAGTTCTGCGGCCCGAGATAGCCCCACGCCTGGAGGCGATCGCCGTCGCCGTCGATCCACCGCTCGCCGATGTCGTCGCGGTAGTAGCAGTTCGGGATCACGATGTCGTCGACGCGTCCGTAGCACTGCTCGCGGGCGGCCTGCATCGTTTCGCCTTTCCCAGTCACGACCAGCGGCATCCCGCTCTCGCCGGCGGCGCGCCACTGTTCGTCGACCCGCTTCGTGTCTTCGAGATGGATGCCGCGTCGATCCGGGGTGTCGAAGACGATCGCGGCGTTGCGCGAACTCTCGTCGTAGGTCGTCTGATCGTCGAACGGGAACGGCGGCAGCACGACGCGAACGCCGACCTGGAACCCACGGTGCGTCGCGAGGTCGGGGTCGTCCCCGCGAGCGAGAGCCGCGAAGAACTGTCCGGTCGGTGACTCGAAAGACTCCTCTTGGAGCGCGATCGTCGGGTAGCCGAACCGCGGCGTGAACTCGAGCGGGAAGATCCCGCTCTCGTTGACGATGCAGTTGAGGTCGATGCTCCCGACGTAACCCTCGCCTGCGAGCCAGCCTTCCAGCTTCCCGAGCGTCTCCTCGAACAGTTCGTTCCGTTCGCTCCAGAACATCGAGGTCCCCATTTCGCCGGTCGAGGGGCCGATGTTGCCCGGAAACAGCTTCTTGTGCTCGAAATTGAAGTTCACGCGGTCGACGAATCGCTCGCCGTCGAAGAAGCCGCAGACGGCGACCTCGACGCCCTCGACCTTCCGCTGGAGTTGGAAGCCCTTCATCCGGTGGCCCCACGCCTGCTTGTACGCGCGGAGGACGTCGACGACGTCGCTGCCGTCGTCTTCACTGCCGACGTACAGGAGCCGCTTCACGTTCTGGACTTCGCCGAGCGGCTTGATCACGTAGGGAGCGGGACGCTCCCGGACGTACTGGATCCCGGCGTCGAAGTCGTGGAACACGTGGTGTTCGACGGTGTTTACGCCGTGTGCTTCCAGGATGTCCATCGCGTACCCGCGGTCCTCTTCGAGGCGGTCCGTATTCGGCGTCCCGCCGATCACGGCGTGGCCGTCCGCGCGAAGTTCCTGCGCGAGCTCGCCGGTGCCGACGTCGGAGCCGACCCAGATGTCGTCGAAGACGATCACGTCGGCCCACTCGACTTCGGCGCGCCACTCGTCGGTTTTGGGGACGAAGCCGTCGCCGATCTCGCGGTCCGCCTCGGCCTCGATGTAGTACTTCACCTCGTGGCCCTCTCGGTGGATCTGCCACGCGAGGTCCGTGATCAGGGCGGCATCGGCCGAGACGAAGAGAAATCGCGCTGGGTCCATAGGGGAAATTTCGGTCGGAATCAACTTGAGTGTGTGCAGTGGTGTCACGGATCGTCCGGCGGTATTAAGAAAGTCGCTACCGAGATGTAGCCTGATGGTAGACCTTCGACGCGTCGCCCTCGACATTCTGAAACCACACGACCCGTCGATGCTGGAGTTCACGGAACGAATCGCGGCCGTCGAGAGCGTCGACGGCGTGTCCACGTCGCTCATCGAACTCGATCAGGAGGTGCAGAACGTCAAAATAACCGCGGAGGGGACGAGCCTCGAGTACGACGCGATCGAGGACGCGATCGAGAGCCTCGGCGGCACCGTCCACTCGATCGACCAGGCCGCCTACGGCGAGTACGTCGTCGAAGAGCGGCGGACGTTACAGGACGACTGACCCGACGTGCCCTCGACACGCCGCCTCCTTCGGGAACTGCTCGGGCGAGAGGACGTCCTCTCGATCGCGCGACGGTACTTCGTCTCGAACGGCTTCGACGGCACCCTGACGAGTATCGGCGTCATCGTCGGCGCGGTCCTCTCTGGGATTCCCGACGGCCTCACCGTCATCAAGATCGGCCTCGGCGCGGCGGTGGGGTTGGGAACCTCGGCGATCTGGAGCGTCTGGGAGATCGAGCGCGCCGAGACGACCGCCAAGATCAAACGCATCGAGCGGGCGATGCTGACCGACCTCGACGACACGCGCGTCCAGCGCGAACAGCGGGGTGCACGCGTCGTTCACGCCGCAGCCAGCGGTCTCGGTCCACTCATCGGGATCTTGATCCCGCTCGTCCCGTTCACCGTCGAGGGGACGATGCTCTCGATGGCGGAAGCCGGCGTAGTCGGGGTCGCGCTCGGGATCGGGATCCTGGGCGTCTTCGGGGCGTATATGAGTTCGATCTCGGGGCAGCGCTGGTACGTTTCGGCGATCCGAATGGCGCTCGCGGGCCTCGTGGTCGCAGTGATCAATCTGTTTCTGCCCGGGTGAGTGAGGCCGGGGGGCTCACGAAGACTCTGTCGAGTCCGGCTCCGGATCCGACTCCGAATCCGGTGTCGAGGCCGACTCCGACGTCATATGGTGCTCTATGTCGTGACGTCGCGTCAGCCACCCGACCAGGACGAGAAGCGGCGCGCCGAGGACGAATACGATCCCCAGCAGCCCCCAGTCCGCGAGGCTGAGCGGGACGGTCCCGAAGTAGTCGTTCAGCGGCGTGTACAGCACCGCCAACTGGAGCGCGAGCGACGTGGCGACCGCACCGGCGAGCCAGCGGTTCGTGAGGACGGGCGTCCCGCGCGCCCACCGGACCACGTACAACTTCACGAACTCGAAGCCGACGAAGCCGGTGAAGACCATCGTCATCGCATAGGGCGTGACCGACGGCGCGCCGTCGAGCGTGTAGAACAACAGCCCGAGCAGTAGAACCGTCGCCGTCAGCCCGGCCCCGGCGATGAAGCCTCGCATATCGGCGTCGATGATCCCGACCACCCGCTCTCGGGGCTGGCGCTCCATCACGTCGCCAGTGGGGTCGGTGCCGAGCGCGAGCGCCGGCAGGCCGTCAGTCAGCAGATTGATCCAGAGCAGTTGGACCGCCGGGAGGACGAGATAGCCGAACAGAGAGCCGATGAAGACGACCGCGACCTCTGCGGCGTTCGCGCTCAGCAGGTACGCGACGAACTTCCAGAGGTTGTCGAAGATCGTCCGCCCGCGCCGGATCGCGTTGCGGATCGTCGCGTAGTTGTCGTCGAGGAGGACGATGTCGCTGGCCTGTTTGGCGACGTCGGTGCCGCGGATCCCCATCGCGATGCCGACGTCGGCGTTCTTGAGCGCGGGCGCGTCGTTGACGCCGTCGCCCGTCATCGCGACCGCGTGGCCGTTCGACTGCAACGCGTCGAGTATGCGGACCTTGTGCGTCGGTTCGGCCCGGGCGAACACGTCCACCTCCTCGACGCGCTCGCGCAGGGTGTCGTCGTCGAGGGCCTCGACCTCCTGACCAGTCAGGACGTCCGACTCGATACCGACCTGTGAAGCGATGGCGCGCGCGGTCAACGCGTTGTCGCCGGTGATCATCTTCACGTCGATTCCGGCGCGGTGAGTGTCGGCGATGGCTGATCTGACTTCCTCGCGCGGCGGGTCGATCAGCCCCTGCAGGCCGACGAACACGAGGTTCGATTCGGGTCCGCCGTCGTCGTCGCGACCTTTGTACGCGAACCCGAGGACGCGGAGCGCCTGCTCGGCGAACGCGTCTATCTGCGCTTCGATCCGCGCTTTCGTCTCCTCGTCCATCTCGACGGGGCCGTCCGGACCGAGGACGCGCGTCGACCGCCCGAGGATCTCCGTGGGCGCGCCTTTGACGTAGACGACATCGTCGTGGATGGTCGCCATCCGCCTGCGCTCGGAGGTGAACGGCACTTCGTCGCGACGGGGGCGTTCGCTGCGTCGGCTGTCGACGTCCAACCCCTGGGCGGCCGCGGCGGCGACGAGGGCGCGCTCTGTCGGGTCGCCGTCGTCGGTCGTCGCGTCGTTGCAGAGCGCGCCGATCTCCAGCAGCCGTTCGAGGCGTTCCTCGCGCATCGCGGCGTCGGAGTCGGTCGCGTCCGCGGCCTCGTCAGCGCTCGGTGCGCCGACCTCGAACTCCTCGTCGAGGACCCACGCGGCCCGGACGCGCATCTCGCCCTCGGTCAGCGTCCCGGTCTTGTCCGTGCAGACGACGTCGACAGCCCCGAGCGCTTCGACGGCCGGCAGCGTCCGGACGAGCGCGTTCTCGCCGGCCATCTTCCGCACTCCGAGCGCGAGCGTCAAGGTCACGACCGCTGGAAGTCCCTCGGGGATCGCCGCCACTGCGAGCGAGACGGCGGTCAGGCCCGCCTGGACGAGCCCACGCCCGCGGAGGACGAGCAACGGAACGATCAGCGCCGACAACCCCACGACGCCGATTCCCAGTCGCCTGGCGAGGCGGTCGAGGTCGCGCTGGAGGGGCGTCTGGGGGTCTTCGGCTCCGATCAGCGCCGTCGCGATCTCGCCCATCTCCGTCTCCATCCCCGTCTCGACGACGACGGCGACTGCGCGGCCGCGGGTGACGTTCGTCCCCTTGTAGAGCATACTTCCGCGCTCGGCGAGCGGCGTCTCGGCGTCGACCGGATCGGCGCCTTTGCCGACGGGAACGCTCTCGCCCGTCAGCGCCGCCTCGTCGACTTCGAGGTTGTGGGCTTCCAGTAATCGGGCGTCGGCGGGGACGACGTCACCCTGGGAGACGAGCACGACGTCGCCCGGAACGAGGTCCGTCGCTTCGATCCGCTCCTCGCGTCCGTCACGTCGGACGCGGACGTCCGGGGCCGCCATCTCCCGGAGGGCCTCCAGACTCTGCTCGGCGCGGTACTCCTGGACGAAGCCGAAGATCCCGTTCAAGAGGAGAATGATCCCGATGAGAACGGCGTCGACGACGTGGCCGATCGCGAACGAGAGGATCGCCGCGACGAGCAACACCCAGATGAGCGCGCTCGAAAACTGTGCGAGGAAGATTCGAAGCGCGCTCCGCCCGTGACCGCCGGTGATCTCGTTCGGTCCGACGTCGGCGAGGCGCTCGGCGGCCTCCTCGGGTGCCAGTCCGGCAGATGTCGTCTCCAACTCCTCACACACCTCGTCGCCGGAGCGGCTGTGCCAATCCATCGCTCGTCCGTAACGTCGCAGCACCGACATATATACTGTGTGCCGTGAGACTATATAGCACGCTGCAGTGACGGCGACGCGACTCTGCCGCGCTGGGGTGTCCGACTGCTCCGGTGAGCGGAAATTCTCGCGATCGGAGGTGGCTTTTTGGTCTCTGCCCGCGCCTCTGGGAGTATGACGACGTACGTACTCGCAACCAACCACGTCGACACGAGCGCGAAACTCTGCGATTACCTTCTCGATCGGGTGTCGGGGAGCGACGAAGTACACGCGGTCAACTCCCTGCCGGGTGGCAGCGCGACCGACACCGACGACGTCCGCGACGGCGAGGAGGCGCTGAACGTCGTCTCCTCGCGACTCGACACGATCACGACCGTCGAGTCCCACCAGTTCGTCCGCGGCAACGAACCCCACGAGGACGTCCTCGAACACGCCGAGGAGATCGACGCCGACGAGATCGTCATCGGCATCCGGAGGCGCAACCCGACCGCGAAAGTGGTCTTCGGCAGCACTGCACAGCAGATTATGCTGCATTCGAACCGACCGATGGCGGTCGTCCCGCTCGTCGACGTCGAGTAAGTACAGCCGACGCCAGCGGGGAGTTTCCGATTCAGTGTTCGGCGTTGCTCTCGCTCTCCGAATCCTCGATCCCGCCGCCTCGCTCCGCGTCGAGAACTGCCTCGGCGAGCATCGGGATGAACGTCCCGATGTCTGTCACCATCCCGATGGCCTGAGAACTCCCGCGGTCGAGCAACTGCGTCACCGTCGCCGGATTGATGTCGACGCAGACGACGCGGGTCGTCGAGGGGAGGCAGTTACCGACGGCGACCGAGTGCAGGAGCGTCGAGAGCAACAGCACCAGATCGGCCTCTCTGGCCTGCTCGCGGATAGCGTTCTGCGCCTCGATGGCGTCCGTGATCGTGTCCGGGAGGGGTCCGTCGTCGCGGATCGACCCCGCGAGCACGTACGGCACGTCGTTTTCGACGCACTCGTACATCACGCCCTCCTCGATGAGTCCCTCCTCGACGGCGGGTCCGATTCCGCCGGCGCGGATGACCTCGCTGATCGTGTAGATGTGGTGTTTGTGTCCCTTTCGGGGGTGCTCCATCGTCTCCATATCCATTCCCAGCGACGTCCCGTAGAGGCCGCGCTCGATGTCGTGCGTCGCGAAGCCGTTGCCCGCCGAGAGCATATCGACGTAGCCCTCCCGCACGAGGCGCGCGAGTTCGTCGCCGCCGCCGGCGTGGATCACCGCCGGTCCGGCCACGACCAGCACGGATTCGCCCCGCTCTTTCGTCGCGACGAGGGCCTCGGCGACGTCGTCGATCAACGACTCGGAGGGGCGCTCCGCGGAGACGCCGCCCTGCATAAACCCGAACGGGCCCGAGCCGTCGCGTGGTCGATCCGGGGGCTTCACGCGAATCCCCGCCTCGTCGGTGACGACGAGGTCACCCTCGCGGATCGCGTTCAGTACCTTCGTCTCCGCTCTGATGGGTTCGCCCTCGTCGCCCTCCTCGACGACGATGGCGCAATCCATCTCGATGTTCTCGACCGGTACCCACTCTCCGTCGTAGCGGATCTCAGTCGGGTGATTGGTCGTCGAATAAAAGCCCTTGGGGACGACTTGGTCTTTCGGTGCGGGCGTGACGTGCGCGTCGACCGGGTCGGTGAGGTTCGCGCCGTTCTGGTGGAGTTCGTGGAGGATCTCCTGGAGCGTGTCGGCGTCGTCGGCACTGACGCTCATCCGACAGTAGGAGGTCTCGTCTTTGTGCCGTCCGACCTCGAACGTCTCGATCTCGAAGGAGCCGCCGAGATCCATCACGATGCCGAACGTGCGCTGTAGCGTCCCCGAGTCGATAATGTGGCCGTCGAGTTCGACCGTTCGCGTGGCGCTCATTCGGGCAACTGCGTTCGGGAGCTAAAAGACGGTTGCGACGAGACCGCGAGAGCGACGTGCCGTGAGTGGCCCGGCAGGTCAGTCATCCACCACAGCATCGAGGAACGCCAGGCCGTGGCCGACGGCCTGCTCGAAGCCGTCCCCGTCGTAGAGGCCGAAGTGCCCGACCGGGAGTCGGACGAGAGTCGCGTCCGCAACGTCCTCGGCGGCCGCTTCGATCTCCTCGACCGGGACGACGTCGTCGTGCTCGCCGCCGAGGAAGAGCACCGGGCAGGCGAGTCTATCGCGGTCTTCGCCGCCGGTGTGCCGCGCGAGCGAGAGGACCGAGCGTGCAGGCGTCTCGTTCTCCCACTCGCCGTCGCCGACGAGGTCGCGGTAGCCGCGATAGGCGCTCGGCGTGGCGACGAGTGCGAGGTCCCCATCGTCGCTACCGCCGTCGTCGACGACCGGAACGGTGTGGGGACCGACGAGGAGTGATTGGACTCGGTCCCGGACGCCCGCGAGTGTCCCGCGGGCGAGGAATCCGATCCCTCGGGCACGGAGGAACGCCCGCCCGGAGAGGATCGGCGTCTGGGAGACGACGGCTTCGATCCGTGGGTCGTCGGCCGCGACGTCGAGCACTGCGCCGCCGGAGAGATCCGTCCCCCAGAGGACGATTCGATCGGTGGCGACGTCGCCGCGACCGCGCAGTCCAGCGAGTGCCGCTTCCCAGTCGGCGCGCTGGCGAGCGGGCGAGAGGAGATTCCGCGGCTCACCGTCGCTGTCGCCGGCGTGTCGAACGTCGAAGTGGAAGACGCCGTAGCCGGCCGCGGCGAGCCGTTCGGCGTAGCGGTCGAGCCCGAACGCGCTCGCGCCGACGAGGCCGCCGGTCATCACGACGAGCGCCGGATCCGCGGGTCGGTCGGGGCGGTACAGCCGCCCGACGCAGCGCTCGTCACCGCTGTGGAACGTCATCCTGACCGTCGAGAACTCGTATCTCGACGGTCGGTTTCGACGCGCGCGCTGGTCGGGCTCTGCGTCGTTCCACTCGCTGTTCGCACCGGGACGGGTCACTGTTCGCCCTCCGCGAGAGTGTCGATGACGCGTTCGGAGAACTCCTCGCCACTGATGTCGTAGTCTATGTACTGTCGAAACCACTCGGCCTCGGCGTACCACGTCCCCTGGACGTCGTCGTCGTGTCGGAGGACCGTCGCCTCGACACGCGTGGGCTCCCAGTCGTCGTGTTCGGCGGCCTCGATGAACGTCCGAAGCGCGCGACCCATCTCCTGGTGGTTCACCGACACGTCGGGAAACGCCGTGAGATAGACCAATTCGACCGTCTCGCCGGTCGGGTCGACCGACTCGACGCTGATTCCGTTGGACCGAAGTTCGCCTTCGAGTCCGGAGATGACGTCGTTCATACGTTCCCCTTCCGCGTGGAGCGAGTAAACTGTTGTCGCGCGGACGAAACGTCGAACCTCACCGGCGACCCGTTCGACCGAAATCCACTTTTTTCTCTGACCCTTCTGACGTACGTGACTTCCAGCCGTGCTCCCCTCTCGATCCTCTACGTCGACGACGACCCAGATCTGGTCGCACTGGTGAAGACGTATCTCGAAGGCGACTCGACTGACGTAGACTGCACCGTCTCGACCGAGACGTCGCCGACGGCCGCACTCGATCGGATTCGGTCGGCCGATGCGGACGTCGACTGCGTGATCAGCGACTACAATATGCCCGAGATGAACGGGATCACGTTCCTCGAATCCGTTCGCGAGAACCGTCCCGAACTCCCGCTTCTCTTGTTCTCCGGCGAGGAGACAAACGACGTCGCCGCAGAAGTCGTGCGGGCGGGCCTCACGGACTACCTTCAGAAGGGAATGGGTACGGATCAGTACACGATGCTGATCCGGCGGGTCGAACACGCCGTCGAGAGCGGAGGACAGTTCGATCCGGAGACCCAGACCGAACTCGACGGCGTCGGGGTCGTCGGGACGGACGAACACTTCGAGGAGGCCGACGACACCTACGCTTCGTTCTACGGTTACGAGTCCGACGACGTCGAGGGCAAGCACTGGACGGAACTGCACCCCGACGAGGAGGTCAAACACATCCGCACCCACGTCCTGCCGGTGGTCCGCCGTGGCGGCGAGTGGAGCGGCCGCAGTCGCGGACTACGCGCGGACGGGAGCACGTTCACCGAGTCGAAGATGGTGACTGCACTCGACGACGGACGGCTACTGATCGCCGTCTCGGAACTCGACGACTCCCAACTCAACACAGACGGCTGAGGGACCGCACTACGCGTCTTCGACGCGGAGTTCTAGCCCCCACGTCGCCCGGGAGGTCGGCTCTGCGTCCATCTCGGACTCCGGAGGCGCTGTCGACACCGAGTGCGTCCAGCGGTACGTTCCTGGCACATAGTAGCCCTCGGTTACGGGGTCGTCCCAGACCGAGTAGACGTACGTCTGGGACTCGTCGGCCGACCAGACGCGCCGCGCGCACCCGTAGGCGGGGTAGCCGATCGGACCGTCGGGGTCGTACTCCCAGCGACCATCGACGCGCGGCTCCGGTTCGTCGCGAGCGCCGTAGAGCCACAGCCCGCCGTTCTCGCTTCGGCCACGAGATCGGTTGAACGGACGACAACCGTCGACGCCGACGCTGATCGCGCGCTTTGCGCCGAGATTTCGGGCGGTGAGTACGAGCGTCCCCGGATGTCGATCGGTGACGGTCGGCGTCGGCAGTTCGGCGTCGATCGCGAAGGCGACGTCGTCCGGAAGTGTACCGATGTGGACGATAGAGACGCGACGTGGGTGGGGATTCGCTTCGGGACCGAGCGGGAGCGGCGACCGATCGAGACAGCCGGCGATCGCACCGGCGGAGAGCGTCCCGAACGCAGCGAGGGCTTGGCGGCGACGCATACGATTCCGTCGCCGGAGCCACGCAAAAGGTCTTCTGCGTGGTGCGGTGGCGGCCGGTGCTCATACTGTCGGACAGCAGTTCGTGAACGATGGTGGCACCCACGGAGTGCCGATACGCTTCACACAGTTCTGTCCGACAGTATCACACCTCGACGCGTAGCCCGTCGCGAGCGAAGCGCACGTCGCCGTCGTACTGTGATTCGATCGAGGCCAACATCTCCTCGTGGCGGCCTTCGGTGTGGGGATAGAGGTGGGTCAGATACACGCGGCCGATGTCGTGGCCCGCCAGCACCCCGCCGAGTTGCGACGGCGTCGGGTGATTCGAGACGTCCACGTCGTCCGGGAACGAGCAGTCGTGAGCGAGAATGGCCGCACCGTCGGCGAAGTTCGCGAGGCTGGAGGACGCCTCCCCGTCGCCGGAGTAGACGACATCTCTCGATACGTCGGACGACCCGTCGCTCCCGCCGTCGCCCGCCGAGAACCGATACGCGAGGCAGTCCAGCGAGTGCACCATCTCCGTCGCCGAGACGTCGAAGCCGGCGACCGAGAACTCGGTCGGCCCGACCTCGCGGACGCTCAGGTCGACCCGATCCTGGAGGTAGTCGTGAACGTCGAGGAGTCCGTCGACGAGCGACTTCGTCCCCGCGGGACCGACGACTTCGAGGTGTTCCTCGCCGGCCAGCCAGCGCGCCTTCAACAGCGGGAGGAGGTCCGCGACGTGATCGAGGTGGTGGTGGGTGAGAAGCACCGACGAGACGCCTTCGTATCCCACGTCCGTGCTCGCCAGTCGGTGGAGGACGCCGCTCCCGCAGTCGACGAGCAGCGAGCGGTCGCCTGATTCGAGGAGGAGCCCCGTCTGCACCCGGTCGGGGACGGGCATCGCGCTTCCGGTTCCGAGGAAGGTGAGACGCATCGCCGGGGCTACGACGGGCGACCGGATAGTCGTTCGGGACGGGTCCGTCTCGAACCGGGCGGTAGTCTGAGAACCCCGTAGTTCCGGTGGCAAACAGTCGGCACAGAGGGTGACACCCCGCGTCGGCGTGCCGAACGACCGCTGCCCGACGCGGGACAGTTCCTACGTCACGGGGTCGCTGGTCCCGTAATCGGTTATAAACCCACGTCGAGTCCCGGTCGGGTTCTACCACCCGGTTCGGGCAGAACCCACTTACTCTTGGGACCCAACCTACGGACGATGGCACAGAGCGGGCGTGAACTGCTCCGATCGGCTGCTGCGGATGCGGCGGGCGAAGACGCAGGAAACGCCGACAGCGTCGCGGGCGACGGCGCCGCAGACGACGGTGATGTGGGAAGTGTTGAGCCCTACGATTTCGACCCCGATGCCGTCGAAATCGCCGACAGCGACGTTCTCGCCCGGCTGGAACCCGCGGTGCGTGAGTGGTGGGTCGATCAGTTCGGCCGCTACGTCGAACAGAACGGCGGATTCTTCACGCCCCCACAGCGCGAGGCGATCCCGCTGGTCGACGCGGGGACGAACGCGCTCGTCTGTGCGCCGACCGGATCGGGCAAGACGCTCGCGTCGTTCACGGCGATCCTGAACGACCTGTTCCGTCGGGGACGCGAGCGCGAGGACGGCCTCGACAACGCCGTCCACTGCCTCTATATCTCGCCGCTGAAGTCGCTCGCGAACGACATCCACCGCAATCTGACCGTTCCGCTGGAAGGGATCCGCGAGCGGATGGACGAGCGCGGTACCGACGTCGAAGTCCGGCACGCGATCCGTCACGGCGACACTGACTCCGCGGAACGGCAGCGGATGCTGGATGAGACCCCACACATCCTCAACACGACGCCGGAGACGCTCGCGATCCTGCTCAACGCCCCGAAGTTCCGCGAGAAGCTCCGATCCGTCGAGTACGTCGTCGTCGACGAGATTCACAGCCTCGCGGAGAACAAGCGCGGGACGCACCTCTCGGTCTCCTTAGAGCGCCTCGAAAACCTGGTCGATACGTCGCCGACTCGCATCGGCTGTTCGGCGACGGTCGAACCGCTGTCGACGATGGCGGAGTTCCTCGTCGGCCGCGACGCCGACGGCGACCCCCGTGAACACGAGATCGTCGACACGCGGTTCGTCCGCGACTTCGACCTCCAGTTGGAGTGTCCGACCGACGACCTGATCCACACGCCCCGTTCGGAGGTCCAGTCGGAGTTCTACGATCGACTCGACGAACTGATCCGCTCGCATCGGAACACGCTCGTGTTCACGAACACCCGTTCGGGCGCAGAGCGCGTCCTCGAAAACCTCCGGGAGCGTTACGACGACTACGGCGACGCCAACTCGGGCTGTCACCACGGCAGTCTCTCGAAAGAGCGTCGGCAGGCGGTCGAGGAAGGACTGAAAGACGGCTCACTCGACGTCGTGACCACCTCGACGAGCCTCGAACTCGGGATCGATATGCCACACCTCGATTTGGTCGTACAGGTCGGCTCGCCGAAGTCCGTCGCCGCGCTGCTCCAGCGGGTCGGACGCGCGGGCCACAGCCTCGGCCAGACTGTCGAGGGGCGCGTGATCGCGCTCGACCGCGACGAACTCGTCGAGTGCGCGGTGATGCTGCAGAAGGCCGAAGACGGTTTCGTCGACCGCGTGTTCGTCCCCGAGAACGCCCAGGACGTCGCCGCTCAGCACGTCTACGGGATGGCGATCAACGCCGTCCGACCCGAGCGGGAAGTCGTAGACACCCTCCGCAGAGCGTATCCCTACCGGAACTACGCCGAGGCGGACTGGGAGCAGTTGCTCCGCTATCTGACCGCGGACTACGAGGGACTCGAAGACAAGAACGTCTACGCGAAGGTCTGGCGCGACACCAACGACCCGCCATCGGGTGAACACCACTACGAGGAGTTCGACGTGGGTGAGCACCTCCTCGGCAAGCGCGGGCGGATGGCGCGCGTCATCTATATGACGAACATCGGAACGATCCCGGACTCGTTCACCTGCGAAGTCTTGACCAGACAGAGCGAGGAGTGGGTCGGCACGCTCGACGAGAACTACCTCGATACGCTGGAGAAAGGCGACGTGTTCGTCCTCGGCGGCGATCGGTTCGCCTATCGTTACCGCCGCGGCTCGAAGGTGTACGTCGATCGGACGAACGCGCGCGCGACAGTCCCCTCGTGGTTCTCCGAACGCCTCCCGCTCTCGTACGATCTCGGTCGGGAGATCGCTGCTTTCCAGCGAGACCTGCTCGATCGCCTCTCCGCCGGCGGGCGGCCCGCCGCCCGGGCGTGGCTCCGGGACTTCCCGGTCGACGAGAACGCCGTCCGCGCCATCGCGCGCCTCTTCGACGAGCAGCGCCGCTACGCCGGGGCAGAGAGCGTCGCCACCGACGAGCGTCTCGTCGTCGAGGAGGAACTCGACCGCGAGACCTACCGGCGGCACTTCTACGTCCACTCGACGTACGGCCGGCGGTTCAACGACGGCCTCTCGCGGCTCGTCGCCGCCCAGTGTGCCCGCCGCTCGAACGCGAACGTCCAGATCGCCGTCGCCGACAACGGCTTCTCGCTGTCGATGCCGCTGAATCGGAAGGTGGACGTCGGCGCGATCCTCCGCGACCTCGACCCCGAGGCGGTCCGTTCGGAACTCCGCGCGTCGCTCGACGGCACGGACTTACTGAAGCGCTACTTCCGCATCGACGCCACGCGCGCGCTGATGATTCTGAAGCGTTACAAGAGCTACGAGAAGTCCGCGGCCGAACAGCAGGTCTCCGCGGAGATGCTGCTCTCTTTCGCCGACGACCTCGACGACTTCGCGGTGATAGACGAGACGTATCGGGAGCTAATCGAGGACAAACTGAACGTCGCCGCGATAGAAGACGTGCTGAAAGCGATCCGCGCGGGCGACGTCGACGTGGTCACGACGCAGGTGGAGTCGCCGACTCCCCGTGCGTTCGGTCTCGCGACGCTGCTGGCGAGCGACGTCGTCCTCGCCGAAGACGAGAGCGCGGCGTTACAGGAGTTCCACGCGCGGGTCCTCGAAGAAATCGACGAGAACGTGGCCCGCGCGTCCGACGGCGGGACTCCCTCCGACCCCGACTGAACTGGCAGACGCCGCTGTGGACGGGAGTCGTTGCAGTCGTTCGTGACTGTTTAGACGGTTCGACCGACAAACATCGACGATGGCTACCACGCCGTCCGTCGACGTGGCCGATCTCTCCCCGCAGGCCTGGCGACTCCTCCGCGTCGCCGCGGACTACGAACAGCGGACGGTAGAACAGGAAGTCGACGACATCCTCCAGGCGCACGTCTCGATGCTCGAATCCGGGACGCGAGCGCTCTCGCAACCGCGCAAGCAGGAACTTTTCGACCTCTATGCGGCCGAACTCGACGAGAGCCAGATCGAGGCGCTCGCGACGCACTTTTGATCGTACACGAGGTCTAGCATACGAGGGCGAGACGGACCGACTGCTCTCTCGTCGCTTTCGAAAATATTAATGATTCAGTTTCGCTAGAGCCGCGTATCAATGATATAGCTGGGTAACTCGCAAACGCAGAAGCGACTGATACTGTTCGCGGTCGCGATTCTCGGCACGGCCGTGATTGCGGCCGCGCCCTCGCCGGAGGGGCTCTCGATACGGGGGCAGTACGCGGTGGCGACGATGTTCTTCGCCGGCTTCCTGTGGGTGACCGGAACGCTCCCGCTGGCGGTGACGGCGGTGTCGATTCCGTTCGTCCTGACGGCGCTTGGCGTGTACGACGACCTCGACACCGCGCTCGTCGGGTTCGCCGATCACCTCATCTTCCTGTTCATCGCGGGATTCATGCTGGCGAACGCGCTGCAGAAGTACGACATCGACCGCCGCATCGCGCTGTGGATGATGTCGAAGATGGGCTCGTCGCCGCGGCGCCTCGTCGCGGCCGTGATGCTCGCGACTGCCTTCCTCTCGATGTGGGTCTCGAACACGGCGACGACGGCGATGATGACGCCGATCGCGCTCGGGGTCCTCACGCAGGTCCTGGGCCGCGAGGACGTCGCTGCCGCTGCCGCCGACCCCAGCGCCGACATCGACGCCGACGTCGCCACCGACGGCAGCACCGGGACTGTCGGAGTGGCAGATTCGTTCACCAACCTCCAGATCTCGATGCTGCTCGGCACCGCTTACGCCGCCAGCGTCGGCGGGGTCGGCACGCTCATCGGGACGCCACCGAACGCAATCTTGGCCGCCCAGCTCAACGAGATTCTGGGATACGAGATCGGGTTCGCACAGTGGCTGCTGATCGGCCTGCCGATCGTCTTCGTCACGCTCCCGCTCGTGTGGTACATTCTGACGTACCAGATCTACCCGCCGGAAGTCTCGAACGTCGAGTCCGCGCGCGAGGAGGCGGCGAAATACCTCGAAGAGGAGGGCGCGCTCAGTACGCGCGGCAAGCGCGTCGCGTACATCTTCACCGCGACGGCGGGGCTGTGGGTGCTCGGCGGCCTGGGCGATCTCGTCGGTCCGTTCCTGCCCTCGGTCTGGGCGACGACGATCTTCGGCGGCGGCGGGATGACCGTCTTCGGCGTCGAAGGCCACCAGGGCATCCTCTACTACGTGATGGTCGGGCTGGCGGCGATTCCGGCGCTCGTGCTCGCAGACACGATGGAGTGGGACGAACTGGTCGACATCGACTGGGGGACGATCCTCCTGTTCGGTGGCGGGATCGCACTCGCCGACGCGCTGGCCGCGACGGGCGCGACGAACTGGATCGCAGACACCGTCTTCAGTTCGCTGACGGGCGCGCCGATCGTCGTCGTGGTCGGCGTGGTCGTCCTGCTCGTCATCTTCCTCACGGAGATGACCTCGAACACGGCGACGGCGACCATCATCATCCCGATTCTCATCAGTATCGGGAGCGTCTTCGCCGCCACGCTCGGTCTGGCCGAGGTGTCTGCCGCGGTGTTCCTCGCCGTGTCGGGCGCGGTCGCGGCGAGTTTCGCGTTCGCGCTTCCGGTCGCGACGCCGCCGAACGCCATCGTCTTCGGGTCGGGATACATCGAGCAGCGACATATGATGAAGGCGGGCGTCATCCTGAATCTCGTGATGACAGCCGTCCTCACCGGGCTGATCTGGCTGCTGTTCCGGTTCGTCTGGCCGGTCGTACTCTGGTGAGCGCGAAAAGCAGCGTCGAATCCGCGTCCGCGTCCTACGCCTGATTCGAATTTTCGTCGGCCGACCACTCGCCGCCGACGCGGTCGACGCCCATCAGATCCTCGCCTTCGTGCTCGGTGAAGGATACCTTCAGATTCTCCTCGGGGACCGACCACGTGTCCGCGATCAGATCCATCACCGCGAGCGCGAACGAGCGACGGCGCTCGAAGGAGCGGCCCTCGCGGATGTCAGCACTCAGGAAACAACACGGCCCCTCGACCGCGCGGCCGAGCGAGAGGTTCGCATCGGGGTGTTCGCGGATCACCACGGCGACGTGACCCGTCGTGGTCGCCATCTCGTCGGCGTAGAGCCCCGTCACCGCGTCGGTGAACGCTTCTTCCTCCGCGTCGGTCGCGGACACCGTCGTATCGAACTGTAGCAGTGGCACGCCCACGCCTACGCGAGGAGTCGGATTATACCATTGGAGAATGCGACGACCTCGTGGACTGGCGACCCCAGCGCACGGAAGCACGCAGTGCAGCAACGTGAGTCGCGAACGTCTGGCTCTGCTCCCCGTCGCGCTCAGCGCCGGGCCCACTCTAAAAGCCGCTCGTAGAACGCGTTCGAGGAGAGGGCCTCGGCGTCGCCGACGAGCGCGAGCGCCTTCTTCGCCCGCGTGAGCGCGACGTTGGTGCGGCGGAAGTCCTCGAAGATCGGCCCGTCGAGCGCGCCGGTGGCGACGAACGACACCACGATCACTTCCTTCGAGGAGCCCTGAAAGCGGTCGACCGTGTCGACAGTCACGTCCGTGCGGCGGGCGATCTCGGCGACCTGCGCGCGGAACGGGGCGATGACGCCGATGTCGTCGGGATCGACGCCGGCGGCGACGTACGCGTCGACGATCTCGGCCACCCGATCCGCCTCGACGGGGTTCGTGTTGCCGACGCGCTCGCCGTCGGGATCGACGAAAGCGACGGGATCGCGAAGTGCCGGCGGCAGCGATGCCTCGTCGACGCCGAGATCCGAGAGGCGCTGGGCCGCGACGGCACCGTTCGCCGGGCGGAGCGCGCCGTCGTAGAACTCCGTCGAGGAGAACGCCTGGATGCGCTGGGACATCCGATACTGGCGATCGAGCAAGACCGAGGCGTCTGGATGGGATTCGATCAGCCGCTCGAACAGCGACGTCTGGAGGTCGTTTTCGGCCTGGACGACCGGCGGGAGCTGCTCGTGGTCGCCGACGAGGACGAACCGGTCGGCCAGCGAGACCGCCGCGAGCGTTCCGGGCTCGGTCAACTGCGAGGCCTCGTCGACGAGCGCGACGTCGAAGGACTGCTCGCGCATCACGCGCGAACCGCAGGTGGCCGTCGTGGCGGCGACGACCGGCGCCTCACGGAGCGCCGCGGCGCGTTCGTTGGGCTCTCCGCCGCGTTCGAGCCGCACGTCCATCATATCCTCGCGGACGCCGTTCTCGGTCCCGACGCGGACGACGTCCGCGACGCCTTGGTCGCGCACCGCTTCGAGCGCGTTGTCGACCGCGCGGTTCGTGAACGCAGACAGCAACACCCTGTCGCCGCGGTCGACCAGCGCGCGGACGATCTGGGCGATCGTGTAGGTCTTGCCCGTCCCCGGCGGACCGTGGACGAGCGCGAAGTCTTCAGCGTTGACCGCCAGCCGCACCGCGCGGTTCTGTGCGTCGTTGTTGTCGACGTACGTCTCGGCCGCTCGGTCGGCGAACGCCGGATCGCGACGGCCGAACACGGCGTCTTTTCGGTCGGGATTGCCCTTCAGAATGAAATCGTGGAGCGCGGTGAGCATCCGATCGACGCCGATCTCGGAGGGATAGACGTCGAGTCGACGGACGTCGAGCGGTTCGTCTGCGGTGATCACGACCTCCTCGCCCAACTCGCGGATCCGACAGAGCTCGGCGTGTCCGTCGACGGGGTCGCCGTCGCTCGCGAGCGCGACGTCGCCGGCGCGGAGTTTCGAGACGGCGTCGCCGGGCTTTCTCGCGCGGAGTTCCCACCGGCCGTCGTCGAGTTCCGTTCGCCCCGCGGGTTCGAGGTCGATCAGCGCTCGGTCGTCGTCGGCTCGCTCGTCGGCGGACTGCTCCCAGAGCTTCCGGTATTCGGCGTGGACCTCCCGGCGCTCGGCCTCGATGGCCTCGTAGAACCGATCGAAGTACTCCCGTTCCTCCGTGGGGACCGCGGTGCCGACCTGGCCGGCCTTCGACTCCTGGTCGAGGCGTCCCGAGACGACCATACAGGTGTCGCGCTCGAAGCAGTACTCGCACTTCGCGTCGGCCTCGTAGCCGGTCGGGATGTCGGCGTCGTACTCCATCGCGGCGATCTCGTTTCGCGTCCGGACGACGAACTGCAGGAGGCCGGTGCCGATCGAGAAGTCCTTGGCCGGCGAGAGGTCACCCGTCTCCTCGTTGCGCTCTAAGGCGGTGTTTTTGGTGTAGAGCAGTGTCCCCGTATCGGCGGGCACGCCGCGCTCGGAGAGGACGAGCGCGTAGGCGGCCGCCTGAATCTTGTCGTGGAAGCGCGGCTCTCGCTTCGTGTTCTTGCCGGTCTTGAGTTCGACGGGCATCCCGCGGCGGAGCGCGTCGGCGCGGCCCTTGATCCCGAACGTCGGCGAGATGAGGGTGTACTCGGAGCGCCACTTGTCCTCCTCGGTGAGCGTGCCCTGGGCGAGCCATCCCTCGATCGCGGCCGCGTTGCGACGCACCTCGTCGCGGACCTCCTCGGCGTCGTGGCCGAGCAGTCCCAGTTCCAGGCCGGCTTCGTGGACTCGGTCCTCGATCGCCGTGTCGAGGTCGCGGTCCCGAAGCAGATCGCCGAACACCTCGTGGACGATCGTCCCCTTGACCACCGGGTAGTTGAGCGGGATTCCCGAGAGCTTGTTCAGGTAGTACATCCGCGGACACTGCACCCACGAGCGAACGTCGGTCACGTCGACGAGAAAGCCCGGTTCGAGGACGACGTAGGACTCGCCGGTCGTCGAGTAGGTCGTCTCGCCCTGATACTCCGACTCCTCTACCCCCGTCGCGAGAAGTTCCATCCCGGCCTCGGCGTGCTCGACGGTCTGCGTCCACTTGCCCCAGAGGGTGAGTTGGACTGTCGCCGCGTCGGCGTCCACGTCGGTCTCGTCCAGCACCGGCGCAGCGCCGAGCGCGGCGCCGTCGGGACGGACTGTCACCTCCGCGAGCGAGCGCGTTCCGTAGGTCGTATCTACCTCGCGTTCGTCGCCAACGTCGACGATGCGGCCGCGCAGCTTCACGTAGCCTACCTGCGGGTCGGGCGGTAAGACGCTATCGGTCGGTCGGATTCCATCGTCGGTCGGATTCCATCGTCGGTCGGATTCCATCGTCGCCCGGGTCTCACTGTCCCCCGCTCTCGCTGTCGACCGGACCTCACCGCCGACCGCGGTCCGGCGCCGGGAGGAACTCCGCCCACCAGCGGATCAGGAACCACAGGAGGACGGCTCCGAGTACGAGACCGGCAACGAAGCCTGCGGCGACGAGTGTGAGCGACCCGCCGGCCTGGATGGCGATGAGTGCCCCCGAGAACGCGACGAGCGCGATAAAGCCGATCTTGAGTCGCTGGCTCGCGAGGTCGCGCTCCTCGTCTGTCATACTTGGCCCGACCACTCAGGACCCCTCCATCCGAGTCCCCATCGGCTGGCATCTACCGGAAGATGCACAGACTGCACGTGGGTCCGCAGGACGACGGCTCACTGGAACCCGCGGCCGACGCCGTCCTCCTCGACGAGGTCGTCGAGATCGTTCGAGAGCAACTCGTCGGCGTCGGCGAACTCGTCTGTGAGGTCGTCGAGGCGATCCGGTCGGCCGTCGAACTCGTAGTCCATCGGGCCGAACGCCGGGCTGTCGAGCGCGTCCATCATATCCGTGAAGAAATCCTCCGGCGTGGTCGGCGCCTCCGCGTGGACTTTGACCGTCTCTTCGAGGTGCTTCGCCATCGACTTGGCGTGGTCTTCGTCCTCGGGCGGCGACTGGACGGCGAAACGACCGCCCTCGTCCCGGTCTCGATTCGGAAGGAGGGGTTCGAGGTCGTCGTCGATCCGTCGGGCGACGTGGCTCCCGACGCCCCGGAGTTCGGTCGGGTTCTTCGTGTACGTCTTCAACGCGTACACGCCGGCGTCCGGGTGGCCGAGAAAGAGATCCTCTCCGAGTCCGCCGCGTCGGTCGCCGGCGACGGCCCGCCACCCGTCGGGGTCGACGTCGGCGTCGGTCACGTCCGCGAGGATGTCCTGCCAGTCTCTGACGCGCATACGCGACCGTACAGCCCCCGACAGAAAGAGTATGACGGTTGCTCCCGGGGTGTCTCGCCGTGCTACGGGTCGACGCGGGCGAGCCACTCGGCCGGATTGTCGAGCTCTGCGTTAGTCGGGAGGTTCTGCGGACGCTCCCAGACGGCCGCGGCGGCCGCGACGCTCCGACGGTCGGCGATCGTCTCGAAGAAGCGCGCGCCGCGCTCGTACTGTCGGCGCTTCAGGCCGAGACCGAGTAGCCGGCGGGCCAGGCGTGCCAGCGGACCGCCACCGCGACGCCGCGCGTCGAGTTTCGCGCGCAAGTCCTCGTATTCGGCGTCGAACGCGCGGTCCATCAGCATCTCCGCGTAGCCCTCGACGGCGGTCATCGCGACGTTGAGGTCGTGAAACGCTTCGCTGTCGAGACCGCCGCTGGCGAGCGTCTCTAAGCCGTCTTCCATCCGAGATTCGAGGTACTCCGACAGCCACGGGGCGGCACCGAACTCCGCGGCGTGAGCGACTTCGTGGAAGGCGATCCAGCGGCGGAAGCGGGGGTAGTCGACGTCGAGCTCCGCGGCGGCCGCGACGATGTTCGGGTGGACGAAGTAGAGGCCGTGGTCGCCGTTTCCAGCGTCGCCACGCCCGTGTCCGTCGCGGTCGGCCAAGAGGAGCGGATCGTACTGTCCGAGGACGTGGGAGGCGAGGAACGCGAGCACGAACGACATCGACCCGGTGTTTATCACGCGCGTCGCGTTCGGGAAGGCGACGCGAACGTCCGATTCGAGAGGGTGCATCACTCGGCTGAACGTCGAGACGTTCGCGTCGATCCAGTGGTGGCGGTTCTGGACTTCGATCGAGTCGGGCACGTCGAAGGAGAGGCCACCGACCGCTCGCAGTCGCTCGCGGGCGTCGCGGACGTCGGCCGCGTAGCCTTCGCGGTCTGCGGGTGTCAAGTCGAGATCACCCGCGTCGGCGGCCCCCTTCGCAGCCGTCGCGACCGCCGTCCAGTCGATCGTTCGATCGCTACCGCCGCCGGACGCGCCCGCGATCGCCCGAACGCTCCGATAGAGGTCCATACACACTCGTGGGGGCCAGCCCGCAAAACCCTTGTTCACGGACGGGCAGGTCTCCGGGTCGTGGGAGCCACTACACGGCGCAGTTGTTGGGGCCGAGTTCGACCCCGGTCGCTTCGTCTTCGTCGAGGTCACGCCGCCCGCGATTCACGTCGATGACGGTCTCGTAGTTCGGCGGCTTCTCGGTCGTTCGATCGGTGACGCGATCGACGAACGCCGACTTCTCGAGCCGGAAGAGTTCCAGCCCCTCGCGGAGTTCGCCGAGTGTCGCCGCGACGAGTTCGCCCGGTTGGCCGGCGCCGAAGCGCCCCTCGGCGTCGACGGAGACGTGGCCGGGGAGGACGACGACGTCGTCCGAGAGTGGTGCGTACGTCTCGTGTAACGTCTCGTAGAGGAGTTCCGCGCCGTGCGCCGCGCCGCCCTCGCCGAACTCAAGTTCCGTCCGCCCCACGGATTCGACGAACAGCGCGTCAGCCGAGAGGAGATACTGCTCGTCGACGACGAGGTTCATCTGTTCGGTGGTGTGGCCCGGTGCGGCGATGACATTCGCGCCGACGTCGCCGACGGCGAGCGTGTCGCCGTCCGCGATCGGCTCGTACTCGTAGGCCACGTCGCGCTCGGTCGCCGCCGCGCTCAGGTAATAGGGGACCGAGAGCCGCTCGGCGAGCGCGCGCCCCCCGGAGATGTGATCCGCGTGGACGTGCGTGTCCACGACGCCCGTGATCGTCAGCCCCGCGTCGGCCGCGACGAGTTCGAACTCGTGATCCTGGCGGGTGGCGTCGACGACGATCGCCTCACCCGCGTCGTGGTCGCCGACGACGTAGCCGAGACAGCCCTTCGCACGCCGTTGCACCTGCGCGAGGAACAGGCCGCTGTCCGTGTCGACGTCGACGACGTCGTAGAGTTTGCTCCAGTCCTCCATTCCACCTTTGACGACGGCGACGTCGTCGTGACCGCGGTTCGACAGTTCGAACCCGAACGACGTCGAGGTGAGCCCCCTCGCGCAGATCACAGCGACTGGGCCGCTGCCGGCGATCGCGTCGACGTCGTCCCAGTCGAGACCGTCGCCGAGCCCATCGATCGGATGATACGGGACGTTCACTGCGTCCGGGACGTGCCACGCCTCGAAACTCTCGGGTTGGCGCGTGTCGACGATGGTGAGATCGTCACCGGCGTCGATCGCCGCCGCGAGGTCTTCGACGGTGAGCTGGTGAAGTAGCGTCGGCATACGTGTGTGTGTATGCGTGTCACACGAATAACTATTGCCACGGTGCGAGCCCGACGGCGCGGTCGCTATCTGTCGTCAGCCGTGCACCGAGAAAAGGCGATCGAGCGTCGGAAAGCCGCGTTAGATCTCGGCCTCGAAGTCTTCGAGGGCGTAGACGGTGTCGCTTCCGCGGCGGTCGAGCGTCTCGTTGGCGAGCAGCCAGTAGACGACCGACAGCGCGCGTCGACCCTTGTTGTTCGTCGGCACGACGAGGTCGACGTTGCTCGTCTGGTTGTTCGAGTCACACATTGCGATGACCGGGATGCCGACCGTGATGGCCTCCTTGACGGCCTGGGCGTCGCCGATCGGGTCGGTGACGACGAGGACGTCGGGTTCGATGTAGCCGTCGTAGTCGGGGTTCGTCAGCGTCCCCGGGATGAATCGGCCGGTCCGGGCGCGCGCGCCGACCGCGTCGGCGAACTTCGTCGCCGGGAAGCGGCCGTACTGGCGCGAACTCGTGACCAGGATCTGCTCGGGGTCGTAGTTCGCGAGGAAGTCTGCGGCCGTCCGGATCCGCGAGTCGGTCCGGCTGACGTCTAAGACGTACAGCCCGTCGTCGCGGACGCGGTGGATGAACCGCTCCATATCCTCGGTCTTCTGTTGGGTCCCGATGTGGACTCCCGCGGAGAGGTAGTCCTCGACGGGGATGAGGAGGTCGGCCTCCTCGTCGGGCATCACGTCCTCGTCGAACGTGGGTGCCGCGTCCTCTTCTTCGGGTGCTTCGGCCTCGGCAGCCTCGTCGGCCGCGCTCTCGTCGGCGACCTCGTCTTCGGCAGCCTCGGCGACCGTTTCGGCCGTCTCGGCGTCGGCCTCGGTCGTCTCGACGTCGTCTGCGGCTTCGTCCGCGTCCGTCTCGTCGTCGACGACTTCGACCGCGTCGTTGTCGTTCTCTGTCATACTGCGTCGTCCGCGATGCGGATGAGTTCGTTGAGTTTGGCAGTTCGCTCGCCCTGCACCGTGCCGGTCTTGATGAAGCCGGCGTCGGTGGCGACGGCGAGGTGTGCGATCGTCGTGTCCTCGGTCTCGCCCGAGCGGTGGGAGACGACCGTCTCGTACCCGTTCTCGGTCGCCAGTTCGATCGCGTCGAAGGCGTCCGACAGCGATCCGATCTGGTTCGGTTTGATGAGGATCGAGTTGGCGGCGTCGGCGTCGATACCCGCCTGCAGGCGCTCGACGTTCGTCACGAAGAGGTCGTCGCCGCAGATGAGCGTCTGGTCGCCGACGCGTTCGGTGAGGTCCGCGAAGCCCTCGTAGTCGTCCTCGTCGAGGGGGTCCTCGACGTAGACGAGGTCGTACTCCTCGACCATCTCGGCGACGTAGTCGACCTGTTCGGCGGTCGATTTGACGTCGTCACCGTAGACGTAGCCGTCCTCGTCGGCGTCGTAGAGTTCAGCGGCGGCCATATCCAGGCCGAACTTGATCTCGAAGCCGAGTTCGTCAGCCGTCTCGGAGACGGCCTGATCGACGACCTCGAACGCCTCGGCGTCCGAGATCGGCGGTGCCCACGCGCCCTCGTCGCCCTTCGCCGCGGGAACCCCGCGGTCGTCGAGGATCTCGGAGATGCGCGCGTGCACGGCGGCGTTCGCGAAGACGGCCTCGGAGATGCTCGGCGCGCCGACCGGCGCGGCGAGGAACTCCTGGATGTGCGTCGCTTCCTTGGCGTGCTCGCCGCCGCCGACGACGTTGCCGAGCGGCGTCGGGAACGACGCGCCGCGGAACGTCCCACCCAGATGCTGGTACAGCGGAGCACCGAGCACGTCGGCGCCAGCCTTCGCGGCCGCCATCGAGATGGCGACGGCGCTGTTGGCACCGATCTGCGAGAAGTTCTCCGTGCCGTCTGCGGCGTGGAGTGCGGCGTCGACGTCGCGCTGGTTGCCGGCGTGGACCGCCCCGACGAGACGCGGGATCGCGTGTTCCCGCGCCGCCGCGATGGCCTCTGCAGGCTCCAGTTCGATCGCCTCGTACTCGCCCGTGCTCGCCCCGCTGGGGGCCGCTGCACGGCCGAACCCGCCGGATTCGGTCAGCACGTCAGCCTCGACCGTCGGGTTGCCGCGGGAGTCGAGAACGCGCCGGAGCGCAATACTCGTGATGAGCGTCATTTCAGTTGCCCTCGCGGTTTACCGTGAACGGCAGCACGCCGGCGTCGTACTCTTCGGCCGCGACCAGGATCGGTTCCGACTGGTCGGTGTCGACGAGTACCGGGGCGCCGTAGGACACCTGCAGCGCTCGCGCGCCGAGGATGCGGGCCTTCTCGTATCGGTTGTACTGGGTGCGTCCGCTCATTGGTAGGGTGCGACGACGTCGACGAGGTCTTTGTGCGAGACCATCATCCGCCGACAGCAGTGTCGTTCGACCCCGAGGTCGTCGAGGACCGTCGCCGGATCCTCGTCGCCCTCGCGGGCACGCTCCTTGAACTCGTCCCAGTGTTCGCCGACGACGTTGCCGCAGGTGAAACACCGGACGGGTATCATCATAGTTGGATCACCTCAGCGGTAGGACTTCTGATAGCGCGCTCGTGCACCCGGTCCGCCCCACTTCTTGGGCTCGGACTGGCGCACGTCGTTGACGAGGAGCGAGCGGTCGAAGTCCATGTACGCGTCGCGAAGCTCCGCGTCGTTGAGATGCTGCACTAGCCCGCGGGCGATGGCCGTCCGCGCGGCGTCAGCCTGCCCGGCGAAGCCGCCGCCGGAGACGCTGACGTCGATGTCGACCTGCGATCGGAGATCCTCGCCGGCGATGCGGAACGGCTCCAGCATCTTCAGGCGGGCCATCTCCGGCTCGACGAGCTCGACCGGCTGGGAGTCGATTCGGACGCGACCCTCGCCGTCGCGCACGGTTGCGCGGGCGATGGCCGTCTTCTTCTTGCCAGAGGTATTCGTTACCATGTGACTTTCGCACCCAGATTCTCGGAAATCTCTCCGAGCGAGAGGAACTTGATGTTCGAGAGTCGATCCAGCGTGGTGCCGTCGATCGCCTCGCCGTCCTCGTCGAACGGGTTGCCCACGTAGACGCGGACGTTCGAGAGCGCTTCTCGGCCTCGCTGTTCTTTGTACGGGAGCATTCCGCGAACCGAGCGCTTGAACATACCGTCGGGGCGCGTCGGGTAGTGCGGGCCGCGGTCGGAACCGACGTTGGCGCGCTTGCGGTAGGTGCTCATCACGTCGTCCTCGGACCCCGTGATGACGGCGTCCTCGGCGTTGACGATGGCGACCGACTCGCCGGCGAGGGCCTTCTGGGCGACCTCGCTGGCGACACGGCCGACGATGCAGTTTCGCGCGTCGACGACGACGTCGGCGTCGAATTCGGCGAGGCTCATCGAATCACCCGTACGTTGCTGCCGTCGGGGTTCTCTTCGATGATGCGTTCGAGCGCCACCGTGTCCCCGACCTGTTCGATCTTCTTTCGAGCGGACGACGAGAAGTCGACCGCCGCAACTGTAACGTTCTTCTGCAGCGCACCACTCCCCAGCACTTTGCCGGGGACGACGACGGTCTCGTCTTCTCGCGCGTATCGTTCGATACGCCCGAGGTTGACCTCCGCGTGGGTGCGCCGCGGCTTCTCCAGACGGTCCGCGACGTCCTGCCAGACATTGGCACCGGACTCGCGAGAGACCGCCTTCAGCTCGGCGATGAGACTGTTGAGTCTCGGATTCGTCTTACTCATTGTCTACCTCCTGAGAGTGAGAGAAAACGGAGTGCAGGGAGCAGGATTTGAACCTGCGGACCCCTATGGGACAGCGCCCTGAACGCTGCGCCGTTGGCCAGACTTGGCTATCCCTGCTCGCACTCCGTTCTACTGCATGCCCCTTCAAACTCCTTTCGATCTGGCGACGCCGTCCGCGACCGCGTGCGACCGCGCCGTTCGCGGCGCTCAGGGTGCGCGTCGCCGGATTCGGCGACGCGGCGGGCGAGCGTCGGGTGATGAGTGAAGGGACAGACATCGTACTATATCGCTACCTTCTCTTCGAGTTCGGCTGCGCGGTCGCCGAGCGATTCGGCGGCCCGCAGGACCAGTTCCTCGACCGTGAACGACCCGTCCGTCTCCACGTGGAAGACGAACGCCTCGGGCACGTCGTGGACCTCGACCTCCTTCCCCGGATACCGGTTCGTGAGGTCGTTGTCGAACGTGTCGGTGGCGACGAGATCGCCGTCTTCGGCGCTCTCGTCTTCGGCGTGTTCCGCGGCCGCCTCCTCGATCACGCCCCGCAGGATGTTGGGCTCCTGCGACTCGAACTCGCCGGCGTCGCCGACGGCCTCCACGCGCTGGAGGTGTCGGTAGCCGACGGAGACGCCGCCCTGGTGTTTGGCGTGCGCCTTCCCGCTGTCGAGAACCGCGTCGGCCTCGAATTCGAGGTGTTGGTCCTCTTTCAGCTCGACGATGGGGACGTTCTGGTCGGCCGGCTGCACGAGGTCGTCGGCCGACACGAGGTCGCCCGAGTACGCCGTCGCCGGCCCCTGAACGTCCAGCGAGAGGGTGACGACGTCACCCTCTTCGAAGTCGTCGAGGGGCGTCGTCAGCGGCACGAGCCCCAGTCGGAGGCCGATCATCTCGTCGAACATCACCGACGAGTTCTCGACGAACCGGACGGTGTCGATGCTGAACGTCGGCACGTCGGCGACCATCGCTCGGCGGATGCCGTTAGCGACGGCTGGCGACACGCCGCGGACGAGGAACCGGGCCTTCCGGTCGCCGCGTTCGATGAACTCGACCTCGAAATCGTTCGTCATCTGTTAATCCTTAGAGACGGCTGTTTTTCGGCGCTCGAGTCCCGTCGTGCGGGATCGGTGTGACGTCCTCGATGCGGCCGATTTCGAGACCAGCACGGGCCAGCGCGCGGATCGTCGCCTGCGCGCCGGGGCCGGGGCTCTTGTTGCCGTTCCCGCCCGGGCCACGGACGCGAACGTGCAGGCCCTCGATGCCGGCTGCTTTGATCTCTTCTGCGACGGACTCCGCCATCTGCATCGCGGCGTACGGCGACGCCTCGTCGCGGTTCTGCTTCACCACGGCACCGCCGGACGACTTCACGATCGTCTCGGCGCCGGTCAGATCCGTCACCGTGATGAGCGTGTTGTTGAACGACGCGTGGACGTGGGCGATACCCCACTTGTCTCGGGTTGTCTCGGATTCGCTCATGGATTACTCCTGCCCCTCTGCGCGCTCGGGGTGTAGCTCGTCCGCGAGCGGACTCGTCTCGTCGAACTCGATGCCGTCCTCTTCCGCGACCTCGACCTTCTTCGAGGGACGGGAGACGCGGGCGTCGCCGACGACGACGTGGCCGTGGACGATGAACTGACGCGCCTGCTTGGGCGTGCTCGCGAGGCCCTTGCGGTACGCGACAGTCTGGAGTCGGCGTTCGAGAATGTCGGTGACGTCGAGTCCGAGGACGCGACTGATGTCGTCGTCCTCCGAGAGGATGCCGTAGCGGCGGAGCCGAGTGAGGAACTCCACGCCGGCCGCCTCGGCTTCCTCCAGGTCGCCCTGGGCCTCGCCGATGAGACGTCGTGCCTCTCGTCGGTAGTTACGGAGCTCCGATTGGGCTCGCCAGAGCTCCTCTTTGTTCTTCAGGCCGTAGCGTCCGAGAAGATCGCCCTCCTGAGCGATGCGCTCGCCCTGGTAGGGATGATTCGGCGTCTCGTAACGCTTGGTGTTGTTTCCGGTCGCCATCGTTTACTCTTCCTCGCCGCCTTCGGCGGCCTCCTCGGCCGCCTCCTCTTTGATCGCCTCGACGTTGACGCCGATCGTCCCCTCGGTACGTCCCGTGGACTTCGTCCGCTGTCCGCGGACCTTCTGTCCGCGCTGGTGTCGGACGCCCTTGTAGGAGTCGATCATCTTCATCCGGTTGATGTCGTGGCGGCGCTTTTCTTCGAGGTCCGAGCCGGTGACGTGGGTGGTCTCCCCGCTGAAGAAGTCGCTTCGGCGGTTGGCCATCCACTCGGGGATGTGCTCGTCGAAGTTCTCGACGGCGTCGACGACTGCGTCGATCTCGTCGTCCTCGAGCAGACCGAACGTCGCGTGTCGGTCTACGTCTGCGGCCTCGGCAACGATGCGCGCCGTGCGCTTGCCGATACCTTTCATGTCGGTGAGACTCCGCTCTACCGTCTTCGTCCCGTCGAGATCGGTTTGTCCGATCCGGACGAAGTATCGGAGGTCTTCCTCCTCCTCGGGAGCGTCGTCCTGTGGTTCTTCTGCACTCATGACTTTTTGGAAAGTCTGGTGAGCGTTGCGGCGGGGATTCGAACCCCGGAGGCATTACGCCACAGAGTTAGCAACCCTGCGCCTTGGGCCAGGCTTGGCTACCGCAACACACTCGGTCTGGTACTGTCGCCCTCTCGGACTCGGGAGCGGACCTCCCTACAGCGTATCGCAGTCGGAACAAGTCGTGGTCACTACTTAAACATCACGATAGGGCACTGGAGTGAGACCGCTCCACACGGCCTCGTCGGCGTCGAAAAGTGGCCGACAGCGACCACCCGGCGGCCACGAACCGCAGCCCGCTTCGAGCGGCGCGTCGGGACTGATGCCACCGGCGACGGACCCACGCAGCGAGGCCGCTCTCAAGTGCGGCTCCCGCTCCGTCACGTCGGTGTGGTACGAGATTCCGTACCGGGTGTGCGCGGGATCGGTCAGGCTGCCGGCAATATATATCCGTGGACGACCATTTCACACCTGTGAGCACCGACGCCCCCGCAGCCGATTCGACACCTGGACGACCCGTACGCCTCGACAGCGAAGCCGACCTCGACGCCCTCGTCGCCGAGCACGAGCGTGTGCTCGTCGAGTTCTACACCGAGGGCTGTGCGCTGTGTGCGAGCATCGAGCCCGTGATCGGCAACGTTGCCCGCGCGCACGACGACCTCGCCGTCGGCGTGGTGAATCCGCGTGACGATCCAGGGCTCATCGAGCGCTTCCAGATCCAGAGCGCGCCGACGCTCGTCCTCTTCGAGGACGGCGAAATCGTCGGGAGGCTGGCCAGCGGCTTCCAGGGCGGCGACGCTATCGACGCGTTCCTCGAAGATCCAGACTCGGTGTAATCGGCCGCTGAGCGACTCTCCCGCCGCTCGATTGCTGACGCTATCTGTTCTCTGACCCGTTCGTCGCTGACGCTGTCTGCTCTTTGACCCGTCGTATCTCCAACTGACGGTCGCCGCTTCCGATTCGGAGAGAAACGCGGCATCCCGAGTCGGTCGACGACCTAATCGTCGACGGCAGGGACTTGCTGTCCCGTCACCCGTTCGACCACGGCCAGGAAGTTGTCGAAGAGCTGTGTCACGACTTCCGTCTCGGCGTGTCGCTCGGTGGTGATATCCGCGAGGACCGCCTCGACCGTCGCGTCGGGGACGTCGCCGCGCTTGTCTTCTGCGACCTCACGCGCCGTTTCGAGGTCGTACTCGGGGTGGAACTGAACGCCGAACGTCGGTCCCAGCGAGAACGCCTGACAGGACTGCTCGTTGCCGGCGAGTTCGATCGCGCCGGGGGGGAGCTGCAGCACCTCGTCGGAGTGCGACTCGAAGGCGAGAAACTCGCCGGGCAGTCCCGTGAAAAGCGGCGAGTCGTCGTAGCGCTCGATGCGGCGATAGCCGAGTTCGTACTCGTCCATCTCGGCGACGCACCCGCCGAGCGCGTCGGCGAGCAACTGGTGGCCCCAACAGACGCCGAGCATCGGGACGCCGAGTTCGTGCAGGTCACGGACGAGCTCGACGAGGGTGTCCATCCACGATTCGCGGTCGTAGACGGCCGTCTGCGACCCGGACACGACGACGGCGTCGTAGGGCCACGAGCCGTCGGCACCGGGCCACTCGGGGAACTCGCTCTCGCTCACTTTGAAGACCGTCACGTCTGCGTCGAGCGCGCGCCGGAAGTTCCGCTCGGCCGCAGTGTCGCCCACGGATGCGTCGAAGAGGGCGATCTCGGGCGTGGTCATATCTCCCGATACGTGGCGGCGAGGCATTAATATTGTTTAGAATGTTCACCGACGCGCACAACCGCCGCGAAAGCCGGGCCGGTCGGCGTACGTCGGCACTGAGCAGTCACTACTGCGGGGCCGATTCTTCTGCAGGTATGTCCGACAAGTCAGGAGTGTGAGATCGGCGCGTCGATGTACTCGTCGTTGACGACCCACTCGCCGTCCTCTCTGATCATATACTCGCCGTAGTAGGGGACGCGGTTGGCGACGGTCTCGCGGAAGGTCTCGCGGATCTCCTCGCGTGTCATCTCGCCCATCGAGCGCAGATCGTCGTTGCGGTTCAGACAGCCCTTCAGATACCCTTCGTGCGTGACGCGTACGCGGTGACAGTTCGCACAGAAGTTCGGGTTCTCGACGGGATCGACGATCTCGACCATCCCCTCCCCGACGTAGTACCGCCGGCGGTTGTGCATCTCGCGGGTCTCGACCCGATCGGCCGTCTCTGCGAGCCAATTGTGGACGCGCTGGATGTCGATGTTCCACTCGGGGTGGCCGGTCAACTCCGGCATATACTCGATGAGTTGGAGTTGGAGTCCGGGGTTCTCCGCGACGTGGTCGACCATCCCCTCGACGTAGCCGGCCGTGTGTTCGAAGACGACCATGTTCAGTTTCACCGGATCGAGTCCGGCTTCGAGCGCGGCTTCGACGCCTTCGATGACCTTCTCGTACGCGCCGGACTGCGTGATTTCGGCGAACGCCTCGGGGTCGAGCGCGTCCTGTGAGACGTTGACGCGTTCGAGGCCGGCCTCCCGGAGGTCCTCGGCACGACCCGGGAGGAAGGTACCGTTCGTCGTCAACGAGACTTCCATCGAGTCGGGCGTGCGTTCGATGATCTCTTCGAGGTCTCCTCTGAGCATCGGCTCTCCGCCGGTGAACTTTACCTTCCGGACGCCGAACTCCGAGACGACTTCCAGAAAACGCACGACGTCGTCGGCGCTCATCTCGTCGTCCTGTGGGTCCATTGGGCCACGGGTGTCGCCGAGCCCCTCGTTGTGACAGTAGACGCAATCGAAGTTGCATCGGTCGGTCAGGGAGACGCGAACGCCGGACACCTCGCGCCCGAAGTCGTCTTCGAGCATCGTCAGTGTCTTCGTGGGGATGCTGATAAATTCGCCGCCGCTCTGGACCGCTACGTAATCATTTATATTTACATATTGGGTCGATATTACCCAGATCCGTTACCGTCCTGGGCAAAACCCTTATCGGCCGTTCCCACCGACTGCGCTGTATGAACGTCGAAGCCGTCCGCGAACGCCTCCGCGCGGTCTCGGATCCAGACCTCGGCGACGACATCGTCTCGCTCGGTCTCGTCAACGCCGTCGACGTCGACGACGACGCCAACTCCGTTCGTATCTCGCTCGCGCTCGGCGCGCCCTTCTCGCCGACCGAGACGCAGATCGCGAACGACGTCCGGGACGCACTTTCGGACACCGGGTACGACGTCGACCTCACAGCGAGCGTCCCCTCGGAAGTCGATCCCGACGAGGACGTCCTTCCCGACGTGACGAACGTGATCGCGGTCGCCTCGGGGAAGGGCGGCGTCGGGAAGTCGACCGTCGCGGTCAATCTCGCCGCCGGGCTCTCGAAACTCGGTGCCCGCGTCGGCCTGTTCGACGCCGACGTCTACGGCCCGAACGTGCCCCGGATGGTCGCCGCCGACGAGGCCCCGCAGGCCGCCGACGACCAGACGATCGTCCCGCCAGAGAAGTACGGGATGAAACTGATGTCGATGGCCTTCCTCGTCGGCGAGGACGACCCGGTCATCTGGCGCGGCCCGATGGTGCACCAGCTTCTCACCCAACTCGTCGAGGACGTCCAGTGGGGCGAACTCGACTATCTGGTGCTCGATCTCCCGCCGGGCACCGGCGACACGCAACTGACCGTCCTCCAGACGCTCCCGCTCACGGGCGCGGTGATCGTCACGACGCCACAGGACGTCGCGGTCGACGACGCACGCAAGGGACTGGAGATGTTCGGCAAACACGACACGAACGTCCTGGGGATCGTCGAGAATATGTCGTCGTTCCGGTGTCCGGACTGCGGATCGAGTCACGACATCTTCGGCGCGGGCGGCGGCGAGGCCTTCGCCGCCGAGAACGATCTGCCCTTCCTGGGTGCGCTCCCCCTGGATCCGTCGGTCCGAACCGGCGGCGATGGCGGCGACCCGGTCGTCTTAGAAGACGGGGAGACGGCCGACGCCTTCCGCCTGATGACCGAGAACGTGGCGGATATGGTCGGCGTGGTTCGCCGGCGCGACGCCGCGACGCGGCAGTAAGCCCGCGCCGGAGCGCTCACTCGCGGCGCCGCCGCTTCCCGGATGCGACATCTTTTGACTGCGGGGGACCGACACCCGGTGTGGACGCCGAACAGGACTCGCTCGAGAACCCGTTCAGTATGGACGCCGACTGCCGGAACTGCGCCGGCCTCTGTGACGCCCGGACCAACGTCGTGCACGGCTACGGCGACGTCGGCGGGGAGTTCCTCTTCGTCGCCGAACGGCCGCACGCCGGCGCCGACCGGACCGGCGTGCCCTTCACGGGCGATACGCCCGGTGAGCGCCTCCAGTCGATTCTGGGCGAACTGGGCTTCGCGCGCTCGGCCCCCGACGCCGACGAGCCGGACCTCCAGAACGTCTTCGTAACGTACCTCACGCGCTGTCGACACCCCGAGCGCCCGCCGACCGACGAGGAGGTCCGGACGTGTGAGCCGTACCTCAACGCCGAAATCCGGATGATCAACCCCGAGATCATCGTCCCGATCGGCCAACGGACGCTCGACGCGCTCGCGACCGACTACACGACGAACAGTCCCGGCGACGTCGACGTCGAGGACGCGCACGCGACGACGATCCGCGGGCGCGGCTTCGAACTCGTCCCGATGCTCCCACTCGAATCCCAGACCGACGCCCAGACCGAGGCGTTCGTCGAGCACCTCCTCGACAACGTCTTCTCGCGGGACTATCGGCAGACGAAGGGCCGTCGCGGACGCTGAGTCGCTGACGCAAGCGCAGGGTGAGCGGCCGTGCCGAGTCGGATGCGGGAACGTCGGGTTGAAGAGCGCCGACCGCCGAGAGGAAGGTATGACCGTCGTCGCCGTCTTGGCCGATCCGCCACGCCCGGGACTCGCACTACCGCGGCTCGCAGCGACGAGCCCACTCTCGGAGTCGGAGGCCGCAGCGCTCTCGGAGGCGATGCTCCGCGATACGCTCCGTGCTGTCGAGCGCTCCGGGGGCGAACTGCTCGTGAACTACCGTCCGGACGACCACCTCCCGGACGCCTCCGTCGATCCCGACGAGTCGGCCGAGGACGCGCTGCGTGCGATCGCAACGGACGTTCTCGACGATCCCGAGGAGGCGCGCTTCGAGGTGCAGGTCGGCTCGAATTTCTCCGCGCGTGCGGGGAACACGATCACACACCTCCTCCGCGAGGAGGGTGTCCAGTCGGCCGCCGTCGTCCGCGGTGACGCACCGTTCTTACTCCGCTCGACGGTGGATTCGGCGGCGATGAAGCTCCGCACCAACGAGGTCGTCCTCGGGCCGTCGACCGACGGACGCGTCTACTTCGCGGGCTTCAAAGCCCCGATCGACTTCGAGGGCGCGTTCACCGCGCCGGAACTGGAGACGCTCGTCGCCAGCGCGAACGACGCCGACCGCGGCGTCGGATTTATGCAGATGCAGCCGACGGTCCGGACCGGCTCGGACCTCGCCACGCTGGTCTCGTCGATCCGCGCACGCTGGCAGGCCGAGCGCGTCGTCCCCGAGCACACCGCGGAGTTCGTCGTCGACGCGGGACTCTCGGTCGTCGCGGACGACGCGGCGGACGGTGACCTGACGCTCGTACGGGAGTAGGCCGGGCCGGCGCCTTACCTTGATCTCTCGCGTCCGCGGGCCGTCGGCCGCGACCGACAACTCTTAGACGCGCCGTCAGAAACGACCACCTGCGGTGGGATGGCAGAGCGGCCTATTGCGCCTGCCTTGAAAGCAGGTGGCGTTATGCCTCCTGGGTTCGAATCCCAGTCCCACCGCATATCCTCCCGCACACGACCCCACACGAACACCGCGAGCCGTGCGTCCGCCGTGACCGCGTCGCCGTCGCACCCCGCGCCGACAGATGCGTAACGGCTTTGCCGTGGCCTCCCAACACGCGGGTATGGACTGGCCACACGACCCCGACGGCGAGCAGGGATCTGAGGGACGACGCAAGTACGGCCACGCGGTGATCGCGAAGAAGGTCGACGAGGACGAGGATTTCCCGCTGTCCCGCGAGGAGTTCGTCGCGGAGTACGGCGACGACCCCGTTCGACTCGACTACGAGCGCGTCGTCTCCGTCGCTGACATCTTCGAGCACGTCGACCAAGCGGAGTTCGACGACCTCGTCTCGTTCCACAAGGCCGTCGGTCGCGCGATGCGCGAGAACGGCTACTGGTTCTACGAGGGCGCAGAGAAGTTCGTCGGCTCGAACGAAGCCTGATCGCTGACCGCTGTCGATCGTTTTTCATACTGTCGGACGGACGTTCGTGAATCATATTGACACCCCGCGGGTGGCATATGATTCGTGAACGGCTATCCGACAGTATCAGGACCCGCCGCCGAAGAGCCGCTGCCACAGCGACCGATCCCGTGCCCGCTCGGCGAGCAGCACCGAGCACTCGACCTCTTCGATGACGTCGAGGACGAGCGTGCCACGGACGAGTCGCGAGAGGAGACCGCGCTCCGTCGCGCCGACGACGAGCATCGACGCGTTGGCGGCGTGGCGTTCGATCGCTTCCTCGACGTCGCCGGTCTCGACGATCAGCGTCGCGTCGGCGAGGTTGTTTTCGTCGGCCCACGCTTCGAGGAACGCCTCGCCTTCGGCTTTGTCGTCCGCGACGTGGAGGAGCGACACCTCGGATCCGTACTCCTGCTGTAGCGCGTTCGCGATGCCCGCCGAGAGCTCCGAGTCCGGGCCGCCAGCGGTCGGAAGCAGGATCTCCGAGGGATCGAAGCCGCGGTCCTTCATCACGAGGAAGTCACACGGGAGCGACGACGCGAGTTCGTCGATGGCGCTCTCGGCGCGACCCGGCGCGCCGTGGGAGTCCGGCCCCCAGCCCATCACCGTCAGGTCAGCGTCGTAGGTCTTCGCGGCGTCGAAGATACCCTCGAAGCTCTGGTGGGAGAGCACGGTGTGGGTCTCGACAGGGACGTCGAACGTTTCTGCGTCCTCGCGTGCTTGATCGAGGAGTTGGTGCGACGCCGAGAAGTCCCACTTCTCTCGCGCGGATTCGAGTGCGGTCTGGTCCGGCACCTGCTCGATGTGGACGGCGACGACCGTCCCATCCCGCTGTTTCGCGAGCGCGCTCGCGAGGGTGATGAGGTCCGTCTCGTGCTCGGGGTTCGCGAGCGGGACCAGAACGCGGTAGTTGCCGCCGTCGGGTTGGACCGACGTGGCGGCCGAGACGGCCGCATCCGGCATCGACTCCGAGCGCTGGAGGACGTACTCGCCGAGGATACCCTGCTTCGTCGTTTTTCCGCGAGCGTACACGAGGTACCAGACGATAGCTGCGGCGGCGATGACGAAGGACAGCAGTCTGGCGTCGGACTCGACGTACGCCAGTAGCGCGAAGGAGAACACGGTCCCCAGAATCGGTAAGATGGGGAACAGCGGGACCGTGAAGTCGGGCTGGTAGTCTTCGGGATCCACGTAGCGCATCGCGACCAGCGCGACGTTCAACAGCCCGTAAATGATGAGGTGCAGTCCGGACGCGGCCCCGGAGAGCAGATTGATGTCGCCCAGGAGGATGAACACGAGGATGAGTCCGCCCGTGATCCCGATCGATCGGTACGGCGTCCCGAAGCGGGGGTGGATCTCGTTCAGCGCGGGCGTGACGATGCGGTCGCGACCCATCGCGAAGTTGATCCGCGAGGACGCGAGGATCGAGGCGTTCGCGCTGGAGGCTGTCGCGAGGAGGCCGCCGAACAGGAGCGCCCCACCCATCAGGGCGCCCTGGATCTGTCGGCCGACTTCGACGACGGCGATCGGCTGTGTCTCCCCCGGCGCGAGATCAGTGACGAGATCCGCGATGAACCCCTGGGGGACGGCGGCGCTCATCACGACGAGGACCAGCGCGTAGATCGCCGTGACGAGCACGACGCTTCCGATGACCGCCCGCGGGAGGTTCCGCCCGGGATCTTTGATCTCCTCGGCGACGCTCGTGATCTGGACGAACCCGAGGTACGACACGAAGATGAACCCCGTCGTGCCGAGCGTCTCACCGACGGTACTGGGCGCGGGGAGATTTGCGGGATCGGCCCGGAACGTCCCCAGTAACGTGAACACGGCGAGAATGGCGACCAGGAGGACGACGATGACGTTCTGTAACCGTCCCGTCTCTTTCGCGCCCACGTAGTTGATGAAGACGAAGAACGCGCCGCCGACGAGCGCGGCGATCGTCACGACGTTGAGCCCGATCGGACCGATCCCGATCGTCCCGCTGACGCCGAAGATCCGGGAGATGTAGCGCCCGAATCCGACCATATAGAACGCGCTGGCGAAGGCGAGTCCGAGCCAGTTCGCCCAGCCGGCGACCGACCCGAGTAGCGGCCCGAGCGCGTGGTTGACGTAGTAGTACGCGCCACCGGAACGGGGCATCGCCGTGCCGAGTTCGCTGGCCGACAGCGCCGTGAACATCGCGATCACGCCGCCGAGAATGAAGGCCACGGACGCAAACGAGCCGGCTCGCAGGATCGCGTCGCCGGGCAGCACGAAGATACCGGCCCCGATCATCGTCCCGACGCCGATCGTCAGCGCGGCGAGGGGGCCGAGGTCTTTGGCGAGTTCCTCCTCTTGACTCACGCTGCGTCACCTCCGTGTGACGGTACGGTGAGGCGAGAGGAGTACGAGTGACTCACGCTGCGTCACCTCCGTCGGAGTCGGACGATTCGTCGGACGTTTCTGCGTCGTCCTCGGCGGACGCGTCTGCGTCGTCGTCAGGCGTCCCTGCGTCGTCGTCATCACCAGGCGTCTCGGCGTCGTCGACGCCTTCCGGGAAGACGACCACTGGCACGTCGCTTTCGGTGGTGAGCGTCTCACGGACGTCGCCGCTGAAGAGGTTCCACCACGCTCGCCCGCCGCGGTGGGCGAAGACGATCGCGGTCGCGTCGGTCTCGCGTGCGGCGTCGAGGATCGTCTCCGCGACGTCAGTGCCGTAGCGGAGTTCGGTCTCGACATCGACGCCGGCGTCGGCCGCCGCCTCGCGAACGTCCGCGAAGAGTTCCTCGGCCAACTCCTCGCGCTGTTCGAGTGGAGCTTTATCGGGAGCACCGCCGGCTTTCTCGATCACGTGAACGACCGTAGCCCGTCCGTCGACGGCCGCGAGGTACGGAAAGACCGCCGCGGCCGTTCGCGCCGCGTCGGCGTCGTTCGAGACGGGGACAAGGGGCCGGGCGAACAGCGGATCGACCTCACTCATCGGCTGGGTGTGTCGACCGCTCGTCGTCCGCCGCGTTCGTTGCGTCCGTCGACGGCCAGCGGGGTGCGAACTGATGGCTGAACGAGACGCGTCGCCGACCGAGAGGAGGTGTCGTTCCGGAGTGCAGTCATACGGGATTCGTATGGCGCCATCGGGTATAGTGGTTCCCACTTCGGGTCGCACAACTGTTCAAATCGCGGTCACCCACGCGCGGTAGCCCTCGGCACGGTCGTACACGTCCACGAACACCCGATCGGCGAACGCCGCCAGCCGATTGGCGTCCGAGCGCGCGGTGATTCGAACGTTCGTCCCCTCGGCTTCTTCTGGGGACTCCAACTGCTCGATTCGGAACTCGGGAAAATCGTCGACGAGGTCGTTCAGCCGCTCCAACTCTGCGTCGTCGACGTCGAGATTGAACGTGCTCTCGGCGAACTGGACCCACGGAGCCGGGGAGTCCTCCCCGTCGACGTCGGCGTCGTGGTCGGCTTCGAGGGTCAGGAAGGCGCTCGCCCGCTCGCGGTGGGCGGCGATGGCGTCGGCGAACAGTTTGCGTCGCTCCGTCGGGTCGTCGGCGTCGAATCTGCTCATACGGATTCCTCTCGGGCGGTCCTGAAAAGACTGCTCGAAGCATTGATGTCGGACGTTAACATACATCTCGGTATTGTACACGGTCGACAGACGCGTTTCTTCAACGTTATACGGGCGGACGCAGACTGGTGCGATATGGGCAAGCACATCCTGCTTCTGGGCCCGCCGGGCGCCGGAAAGGGAACGCAGTCGAAACGTCTCGCCGCCGAGTTCGACCTCGAACACGTGACGACCGGCGACGCGCTCCGTTCCAACAAGCAGATGGACATCAGCGATATGGACACGGAGTACGACACGCCGGGCGCGTATATGGACGCCGGCGAACTCGTCCCCGACGAGGTCGTCAACGCCATCGTCGAGGAAGCGCTCACGAGCGCTGACGGCTACGTCCTCGACGGCTACCCGCGGAACCTCGAACAGGCCGAGGTCCTCTCGGGGATGACCGACCTCGACGCCGTCGTCTACCTCTCGGTCGACACCGAGGAACTGGTCGACCGGCTGACCGGTCGCCGCGTCTGCCCGGAGTGCGGCGCGAGCTACCACGTCGAGTTCGAACCGCCGGAGGAATCGGGCGTCTGCGACGAGTGTGGCGCCGAGCTCGAACAGCGCGACGACGACACCGAGGAGACGGTCCGCGAGCGCCTCCGCGTCTACGAGGAGAACACGGCCCCCGTCGTCGAGCACTACCGCGACGAGGGCGTCCTCGTCGAAGTCGACGGCGAGGGCACGCCGGACGAGGTCTTCGACTCGATCGTCGGCGTCGTCGACGAGTAACGACCGCCAGAAGCGAGCGGCCGCCACGGCGGTTCCAGTTATTTCTTGGCGATCAGGCGTGGGCTGACCCGCCGAGTGACGCGTGCTGACACGCAGAGAGTAAAAGCTTCATAACCGATGGGGGGTTATCTGCGGGTAGATGCCACGAATCGAATCGAAGGTTCGCACCCTCGTCTCCAAGGACGACGGGATGCGCGAGGCCGTCGAGACGGTCCTCGATCAGGCCGACGACGGCGAGGTCCGGTGGCTCGACGTGAAGGGCGACCTCACGTCCGGCCAGTGGGGCCGCCTCATCGAGAAGGAGATCCTCGTCGAAGGCGAGGAGGGGTTCCGACTGGCCGACGTCGAAGCGACTCGGGAGGGTCTGGAACCCGCTTCGAGCACGGCCACCAGCGGGTCCCCCAGTAGCGCGTCGACGTCGGACTCCGACGACGAGTCGTCGTGGTCGACCTACGACAAGGGTGCGGCCGTCGTCACGCTCGGGCTCTTCGTCGGCTACTCCTGGAAGCCCCTCCGGGACGTCATCGGCACGACGATGGACGTCGCGCTCGGACCGCTCGGAGAGATGCTTCCCTTCTACGCCGTCGTGATGATCCTCGCGCTGGCGACGGGGCTGTACTCGACGCTGCTGCAGGCGAATCTGATGGATATGGACAAGATGTCCGCCTACCAAGAGCGGATGAAAGACATCCAGGAACGCCGGAAGGAAGCGAAGGAAGCCGGCGACGACGCCGCCCTCGACGCAATCCAGGAAGAGCAGATGGACGCGATGGGCGATCAGCTCGGGATGTTCAAAGAGCAGTTCCGGCCGATGGTGTGGATTATGTTCCTCACGATCCCAGTGTTCCTCTGGATGTACTGGGCGATCGGCGTGGGCCAGAACGCGACCGCGCACGTCCCGCTCGACCCGCTGGTGCTCCCGCTCCGCGGACAGGTCGCGTGGACCGAGTCCGTGATCGGTCCGATCCAGGCGTGGATTGTCTGGTACTTCCTCTGCTCGATGGGCTTCACCCAGATCATCCGCAAGAGCCTGAACATCGACATCTCGCCGACGACCTCCTGAGCGGACACGACACGTCTGCCTTCGCACGGCGTCGGCCGTAAAGACAACCTCTTTTACCCGCCTTCCCCCAGCAAGAGTATGTTGTTGACCGTCTCTGGCCCCCCGGGGGCCGGCAAGAGTACTACCGTCACGGCTCTCGCGGAGGCGTTCGACCTCGAGCACGTGAGCGGCGGCGACATCTTCCGCGAACTCGCAGCCGAGCGCGGGATGACCGCCGTGGAGTTCAATCGGCTCGCCGAGGACGACGATCAGATCGACCGCGACCTCGACCGCCGGCTGCGAACCGTCGCACTCGAACGCGACGACGTCCTGCTGGAATCGCGGCTCGCCGGCTGGCTCGCGGGCGACGCCGCCGACCTCCGGCTGTGGCTCGACGCGCCGATCGAAGTCCGGGCCGCACGGATCGCCGAGCGCGAAGCCAAGTCCGCAGAGACTGCACTCGCAGAGACCCGCGAACGCGAGGAAAGCGAGGCGCTCCGGTACCAGGAGTACTACAGCATCGACATCTCCGATCTCTCCATCTACGACGTCGCGCTGAACACGGCCCGCTGGAGCGAGGAGGACGTCCCCGACATCCTGACGGCGGCAGTCGAGGCGTACGATCCGGCCGCAGACGAAGGAAAGTACCCCGTCGAGGGCGTCAGCTACGACTTCTAATCCGACCCGTCGACAATGACATCACTCCGCGGACCCCCTGACGAACGCTCCGTCGACGAACTGCTGTCGTTTGGCGTCGTAAATCTCGACAAGCCACCCGGCCCGTCGGCGCATCAGGTGTCCGCGTGGGCCCGCGACCTGACGGGCGTCGACCGCGCCGCACACGCCGGGACGCTCGACCCGAAGGTGACGGGCTGTCTCCCCATCCTGCTCGGCGACGCGACGCGGCTGGCACAGGTGTTTCTAGAAGGCGCCAAAGAGTACGTCGCAGTCTTGGAACTCCACGGCCCGGCACCCGCGGATCTCCACGCCGTACTCGCAGAGTTCGAGGGCGAGATCTATCAGAAGCCCCCGCGCAAGAGCGCCGTCGCGCGTCGCCTCCGCTCTCGGGAGATCTACGACCTCGAACTGCTCGAAGTGAAAGACAGGCAAGCCCTGATCCGGATCCGTTGTGAGAGTGGGACGTACGTTCGAAAGCTCTGTCACGACCTCGGGCTGGCGGCGGGGACCGGCGCGCATATGGGTCATCTCCGGCGGACTGGAACCGACCCCTTCGACGACAGCGATCTCGTTTCGACGGCCGACCTGACGGACGGGCTCGTCTTCGCAGAGGAAGGAGACGAGGAACCGCTCCGCGACGTCGTCAGCCCGGCCGAACGAGCGCTGACGCACCTCCCGCGACTCACCGTTGCGTTCTCGGCCGCCGAACAGATCGCCGAGGGCGCACCGGTCTATGCCCCCGGAATCGTCGACGTCGACGACGCCACAGCGGCTGCGACCAACGGGTCGCTCGTGGCGTGCGTCACCCCCGACGACGCAGCGGTGTGTCTCGGACGACTCGTCGGCGATCCCGACGCGGAGGCGGGCGAGGTCGTCTCGCTCGAACGGGTACTCGTTTAAGAACCCGGAGCAGCTGTCGGGTCTTCGATAGCGCGCGACCGTCACGTGTGAGCGACTGTCTTCCGGCGCGAGGAAACGAAGGACTTAACGGTGATAGCAGTCTCTGAACGAATGCACCCTGGGACCGTGGGGTAGTGGTATCCTCTGCCGATGGGGTCGGTAGGACCTGAGTTCGACTCTCAGCGGTCCCATAGTTGTTTTCTATGACGCAATCTGCTGCCCGTCGAGTTTACCGGTTATCCTAGCGTGCGTCATCCCTTCGTATGCCCACAGCAGCCGATTCGTCGGCCACCTGTCAGGACACAAATCTTCTGCCCCCGATATAAATCGGTTATACCGTTAAGCTACAGAACAATGCGGTTACGGGCCTCCTATTCAGGTGTATGACGCAGAGAACCCCTACCGACGAACGAGGCAGCGAGACCGAACCGAACTTCTATCTCCCCGCCGGGTCCCCCTCGACGTCCGTCGCCGGCCGGATCGAGCGCATCTGGGCGAAGCTGTTCAGCCACGGCGTCGAAACGCCGGCGTAGCTGCGAACGAATGCGGTGAGACACCCGGTCCAGTAGATTGGGTCGAGTTCTGAACGGAACTCGTATTCTGACTACCGTGTACGAGGCGTAAGCACTCGAGACAGTATGTATCGTATCAGCCCGTCTTAACTAACCGACTCACTTAACACACCACAGGCCCACCGATACGACCCGATAACAAACATTGCAGGGCACGTCTTCGTCACGCGTCTCAAAGCGGGCAATTCGTTGATTGCGGAACCCCCACATACGACAACTACGCACCTACAGAACAATGACCGACATTAAAGCGGTCGTCAGAGTCCAGCACCCAGACATAGTGCTCACAGAGACAGTCAACCACGACCGAAGCGCGAAAGTCAAATCAGTGTCTGAGGCGGGCACTGACCCCACATCGGGAAAGTTCTTCTATCGTATCGAGTCCTCGGACTTCTCGCGATTTGAGGAAGGATTGCGGAGAGATAACACCGTCGGCGAATTCGAGCGCGTCATCGAAACCAGAGACAGTGAAGCCATCTATAGCTTCGAGTACACGGACGAAGCGAAAATCCTCTCGTCAGTTATTTCGACCGCGAATGGTGTCACACTCGAAATGGAGAACGAGGGACGGGCCTGGATATTCACGATATGGGTGCCCGAACGAACGAACCTGACCCATCTCTGGAACTATGCACAACAGCACGACATCGATATCGACTTACTGCGCGTGAACGAATACGACAGTTTGGGTACCAAGGACGCGGGGTTGACCGATAGCCAACGGGAAGCACTGCTCGTTGCATTGGAAACAGGGTATTTCGAGGAACCACGGAACGCAACTCTCAGCGAGGTCGCCGCTGATCTGGACATCTCACAACCCGCCGCCAGCGGTCTTCTTCGCCGTGGAACCAAGCGACTCGTCGTATCGTCTCTGGTGGATGACAGTGACGAATCAGATTGATCAACGTCTCATAGGGATTATCGTAACTGTTCGGAGATTCTCGCCGTACCGTCCGGCGAGAAATCTATGAGAACTTACGATAATCCCTATCAAAACGCACTGCCCACCTACCGTCTCTGACAGCAGGCTCGGTGGTCAATCTGTAGACTCGTTCTGACAGGCGATTCAGCAGCGCTCAGCGGCCCCCGGGAGATGCGTCTCTAACTCCGCTTTCGAATCGTTCAGCATCGCTTTTCAGAGGGCGATCGCCGCTGCGCCGACCACAGGTGCAAGGACGATCAGATACACTGCCGCTTCGATGCTCCACGCGCGCCGGATCGCGGACAGCCGCTGGCGGGATAGGCCTCGAGACCGCGGGAGAACCACTAGCGCGAAGAAACCGATCATCAACGGATAGCAGACGGCAGCGGCGACGACGACCGCCACCACGCCTCCACCGAAGATTCCGGCCGCAGCGAGATACAGCCAGACGAAAAGCGGGCCCGTGAGCGTTCCGGCAATGTAGTGTACGGCCGACGCGAGCCGGTCCGGTGCACGGTCGGGGTGTGAGTCCGTTAGGACCCCGCTGGCGATCTCCGGTGGCGTCTTGCCCTCGTCCAAGCGTGCCATAACGACGTCCATCGCAAGTGTGGCGACACCGCCGGCGGCAATGCCGATCAGGAATAGCAGCGGGACCGAGAGTGGGGTGGACAGTTGCAAGATACTCATAGCGGCCGGTAGGCTCGGATCGCCCTATCAGTTCTGGCCATAGGAATCGTGTAGCGAGGAGACTGAACCTACGCCGTGAGGTACCGCACGTCGACGGAGTTCTTCCTCGACGGGTGTCCTCACGTATCGAACTCGGAGTTGACTATGACACACTCGGTATGGGCTATGCAAATGCCAGACGTAGGTGGTAGGGAGATAATGCTTATCTCTTCAGGTGTCTTCCTATATCCCCGCCGTGAGGTACGATACCAATCGAAGGACGGCGGTGAAAATGATCGGCGGCGCGAGTGCAGTGCTACTCGGCGGCGTCGGGACCGCCAGTGCACGCCGCGGCCTACGCCAAGGGGCGAGCGCGGAGAAGAACATCGTGAAAACGGCGATCGAACTCAATACCAGTGGCCCATACGCCGGGCAGTTCGACACCCTGATTGCGGCGGTCGTCGAGGCCGGCCTCGACGACGCACTCAGCGGGCGCCGCCAGCTATCGGTATTTGCGCCTGTCGACGACGCATTCGAGACGGTGTTAGGGATCGGTCCTGGCGATGTCGGCGACGTCGACGACGAGGAGCTCGTACGCGTGCTCACGTATCACGTCACGCCTGGGCGTCGGTATGCCAACTCAGTTGTCAACGCCCCGAGAATCCCTACGCTGAACGGTGCCCGAATCGACGTCGAAGCCGAACTGCTCGAAAACATCGTCGCCACCGACATCGAGGCATCGAACGGCGTCATTCACGCAATCGACACCGTGTTGCTTCCGTAGGAACACACCGGTCTTTCAGCGTCGGTGCTGACGAGGTGATGCCTGGGCCCCGGGAAACCGCGATCCGGGCCACATTCCCCCCACAGAAAGTGCAGGACGGGGCGCTTCGACATCCTCCCGGGCTTCCGCTCGCTACGCGTCAGTCCGAAGTCGACCGCACGCCAGACAGCAGCGAGGCCGCCTCGAAGTCCATCTCCAGCCGGTCTTCGACCCCGAGAAGCGTCGCGATCGTCGGCGCCACGGCCCGCGCGTCGACCGGTCCGTCGGGTGACAACGCCTCCGGAGCGGCAGGGCCGCCGAGCCCGTACACTCCTCGCGTCCCCTCGTCGACGCGGCCGTGTGAGCCACCGATCTGTGTCGGGTCGAGCGAGGCCAGCCCAGCATCGCCGACGAAGAGCTCGCAGGGGTCGAAGCCGGGCTTGGCGTGGATGTCCATATCCGTGGCGTACGACGGAGCCACCTCGTGAGTGTCCCACCAGTAGTACTGGAACCAGGCGTCCGGTTCGGCGACTAACACGAGGTCGCCCGCGTTCGGGTGGTCGATACCGCGCGCCGCCAGCCGGTCGTCGTCTAACACCGCCGCCACGCCGTCGAGCGCTTCGAGCGTCTCGCGGGCGTCGACGATTGCGTCAGCGTCGGCGTACACGTGCGCGACTTGGTGGTCGACCATCGCGAAGGCTGCCGAGCGTGAGAGATCGACCTCCTCGCCGCCGTGGCCGTCGTCGGTCACCGAAAGCAGTCCCGCTTGCCGAAGCGCGCGGTTGGGGAATACCGGCGTATCGACCGAGTGGAACCCGTACTCGCTGACGACGTTCACGACCGTCTCCTGCCAGCGCTCGTCCGCACGGAGGAACGACAGAAACGACCCGAGGAGTTCGTCGACAGTTTCGAGCGCCGCGTCGGTCTCGGGCGCGTCGGGGCCGTGCCGTTGCGCGTCGTAGTCGAGGTGCGGGACGTACACCCAGAGTAGGTCGGGGTCGAACCGTTCGATCGCCTCGCGCGCGGCGGTCAGGATCCACTCGCTGCTTCGCTCGTTCGCGGCCGGCCCCCAGTAGTTGTGGAGCGGGAAGTGGCCGTACTCGGCCTCCAGATCGTCGTACAACCCGTCGGGATTGGTCCAGCAGTTCATCTCGAGTATGTTGTTGTCCTCGTCTTCGATCGGCGACGGCGTTACCGACACGTCGGCGTTCGTCCCGACGAGGTGCTGGAAGAACAGCGCGCCGGTGGTGAGACCGGCGTCGGCGGCGGCTTCCCAAATCCGAGTGCGGTCACCTCGGTCGCGTTCCCAGAAGGCCACCGCGTCCGCGTCGCGGTCGTACTCGCCGTTCGCCACGTCGCCGTGGGCCGCCGGCGAGCGTCCGGTCGCGAGCGTCGTCTGGGCCGGGACCGTGACTGCGGGAAACGGAGGCTGGAGGTCGGCCGTGTGCTCCTCGTCGAGCAACCCGGTCAGATTCGGCGCGTGGCCACCACCGAGGTGGTCGGACTGGAGTCCGACGACGTCGAGGACGACGACGCGCCGGTCCGCGGCCGGCCCGTCGGAGACGGTCATTCGACAGCCGCCTCCATCGAGTGGCGGTCGACGTACGCATCGAGCAGCGCGAACTGTCGCGAGAGGTCGTGTTCGTCGACGCCGAGTGGGGCCTTGAAGAACGACGCGAGATGTCGCTGGAGGCCGCCCTCGCCGCGCTCGTCGGCGTGGGCGAGCAAGCGAACGAGGTCGAGCACGAGCGGGGCGGCAAGTGCCGAGTCTGAGCCTTCCCAGGTGAACTGCATCTTCATTTCGGTGTTCAGGAAGCCCTCGAAGTGGACGTAGTCCCAGGCGGTCTTCCAGTCCCCCAGCGACGGTGTGTAGTCGATTCGGACCCGGTTGTGCTCGATATCGGGGAGGATGGAGTCGAGCACGCCGCCCTTGCTCGCCAGTTTGCCGGCCTTGTTGGCCTCGTCTTCGAGGACCTGACCGTCGTCGTTGCCGAGAACGTTGTGGCCCTCCCAGGACCGCACGTGGAGGTTTCGCCCGCCGAACATCGGTGCGAGTGCCGACTTCACGAGGGTCTCGCCCGTCTTGGCGTCCCGCCCTGTGTGCGGAACGTTTCGATCGTCGGCGAGTTCCCGGAGGCCGCCGAGCGCCGAGCCAGTGCTCGGCGTGAAGTTGACGTAGGGGTGTCCGTCGACGATCGCGGCGTACGCGTAGAGTGCGCTCGCGGGGAGGTCGCGGTCGTTTTCGGAAATCGCCCGCTCGAACGCAGCGAGCGTGTCGTAGCGGTTCGGATCCTCCAGCGGCGGTTCGGTCGAGGCGACGTTCACCACCACCACACGATCGAGGTCGTGCGCCCGGCGGAACGCCCGGTAGTCGTCTCGGATGCGGTCGACGACGTCGCCCACCGGGAGCCGGTCGTCAAGCGAGCCCCGGTCGGCGAGGTCGTCGACGGCCGCCCCGCAGTTCAGCGCCGTGCCCGTCTCGATTCGTCGGTCGATGTGGCGGAGGTCCTCAGCCACCGCGTCGACGGTCTCCGGAGCCGGAACGCCGTTCTCCGAGAGGTTTCGCGCCGACTCCAAGAGGCTCTGCTCTCGGATGTCGTGGCCGCCGAAGACGAACTCTTCGACGTCGGGGAGCGCCAGCCGCGAGTACGGCTTCCGGGCCGTCACTAGGCCAGTCGTGTCCGTTTCGCCGCGGGCCAGTGCGCGCGCGCCTGCTATCGCGGTGGTCGCGACGTTTCCGCGCGCGCCGATCAGCCAAACACCTGTGCTTGTCATTGGCGTAGGTACTCCGTGTCGAACTAGCGACATTGTTATGACACGCCTGAACGGGGCGAGTACCGCTGGAGATGTGGTACTCGGTCGAACGGGTCTAAGTGGACTTAACAGGCCTTTTACCCGCGCTTTTTAGCTTTTGAAGCCGGTAGTAGGTGACTCATAACGAAGTGAGAACTACCTGATAGCTGAACCGATGCGCGTTATCGATCCCCACATGCATATGGTATCACGGTCAAGCGAAGATTACCGCCGCGCCCGGCGGGCGGGAATCGAGTGCTGCGTCGAACCGGCATTCTGGAGCGGGACGGACAAACGTCACGCGGGCTCGTTCTTCGACTACTTCGAGCACATCACCGACTTCGAGACCGAGCGCGCCGAGCGCGCCGCCGGGATGGACCACTACGTCACCATCGGGCTCGAACCAAAGGAGGCGAACTACCCCGAGATGGCCGAGGAGGTGATGGAACGGCTCCCCGAGTTCCTCGACCGCGAGAACGTGGTCGGCGTCGGCGAGATCGGGCTCGATCAGGGGACCGACGCCGAGGAGTACGCGTTCCGCAAGCAGCTCCGGATGGCCGAGGAGCGCGAACTCCCCGTCATCGTCCACACGCCCCACGAGAACAAGCCGGAGGGGACCGAGCGGCTCGTCGAGATGATCCGAGACGAAGACGTCACCGAGGAACGGATCATCATCGACCACAACACCGAGCACACGATCGACACCAGTCTGCAGACCGACTGCTGGATCGGATTCACCCTCTATCCGGGCAAAATTGCGGACGAGACGGCCATCGACCTGCTCGAGGAGTACGGCACCGATAGGATGATACTCAACAGCGCGGCCGACTGGGACCCCTCGGACCCGCTGGCGGTGCCGAAGGCCCGCGACAAGATGCTCGACCGCGGCTGGGATCGCGAGGCGGTCCGCACGGTCGTCTTCGAGAACCCCTACGAGTTCTTCGACCAGTCGCCCAACTTCGATTACGAGCCCTGAGAGCCGATGCAATTTGCATTCTCAGCCAACGCGTTCCAGGCGTACGATCCGCTCGAAACCGTCGAGATACTGGCCGACATCGGGTACGACGGGGTGGAACTCCTGCTCGGCGCGTCGCATCTCCACCCCGCAGAGACGGACCGAGCGGACGTCGCCGCGGTCGAGAACGTGCTCGACGATACGGGCCTCGAGATAAGCAACTGTAACGCGTTTATGATGACTGCGGAGGGCTTTCAACACCCTTCCTACGTCGAGACCGACCCCCAGTACCGCCAGCAGCGCATCGACTACACGCACGAGTCGCTTCGTCTGGCGGACGCCATCGGAGCCGACTCGATTTCGATCCAGCCGGGCGGCCCCGTCCCTGCAGACCGGTCCTCCGAGTGGGCGATGGAGACGTTCAAAGAGAGTATGCGGTCGATCGTGCAGATCGCCGAACCCCTCGACGTCGACGTGCTGATCGAACCCGAGCCGGACCTGCTGATCGAGACGACCGACCAGTATCTCGACATCGCAGACCGTGTCGACTCGGAAGCGGTCGGCTGCAACTTCGATGCGGGCCATCTCTTTTGCGTCGGCGAGGATCCCGCCGAGGCCGTCGGCCGGGTCGTCGATCAGACGCCCCACTACCACGTCGAGGACATTCCGGCCGACCGCACGCACGAGCACACCCAACTGGGCGACGGCGCGATGGACATCGACGGCTTCCTCGAGGCTGTCGAGGAGACGGGCTACGACGGATTCGTCACCGTCGAGCTATACCCGTATCAGGAGACCGCGGCTGAGACGGCGCGCGAGGCGTACGAGTATCTCGACGAGCACGGGTGGATCTGATCGGACGATGGCTCACTCTCGACGCGGCACACACCGGGTGCGACGCACCGTGGCCGCGTACGCCGAGTTGGTTCGCGTCCCGAACCTCTTCACTGCGCCGCCGGACGTGATAGCCGGGGCCGCGCTTGCCGTCGCCGCCGGCGGGACGGCCACGGTCCCGGCCGTCGCCGGCGTGGCCGCCGCTTCGGTACTGCTGTACGCCGCTGGGACGACCCTCAACGACTTTTTCGACGCCCCCGTCGACGCGGAGGAACGTCCGGAGCGACCGATCCCTGCCGGTCGGGTGCTGCGGCCGGCGGCCGGTGTTTTCGGAGCCGCATTGCTGCTCTGTGCGGTGCTCCTCGCGGTCGCTGCAGCCGGGACTGCGGCCGGAATCGGGGCACTCGCAGTCGCAGCGGCGGTGGTCGCGTACGACGGCGCGCTGAAGGGCGGACCGGCGGGCTTCCTGGCGATGGGCGCGGCGCGCGGACTGAACGTCCTGTTCGGGACGACGGCAACAGACGCGTCGGTCGCGTCACTGCCGCTGTGGGCGCTTGGTATTCCAGTCGTGCTCGCCGCGTACGTCGCGGGCGTGACGCTGGTGGCCGCAACGGAGACGACCGGGGCGTCGCGGCGGTCGGTAGTGGTCGCTGGCGGCGCCGCCGGCGTCGCCGGGACGGTCGCAGTGACGCTCCTCGCGACCGTCGGTCTCGCCACCCGCGCGCTCGCTGCCGGCGTCGGCGTCCTACTCGCGACGGGGTTTCTCGTCGTGACGGGGCGAGCGCTCGCACGGGCCTACCGTGACCCGTCGCCGGAGACGGTCGGCCCGGTCATCGGGACGTGCGTGCTCGCGATCGTGCCGCTCGATGCAGCCGTCGCGGCCGTCGCGGGCGCCGGATGGGCGCTGGTCGCGATCGCGTTCGTCGGTCCCGCAGTCGGACTGTCGCAACTGTTCGCCGTCTCCTAACGAGGATGATGACACGTATGCACCAGAGACACAGGATTCACCGACCCGGATTCGACGCGACGACGGCGCACCGACGACGAACCGTCGCTGCCGGCCGCCCCGGCAGGCGCAGAGGGGGGCAGTGATGGTCGAGTTGGCCTTCTCGACGAACGCCTACTCCGAATACGGACTTCCGGAAGCGGTTCGGCGCATCGCCGACCACGGCTACGGTGGCGTCGAGATCCTCGGCGACGAGCCTCACGCCTACTTCCCGACGTTCGACGGTCGCGAGGAGCGCGCGCTGTGCGACGCCCTTGCGGAGACAGGCCTGTCGGTGGCGAACGTCAACGCGAACACGGCGATGGGCTACTACGACGACGCGCCGCCCTCGGCGTTCTTCGAGCCGAGCGTCATCACCGACGACGAAGCGGCCCGCCGGTGGCGCATCGAGTACACGCACCGCGCAATCGACCTCGCGGAGGCCGTGGGGTCGCCCGCGGTCTGTCTCGCGACCGGCCGGCCGCTCGCAGGCAACCCGCCGGAGCGCGCGCGCGAGACGCTCCGCGCGTCGCTCTACGAGATCCTCGACTACGCGGAGCCGCGGGGCGTCGACGTCGGCATCGAGTTCGAACCGGAACTACTCGTTGAGTGCACCGACGAGGTGCTCGCCCTGATAGACGACGTCGACCGCGAATCGCTGGGCGTCAACCTCGACGTCGGACACGCGGCCGTGTACGGTGAGGACCTCACAGAGACCATACACCGGAGCGCGGGCCACATCACCGGCGTGCACGTAGAGGACATCGTCGGCGGCCGCCGGGGCAAGCACTACCACCGGATCCCGGGCGAGGGCGACCTCGACTTCCGTGCCGTCTTCGACGCGCTGGACGACGTCGGCTACGACGGGTTCGTCACCGCCGAACTGTACACGTACTCGGACGAGCCCGATCGGGCCGCCGAACGTGCGTACGAGGAACTGGCGCAATACTGCTGAGGTGCAGGACTACTGAGATCACTCACGCTTCCTGTCGGGCCTGCGGCGGAGCGACACGTGGCCACTGGACACAACGGTCGGCACTTCCGAGACAGCTCTGGAGTGCTGCAATACGTCACGGACGTCCGGCAGACAGCATCAACACTCGGAGATCGACCGACACCACCTTCCTGCTACGCCACAGACTACCGCTGTGTCAGAGACGTTTCACGGCGACGTACTGCGTGTCATTCCACCAGACGAACTCGCCGAGCACGATCTCGAACCGGCCTTAGCGGAACTGGCTGCATCGCGTGGCGTCCTGGTCTGTCGCCGCGGTGGCCATCCCTCGCTGTTGGAACTCGTATGGGCGTTCGTGAGGCGGGACCCAATCGAGGCGGTCACTGTCGTTGCGGACGTCGAAGACGAGGACATCAGCGAGGGCGACGAGATAACCGCACAGATCACAGAGACGGAACTGTTCGGCGTCTACGAGGTAACCGGCACTATGGACGTCGACCGGGCTTGATACTGTTCGGGAAATGGTGAGGGCCTGATGATCGCAGCGAACGGCAGCGCGGATGGCTGCGTGCTCGTTGTCAGGATCGATCGCGGGGTCCAGAGACCGAACCGAGTCTGTTCCGATAGCTAACGTCACTCTCCCCGACTCCCCTGCCGGTAGAACGCGGCATAACCCGCGGCTATTGGCCGATTAGTGTGGAAATATGCGTTCTATAACAATACACGCGCCAGCGAACTACAGAGACTGTGACCGACATACCTCGACCAGCGTTGCAACTCTACAGCGTACGGGACCTCGACGATTCGCTCCCGGACATCGTTCGCCGGGCCGCGGCGGCCGGCTACGAGGGCGTCGAATTCGCCCATCGCTTCCGGGAGGAACCGCCGGAGGCGGTCGCGGCCGCCCTCAGCGAGACCGAGACCGTCCCCGTCGGCGTCCACGCCGAACTCCCGCTCGTCGAAGCGGCCCTCGAAGGCGACAACGACCTCCTCGATCGCTGCTCGACGATCGGCTGTGACCGACTGATCGTGCCGCACATCTCGTTCGCCCACCTCAGAACGCGGACCGCGGTCCACTCGCTCGCCCAGCGACTCCACGACGCCTCGGTGGAGTTAGACGACCACGGCATCGATCTGGGCATACACAACGTCCGACACTACCTCTGGCCGCTGCTGCCGGACGTCGTGGAGACGATTGCGGCTGCAGCACCGCTGCCTCCCGGCGTCGAGAACGCCGCGACGATGGCGGCCAGTCGTGCACTCCGCGCGGGTCGCCAGCCGAAAGCCACCAACACCGGCCTCTGGAATCTGATCACACAGACGGAGGCTGCGGACCTCTTCTTCGAGGTCGAAGTCGGCGAGATCCGTGCCGCCGGGTTCGATCCCGTCTCCGCGTTCCAGATGTTCGGTGACCGACTCGAACTACTACATCTGCGAGACGTCGCACCCACCGGACGATTCGGAGCCTTCGAAGACGCGCCCCACGGCGAGGGCGTCCTCGATATGGAACGGATCTTCGCCGCTGCTCGCGACACGGGCGTCGAGTGGATCGTCTACGAGAACGAACTCGACGTCGACGCCGACTCGAAGATCGATCACGGGGCCGCGTTCCTGCGCACACACCTCGGCCAGAGCCACGATCCCGTTCGCGTCGCCGACGCCGAGTAGGGGACGATCACGCGGTCACACAGCGGGCGGGGTCACGCCGCGAGCCACTGTCGGATCGCGCCCACGAGCAATCGATCGAGCGCCCGGGTCGCGGTTCCGAACGCGACGAAGAAGACGACCGTCTCCAGGAACTCACGAATCACGAAGCCACCGGGATCGGCCGTCGAAACGACCCGGACGAGGGAGGGAATAGTCGTCATCGCGGTATCGAAGGTCCAGGCGGCGACGACCCCGCCGACGAGCAGCGCTGCGAGATAGAGCTCCGTTTGCGGTTCCGAGAGCGTGCCGCGCTGTGCCGTCTCGTGACGGACTGCGTCCGCTGTCCCGACGCCGAGCGCCGCCAACTGTCGCCGCGCCTGATCGAGCACCGTAACCACCAGCACGAACCAGAGCGCGGCTGCGAGCCCGAATCCGACCATCGACGGTGCGACGGACAAGATATCTGCGAGGACTGCAGTGACGCTCGGAGTGACGCGGTCGACGACGACGTAGAACAGCGCGTAGCCGAGGACGGCGTCGATAGGGCCGTACGCCGGCACGGACGGGCTACTGTCCGCTTCGGCCGGGCGGTCGGCGTCGGGGGCCATACGTACACAGACGTATCGGTGCAGTATCAAAACCGCCCCCGACGCCACTCTGGTAGCGTCCCCGGTTCGGTCTGCTGTTCGCTGTCGTGACCGCCCCGTCTACCGGAAGAGCACGGTCGGCCGGCGGGCGACCGACGCCACCGATTCGTCCGCGTCGATGCCGGGCAGTCGAATCGTCGCCGTCGTGCCACCGTCGTCGTCGGCGCCGATCCGGAACGACCCGCCGTAGCGCGTGACGATCCAGTTGACGAGCCACAGCCCCAGCCCCGAGCCGTGTTGCAGTGCGGTTTCGTTACCAGAGGCGATGACCCCCGCTTCCATCTCGTCGATCCCGGGGCCGTCGTCCCTGACCGTGAGTTCGATCCAGTCGCCGTCGTCGACGACGTCGATCGCCACCCGCGGAGTGGGCGACGGGTCGTGCTTGATGGCGTTCTCGACGAGTTCCGAGACGGCCCGCCGTAGCTCCGGGCCGGCACAGATGTCTGTACTCGTTCGGATCGTTCGTTCGATCGTCGCCCCGGCGAAGGCGTCTCGGTGACCTTCGAGGACCGCCGCGACGAGCGCGTCGGGGGCGAGCCGCTGGGGGTCACGGTCGCCGCGTGCGTACTGTTCCAGTTCGCGAGCGCGATCGGACAACTCGACCAGTTCCTGTGCGATGTGCCGGATTCGGTCTGCGGCGTCGGTCCCGGTCTCTATGGAACGCTGTCGCTCGCCGTTCCATCCCAGGATCGCGTTCAGGTCGTTGCGCAGATTGTGCCGGAGCACCCGATTGAGGAGTTGGATCAGTTCCTCGGTTCGCTTGCGCTCTGTGACGTCGTTCTGGAACCCGAGATAGTGCGAGAGCGTCCCCCCGTCGTCTTCGACGGGCGCGAGGCGGACCTGATTCCAGAAGGGGGTCCCGTCCTTCCGGTAGTTGATGAGTTCCACCGTCACCGGATCGCCCGCGTCGATCGCCGACCGGAGGCGACTCACCGCGTCCGGGTCCGTCGCCTCGCCCTGGAGAAACCGACAGTTTTGGCCGGTCGCCTCCGCGGCCGAATAGCCCGTCACGCGCTCGAACCCGCGGTTCACGTAGACGAGCGGGTTGTCCGGCTTGCGCACGTCCGCGATCGAGATACCGACCTGCGCCTCCTCCATCGCTCGGTTTTTGACGCGTAGTTCCTGCTCGCGCTCTTTCCGATCCGTGACGTCCCGACCGACGCCCTGGATCCCGACGACCTCGCCTCCGCGCGTCACCGGCGTCGCGTTGACCTCGATGACGACGACAGTCCCCGACTGGTCGAGGAAGTCCAGTTCCATCCGCGCGACACCCTGTTCGTCGAGGACGTCTACGTAGCCCGCCATCGCCTCCTCGGCCGACGATTCCGTCATGAAAGCGACGAATGGTTCGCCGACCAACTCGTCGGGGTCGTAGCCCAAGATCCGCTCGACGGCCGCGGACACGTAGGTGAATCTGGCGTCGAGATCGAGCCGAAACAGGATGTCGAAGCTCGTTTCGGCGATCCCCTCGAACCGACGTTTCTCGCGTCGCAACCGTTCGTTTTGCTTCTCGATTTCGCGCTCGTAGGCGTCCCGTTCCAGTTCGCTACTGACGAGTTTCGCCAAGAGCTCCTGAAAGACCTCCTCGGCTTCCGAGAACGGGTCCTCGCGCTCGTCGTCGTCGGCAAAACAGACCGTGCCGTAGATCTCGTCGTTCACGACGACTTTGGCGCCGATGTACGTGCCCAACCCGAACGTCTGGATCGCTTGCTCGTCGATAGAGGACGCGGCCGCGTCGTGCGTCGCAAACGGGCTCTCGAGTTCGATCGTTCGCTTACAGTAGGCGTCCCGAAGCGGGCACTGTTCGCCCGACTGGATGAGCGGGTGATCGCCTGTCGCCTGGACGATCTCTTGCATCCCCTGGTCTATTCGAGTGAGAAATCCGATAGGAAGGCCGAGGTAATCGGATCCGATTTCGAGCGCGCGCGTGATCTTCTCTTCTGTCTCCCGATTCGGATCGGCGAACACGTCGTAGAGCCGCTCGCGATACGAATCGGAATCCATACTGTTTCACCGTGAGCGCGGTGGTTAGAAAAGCATGACGGCTAGCCGCAGAGAGAATCGAGATTCCCGCCTCCTTTCGGTGCGGCCGGTGTCCAGTCGGGAAGTGCGATCCCGTGGCTGAGTGCAAAGTTGTACAAAAATCCATCGACGGCCTGCGCCCCTCCGCGGTCGATGTCGGGTTTATACGGACGAGCCGACCGTCGGACGGACTGCAGTATGTCCCCCGACTCTCGGCCCTCCACCGATCGAACGCGACGGCAGTTGCTCTCCGGCGGCGGCGCGGCACTCGCGGTGTCGCTCTCGACACTGACGGCTGGCTGTCTGTCCAGTCTCCCGCCGCTCGGCGGCGACCAGCGCTACGGCCGCGTCGGCGTCCCGCCAGCAGGCGACCCCGGATACCGAAAGTGGTTGCCGGCGCCGTCGAGCGTCGACTCCTCGGCCGATCCGTACCACTTCGCTGCGCTTGGATCGACCGCGCTCCGCCCGGAGGCCCCCGAAAAGTTCGTTTCATACCAGGCCCACGCCCGAGCGGCGCTGGATTACTTTGGCATCGGCTTCGAGAACTACGATCGGCTCGTCGCCTCGAATTTCGGAACTGTCGTCGAGGCATCCTACGACCGCGCCGCGGTCACACGAACCGTCGCCGACACCCGCTACGAACGCGACGGCGACTACCGCGGATACGCGACGTTCGTCCGGTCTGACGTCCCCCGCCGGGTCGCGATCGGCGACGACGCCATCGTGTGGACGAGCGCGTACCAGCACGACGCCCCGAACCTGGAAGCGCTCGTCGATGCCGGCGCGGGCGAGCGACAGCGGTATCACGAAGCCAACGCCGCCTTCGATCGACTTACGGCAGCCGCGGGCAGCAACCCCTATCTGGGCGTCAACACGGGTGTTCGCGATCCGACAGACCGCCCGGTGCTGCTCGCCGACGCGATTCGGTTCGACGACGACACCGCCTATCAGGTCGTCCACTATCACTACGCCGACGGCCGGGCGCCGACGAGCGCGGCGCTCGAAGCAGCGCTGCGCGAGGACGACTACCGGTTCGTCGACGGCGCCGACGAGTTCGACGTCCGGGTCGACGGCCGCGTCGCGACCGTCGAGACGCAGGTCCCGCTTCGCTCCGGCCGCGAACTCGCCCCCGAGTACGACCTCCCGCAGGTGACGTGGGGGGCGACCTACGATCCCGAGGCCGACGCGGTGACGTTCCGACACGAGGCCGGCGAATCGGTTCCCGCCGACAGGCTCTATTACGACCTCGACCGCCCGTCTGCGCCCGGGAAGATCGAAACGCGCGACCTCTGGACCGGCACCCGGGAGGTCGCGGCCGGTGCAGAGACGACCGTCGATCTGAGCGACGATCCGGAGGCCACTGGTGTGAGCCTCGTCTATTCGACCGGCGGCGTCGGGTTCCACGTGCTCTTCGGCCGCGACGTTCGGGGTGGGACCGATGGCTAGCGTCGCTGTCGGGCCGCCGAGCGCCGGTTCGTCGCGTTCCGCAGCCGACCGACTACCAACCGCAGAGACGATCCAGTATGAGACCCAGAATCTATGCCGGAGTCGGATGATACGTGAGGGTGAGATGGCCGACGTGGACCTCGCAACCGTCGTCGCGCTGCTCGACGACGAGCACGTGCGGTCGATCCTCGTCGCGACGAGCGAGACGCCGCGTTCGGCCACCGAACTCGCAGCGCGCTGTGAACTCTCGACCTCGTCGATCTATCGGCGACTCGACCGCCTGACAGAGGCCGACCTCGTCGGCGAGCGGACCCGACCGCGATCGGACGGCCACCACGAGACGGTCTACGCCTCTCGGCTCGACCGTTTCGAGGTCACGATCCGCGACGGCGAGTTGTCGTGGGAGATCGAACGCGAGAGCGACGACGTCGCCGACCAACTGACGCGGCTGTGGGGGAAGCTCTGATGTCTGTCGCCGGACTCGGCTCCCCGATCGGCCTGCTGGCGGGTGCTGCCGCGACACTCTCGGCTGTCCTCGGCCTCTACATCGGCTATCAGGCGTATCGCGGCCTCCGCCGGAACGACGAGCGATCGATGCACTGGCTCTCGGTCGGGATGATTCTCCTCTTCGGGCTGACGTACACGCTCGCGGTCGCCGGCCAAGGGCTGATCGCGTTCCGCGTCCTCCCGATCCGCTTTCAGAACGTGATCCGCCTGCTCGTCCGGACGACCCAGGTCGTCGGACTGGTATGTATCGCCTACTCGCTTCAGATCGCGACCGGGCGCTGACCACCTCCCGCGCTTCGACAGGATCTGTTCTGCGCCCCCGACAGCGACAGTATAATACCGGACCGGGGTCGCTGTAGCCATATGGAGCGATTCGACGTAGCAGTCGTCGGCGGGGGGCCTGCGGGGTCGGCCGCCGGACACGCCGCCGCGTCGGCCGGCGCGTCCGCGGTAGTCCTCGAAAAAGGGGTTCCGCGCGCGGATCGGCCGGACCGACTGGGACCGGACTCGACGGACGCCGCGGGCATCCTCGACTACTGGGTCGACATAATGGGCATCCACCCCGACGAGATGCCCGACGACGTCGTCCTCGGCGAACTGGATCGAGCGGAGTTCATCGGGCCCAACGAGTCGATCACGCTGCGGTCGACCGGGATCGAATCGTCGTACGACAACTTCGGATTCTGTATGCAGCGGGCGCGCTTCGACGACTTCCTCCGCGGCCGCGCGGAAGACGCCGGGGCGTCCTATCGGGTCGGGGTCTCCGTTCGGGGTGTCGAGAGCGATCACTCCGGCGGCGGACCGCGGCACTGCGTCGAGCTCGCGAGCGGCGACGCCATCGGCGCCGACTTCCTGATCCTCGCCGACGGCCCGCAGCGACAGGTCACGACCGGTGTGCTCGACGAGTATCTCTCGTTCGACGTCACCGAGCGCCTCTCGACGCGGCAGACGAACCACATCGCCTACCAGGAACACCGTCGCCTCCCCGATGAGGTCTTCGAGGAGGTCGCGGGCGCGATCAAGTTCTGGTGGGGGTATATGCCGGGCCACACCGCTTACCCGTGGATCTTCCCGAACGACGACAACGTCGCGCGGATCGGCCTGACGATGCCGATCGGGATGGAACTCGACGACGTGGCGAACCCCGAAGACTACCCGCTCTTGGACCCGGACGACGACCGGATCCCGCAGGGCCGCGAGTACATCCGCCGGCTCCTCGAACGAGAGTACGGCGACGAGTACGACATAGAGGAGGATTTCCCCCTCGTCGAGGACCGCGGGAAGTCCGGTGGGACCGAGACGTACGCCATCTCCTCGACGCGGCCGATCGACTCGCCGACCGACGCGGGCATCGCCGTCGTCGGCGGCGCGATGGGGTCGACCTCGGCGTTCCACGAGGGCGGCGATCACACGGCCGTCCGAACCGGCGCGATCGCGGGCGAACTCGCCGCCGCCGGGGATCTCTCCCCGTACAACGACCGCTGGAAGGACGCCATCGGCGACGAAATCCTCCGCAACGTCGCGATGGCGGACGTCGTCCACGATTACGCCCCGGACGACTGGGACTGGGCGTTCTCGACGGCCCGGAAACTCCTCGACAACAGCGAGGGCTATGGACTGTTCGACACGAGTAACATCAGCGCGGGCTTCAGCGCCGCGCGACTGGTGACGACCTACAAGCGCACGAAGTTCTCGTTCCGAAACGGGAAGTACGTCCAACTTTCGGAATCCGAGTACGCCCTGTAGCGCGCTGAGTCGGAACGGCCTTGAGCGTCGACTTCGTACTACGAGTGCGCACCCTTAGTCCCCGCCCGAGTACTCCCATCACGGGAGCGATGACGAGGCGGCGAACCCGGGTGTGCGACATATGGGACGTCCGCGCCCCAAAGACGGGCCGCCTGACACGAGGGTTTCCCGGCCGACGCGGCACGCAGCCCCGGGATGAGGCCGGCCGTTAGTGTTCCGGGCGCACATTTTACGATTCACGAGCAGCGACGAGATTTCAGTCCCCTGGATCTACTCGTTCTACGAGGCCGCCAAAATCATCGTCGAAGCTCAACACCGCGTCGATGCCACGCGAGTCACACAGGTGGATACTGGATGCGTCCGTGAAACTCAGCTCCTGGTCTCTGTATCGCCGAAGCGTCTCTAACGACGCCTGCACGTCGTCGGGCCCGAGATGGATCGTTTCGAATACGTTCGGAAACGGATCCTCACCGAGGATACGGCTAGCCACGGTATCTGCGGCATCGAATGAACCGGTTCGGACGCGGGTGAGAGTCACCGTCTCGTCAAGAACGTAGTCGCTCGTGTACGGTTGTCCGTACTCGCCATCGAGAAGTTTATCGAACGCTGTCACTGCGTCTGCGTGTCGTTCGGCATCGGTGTCGTGATGCGCAAAGAAGACGCCGGTATCGACGAAGACGCTCATCCGTAGAGGACGTCGTCGATGTCGTCTTCGCCCGTCGATGTCCCGGACGATACCATCTCGTCGTGGAAGGCCTCACGGTCGGTCTCGGAGACGGGAACGCGTTGTTCTCGAAAGGAATCGACGAGATCTGCCTTCGATTCGATTGCTCGCTCGACGAGCCGGGACAAAATCTCCTGCTGTGTGACCCGCTCTCCTGTCTTTAGCCGAATTTCCGCCTGCAAGCGCTCCAGGCGGGACTTAGTGTCGTCGTCCATCTTCACCGAGGTAGCCATACGCTAGAGTGGAATGTTCTACTGGGTAAATGTTACTACCCGATTTGCGTCATTCACAGCTACTGGTAGCCTCTCGCCCGGTAGTGTTCCGGGCGATATCTTCAACTTTACCGGTAGAATCCAGTCACCGACGTTGAGTTCGGGGTACCAGGGTCTCGTCGTCGGAGATCTCGACTTTGGCCCGTCCACCCTGGTCAAGAATTCCCACGGTGGACGAGGCGACATCGCTCTCGCCGTCACCGAGACATCCCGGGAGTACGGAGACCCCCATTCCACCCATCGTAATCAACAGACAGCGACGTTCCTCGTCGGGGCAGATTCCGATGGTTTGCAGCGCTTATCTTCGGGCCGCAGGACGGTTGGCGAGCGCTGGGGGTCTGTCGTTCGTCCATACGCTTGAGAAATGGCGGCATCGACAGAAGCCATACTGTCGCAACACAGCCGGTGATTTGGGTTCACTTGCTCGTTCTCGTCTTTCGTAGCCCCCTTGGTACACGTCTTCCACACAAACCACGTGTCCACGACGTATGGTACACAAGAACATAGTAACGTGGCCGCCAAGATTACTCTATGTACGACCGGATACTCGTTCCGACCGATGGAAGCCCCTCTGCCGAAGCCGCCGCTCGTCACGGACTCGTGATCGCAGAGGCATTCGACGCTTCCCTCCACGTCATCAGCGTCACTGGTGATACCGAGCGTTCCGAGCGCCTGGCAGACGCACAGGCTCAAGACGCCATATCGAAACTAGCGGAACTCATCGAACAGGAATCAGACCTTTCCTGCCAATCAGCCATCGAGCACGGGCGTCCGCACGAAGCGATCCTTTCCTATTCATCGGAGAACGATATCGATCTCATCGTTATGGGGACGCACGGGCGACGTGGGCTGAGTCGGGTCCTCCTCGGCAGCGTCACCGAGCGCGTGATTCGGTTGAGCAACGATCCCGTGTTAGCAGTACCACCACACGCAATCGGTCGAGAGCGCGAGGGATACGACAGAATTCTCATCCCGACGGACGGGAGCCCTGGTGCTGCTGCGGCGGTCGAACACGGAATATCAATTGCCGAACGGTCGGGTGCCTCTGTACGCGTGCTCTATGTGATCGAAGGTGAGACGGGACTGCCGCCAATTGGTGACTCGCTGCGCGATGAAGCGGTCGAGGTACTTGAAGCAGTTACGGAAGAAGCATCTGACCGCGACGTGTCTCTCACTACCCATATACAGCCTGGGACACCCCACGAGGTGATCAACAATTTCGTCAGTGCTCACGGAATCGACCTCGTTACGATGGGAACACACGGACGCTCGGGAATACGCCGCCATCTACTTGGCAGCGTCACTGAGCGGGTCTTGCGCACGAGCGATGCACCCGTACTCACCGTACGACAAGACACTGAATGACGTCATTCGGGACTGGAATTTGCCAATTATGAGCTCGATCGATTAGTCAGATGGACGGTGTTTACGTTCCCTTGCCGTCGACTGTGTTCGGCCGGAACGCGCGGACTCTTCTCGAAATCCATTACCTGATCGGTCGTCAGATCTCTCCAGAATAGCACAAACCGTCGATATCACTTTCGCGGTACCCAGAATTCAATTGCAAACGCGAAAGTTAGTCTTGCGCGACCGTCTGACTCGCCTGCTCAGGCGCGGGCGCAGGCGGTTCGTGGGTTCCGAAGTCGGGGTGCGTCTCCTCCATCCAGACGTACACGACCGCACCGGAGACGAACATCAGAGCGGCAATGATGTAGAACGCCGCCTCGGCGTTCACGAACTCCATCGAGAGGCCGATCAGGATCGCACCGACGCCATACCCCGAATCGCGCCACATACGGTAGACGCCCATCCCGGTCGCGCGCCACGTCGGATGGGCGGCGTCGCCGGGAACGGTCATCAGATTCGGGTAGAGCAACGCCATTCCGAGCCCGGACACACCAGAGAGCACGGTCCACGGGAGATAGCCCTCGACGAGGACCATCCCGAGGACGCCAGCCCCCGTGAGGAACATTCCGGCGAGGACAGGTGGCCGGCGGCCGATGCGGTCGGCGAGTCCGCCGGTCGCAATCTGCAGGAAGTACATCGCGCTGTGAACGCCGACGACGAACCCGACCGCCGCGATTCCAAGCCCCTGGCTGGTGAGATACAGCGGGACGGCGAGCCAGAACAGCGTATCGACGAACTTCTCGATGTGGCCGGCCTGTGCCGCCGCGAACAGCGTCTTGTCGCCGTAGGTCGCGCGCTTCAGTACGTCGACGAACGGGAGGTTCGCGTCGTGGTGGTCTTCGTCGTCGACCTCCGCCTCTGCGAGTTGGACGGTCTCTTTGATCAGGAAGATCGAGATGAGGAACGCGAGCACGACGACGGCCGCGAGGAAGTAGAACGGCTCTGGCCGGAGGCTCGTCCGGGCCGCGATGACGCCGGTGATCCAGGCCCCGACGGCGACGCCGGTGTACCCGAACGCCTCGTCGATGCCGACGGCGAGACCGCGCTGATCCGGCCCCGCGATGTCGATTTTGGCGTTGATCGCCATACTCCAGGTCAGCGCCTGGTTGATGCCCAGCAGGACGTTCCCGACGGTGATCCAGCCCCAACTGGGCGCGAAGATGAGAATGACGGGAAGCGGGAGCGCAGTCGCCCACCCGAGGACGAGCACGGGCTTGCGGCCGTACTCGCCGCCCCACTTGCCGGCGTAGAGGTTCAAGAGCCCTTTGACGAAGCCGAAGGAGACGACGAACGAGCCGATCACGAACAGCGACTCGACGCCGAGCACGTCCCGGCCGAGAACGGGGACGACCGCCCGTTCGGACCCGATAGTCAGTCCAGTCGCGAACACCAGGAGGACGTGCAGCGAGAACTGCCCGAGGTGTTCGCGGATGCCCTGTTCGAGTGCAGTGTCTGTACTCATAGATCACTCTCGTCGAACGTCACGGCGCGCTGCGCTCTGTTGCCGTCCGGTAATTCGTTACTGGCTCGATCAGGGCCGCGTTCCGGCATCAGTATACACCCGTATGAGACATACTAAAATATAGATACTGCCGGACATAGCCGGCACCGTTAATGTATTTTAGCACAGATACGACACGATGAGTCTGTACGAGGCTTCGTTTCGGGTCAAACACGAGTGTCCGTATCGCGAAATTTCGGAGCGTCATCCGGATCTCACGATCCGGGAGTGGTATCTGAGCGACTGTCAGGTGGTCGAACTCACGTCGCCAGGAACGCCGGCGAGTGAACTCCTCGACGAGATAGACGACCTCGGAACGGTTCTGCACAGGTCGGTCGACGAATCGGGCCTGCACGTCGTCACCCAGTCTTGTCTCTGCTCGCTCGAAGACTCGATCATCGAACGGTTCGAGAAGTACAACACCCTGTATCAGCCACCGACGGTTCACCGCCAGGGTTGGGAGCACTACTCGGTGATCGCATTCGACGAGAGCGACGTCCGCGCACTCCTGCGGGATCTGGAAGCCGACCGCGACATCGAGGTGCTCTCGAAGACAGCGATCACGGAACAGCAGATTCCCCACAGTATGCTCGCCCCGGTCGATCAGTTGTTCGAAGACGTGACCGACCGACAGCTGGCGGCGTTGCGGTTGGCGTTAGAGAGCGGGTATTACGAGCAGCCCCGGAAGACGTCGCTCCGAGCGCTGGCAGAGCAGACGGCCGTCGCGCGCTCGACGTACGAAGAACACCTCCGGAAGGCGGAGAACAAGATTCTCACGAACGCCGGACAGTTTTTGCGACTGGTTACGACGACGTCGACGGGAGACCCATTAGTGGTAGAACGGAACCGACAGCCCGAGCAGCGAGCAGACTGATCAAGCCGTTTCATACGGACGGCATCGGTACTCCGGCCGGGGCGATCGTGAGGGTTGTAACGGCGCCCTCGACGATCCCGAGACAGTCCTGTTGTCTCGTGTGACTGCACGCACTGGTATCGAGCACGTTTCAGACAGACAGAATCCACCGACTCGCATCCAGATGCTGGAGTCGGCGCCGCTCAGGACGTGGTCGCGAGCGCGTCGAGATTCCGCAGCGCCCGCCGGCAGACGGCCGCGTACGGGGCTGCGAGCAGCGGGATCTCGAAGGCGGCGCGGCAGCCCTCGTCAACTCTCTCGACGCGGTGTCCCGTCGCCGGAATGCCGGCGACGCGCCAGGTCCAGCGGTGGTCGGCACAGGCGGTGACGACGAACGAGACCCGGAGGCCGCCGACAGTTCGAATGCGGCCAGTCGTCCCCTGGCTGATCCGACGGTCCCGACACTCGACGGCAGTTATCGATGGCCCCCACCGCGGCCACTGCTGGGTGTCGATGAACAGGTCCCACACGCGGTCGGGGGCGGCGTCGATCTGCCGGGAGACGATCAGTCGGCGGCCGTCCGGCGTCTCCGCGATCTCGCGGTGCGTCGTCACAGCGTAACTGACGACCGCCGTGTGAATAACACTCACGGCGGCGCACGGCGGTTGCCGAGGAGTTGCTCGCCGCTCGATTAGATGCCGGCGACGTCTTCGATGGCGTCCGTCAGGGCCTTGATCGACTCGAGGTCGTGTTCGCCCATATGACCGATGCGGAACGTCTTCTCGCCGAGGGTCGAGCCGTAGCCGTTCGAGAAAACCATATCGTACTGCTCGGAGACGGCGTCGATCGTTTCGGCGACGTCGATGCCCTGCGTGTTCTCGATGCAGGCCACCGTCTGAGACTCATAGCCCGTCTCGGGGAACATATCGAAGTGTTCGTGCGCCCACTCGCGCGTGTACTCGGCCATCTCCCGGTGACGGTCCGAGCGCCCCTCGTGACCCTCTTCGAGCATATACTTCATCTGCTTGCGGTACGCCAGCATTATCGGGATCGCCGGCGTGGAGTGCGTCTGACCTTTCCGGTCGTAGTAATCGAGGGCGCGCTGGAAGCCGCCGTACCACGACGCCTCGTCCTTCTCGAGTTCGCGCTCGTAGGCGTCGTCGCTGACGGCGCAGACGGCCAGTCCCGGCGGCATCGCGAACGCCTTCTGCGTCGAGGCGAAGATGACGTCGATGTCGTGTTCGTCGATGTCGACGTAGTCGCCGCCCAGCGACGACACCGCGTCGACGACGAAGTAGGTATCGGGGTACTCGGCGACGACGTCGCCGATCTCCTCGATGGGGTTTCGGACGCCGGTCGAACTCTCGTTCATCACGCACGCGACGACGTCGTAGTGTTTGTCGCTCTCTTCGATCGCCGCCCGCACGTCTTCGGGTTTGACCGCCTGCCCCCACTCGTATTCGAGGCGGTCGACGTTCTTGCCGAGCCGCTCGGCCACGTTGGCGTGGCGCTCACTGAAACTTCCGCAGGTCGGCACGAGGATGTTCTCGTCGACGAGGTTCAGCGTGGACGCCTCCCAGAACTCCGTCCCCGACGCCGTGAGGATCATCACGTCGTTGTCGGTGCCGAGGAAGTCCTTCGTGTCCTCGACGATCGTCGTGTACAGGTCAGTCATCCGGTCCATTCGGTGACCGAACATCGGCTGGCACATCTCCTCGATGACGTCCTCGCGTACCTCTGTCGGCCCCGGAATGTACAGCGTCTTCTCCGGATAGTCGTCTTTGTATTCGCGTTTCTGGGTCACGGAATCACCTAGCTACGGTCCACTGCGCAGCGGGAGGTCATGGTACTTTTGATTCCCCACTGGGATGGACGGCGGTGCTCCTGGCGTGGCTACCTGTGCGGGGCCAGTTGGGATCTGACCATTGATGAGCTGTCCTCGCCTGCTGCTGTACCGCGAGCCACATTAATAACAAGAGAATATCGAATAGCCAAATTTATTATTTTGTGTCGTAGAATTATTACTCGATGGCACACATTCACCTCGGTGAAGGTTCGTTCCCGCTCTGGGCGCTCGCTCTCTGGACACTCATCGGTGCCGGGCTAATCGGCGTGGTCGTCTACCGCATTCGGAAAGGCGGTATCGAGACCCGCCAGATCGCGCTCGCTGGCATCGCCGGCGCGGCGAGTTTTGCGGTCTTTCAGCTGAACATCCCCGTGTGGGGCGGGATCCATATGAACCTCACCGGCCTCGTCGGCATCCTCGCCGGGCCGCTCCTCGGCGCGCTGATCGCGCTCGTGGTGAACATCTTCTCGGCGGCGCTCGGGCACGGGGCCGTCGGACTGTTGGGTGCGAATACCCTCGTCAACGCGTCAGAGGCTGTCGTGGCCTACTACGCGTTCCGCACGCTGGTCGGATTGGACTGGGACGTCTTCCCCGCGAGCACGGGGGCGGCGACGCTCGGTCTCTCGGCCGGCGCGGTGTTGATGGGTGCGATCATCGTCGTCAGCGGCGTCAACGGGAGTGCCCTCCCCCGTGCTGACCTCACGGTCGCCGTCGCCGGATTGGTCGGGTTGAATCTGGGCGTCGCCGTGATCGAGGGGCTCTTGACCGGGTTCGTCGTGCAGTTCCTCGCGTCAGTCCGCCCCGACCTCGTCGGCCTCGTCGACCGTCTCGGCCGCGACGCCTCGGAGGTGACGGCCTGATGAAGCGCTGGACGCAGTACGGCAGCCTCCTGGGCCTCCTGGCGGTGTTCTTCGCCGCGGGGCTGTGGGGCTTCGCTGCCACCGGCGGCGCGGTTCCGTGGGCCAAACGGTCGGCGACGACGCTGCAGCGCGGGATTCAGGAGGGCGGCGGCGCGCTCGTCGACCTCGGACGCGGAGTCGTCGTCGCCGGCCCGATCCGGAACGGTGGTCTGGTCGTCGAGTTCCTCGCCGTCGCGACTCTCTTCGCGCTCGTCGGCGTCGGACTGTACGTCTACGCCGACCGATACCGCGGCCTCGACGAGGCAAAACGGACGGGACGGTAACCGAAGATGCTCTCGAATCACGTGCCGGACCCGCGACTCGTCACGGCCTACGCCGAGCGCCGCGACGGGCCGCTTCACCACGTCAACCCCTGGACGAAACTCGGCGTCGTCGGCGCGCTCGTGCTCGCCGTGACGGTGGTCGACCGGGCCGCGGTGCTTGCAGGCCTCTACGCCGTCGTCCTTCTCGTGTACGTCGCGGCGGGACTCCCGGCCGGGCGGTTGCTGCGCTGGTACACGGTCCCGATGCTCTTCATCGTCTCCGTGGCGGGCCCGCTGGCGTTCCTCGAACCGGGCACGCCGATCGGTGCCGCGTTCGCGACGCCGCTCGGCGACGTTTCGGTGACGGTCGCCGGTCTCGTGTTGTTCCTCGAACTCGGCTTCCGGTCGCTGACCGTCGTCACGTTCACGCTGGCGGCCGCGATGACGACCCGGTACTCCGACGTCGCCTACGTCTTGGGTCGGGTCCTTCCGCGGCCGGTCGACCAAGTCGCGCTGCTCACCTACCGGTTCACGTTCGTGATGATCGAGACGCTCGAAGACCTGGTGAAAGCCGCTGTGGCCCGCGGCGGGAACCTCTCGGAGTTCTGGTCGAACAAGCGCCTCTACGCACGCATCCTCGGTATGACGATGCTGTCGGCCATCGAACGGGCCGAACGGCTCGTCAAGTCGATGGAAGCGCGCGGGTACGACGGCGATCTGACGCTGTACGGTGACGTGCCGCGGCCGCCGGTCCACGAAACCCTTCTGGTCGGCGGTTCCTACGCCGCCGTGCTCGGGTACGCCGCGGCCACGACGGGGGTGGTGCTGTGAACCGCGCGGAGACGCCCCTCGTCGATCTGCGATGTGAAGCGCACACGTACCCGGACGGAACGGTCGGAATGCACGACGTCGAGTTCAGCGTCTACCCCGACGAGGTCGTCGCGCTACTCGGCGGGAACGGCGCGGGGAAGTCGACGTTGCTCGAACATCTGAACGCGACGCTCGTCCCCGACGAGGGCGAACTCGTGATCGAGGGAACGCCGGTCGCCAACGGCGACGAGCGACGCGCCCGGAAGACGGTCGGCTTCGTCTTCCAGGACGCAGACGCCCAACTCGTCGCGCCGACCGTCCGCGACGACGTCCTGTTCGGGCTCCAGAACTACGGCGTCTCGGGCGACGAAGCGATCGAACGCGCTCGCGACGCGCTCGATGCGGTCGACGCTGGCCACCTCGAAGACCGGATTCCGCACTACCTGAGCGGCGGCGAAAAACGGCTCGTGGGGCTGGCCGGCGTGCTGGCGCTGCAGCCGAGCGTGATCGTCCTCGACGAACCGCTCGCGGGGTTGGACCCCGAACGCTCTCGGCTGGTCGCCAGACAGATCGAACAGGTCCACAGGGACGGCGTCAGCGTCGTGCTCTCGACGCACGATCTCGATTTCGCGGCCGAGGTGGCAGACCGCGTCTGCGTGATGGCCGACGGCAACATCGTCGGCTGTGGGACGCCGCGAGAGGTGTTCTACGACGACGAACTGCTTGCGACGGCGAACCTCCACCCCCCGAGTCCGGTCCGCGTCGCCCGGTCGGCGGGCCTCGACACGTCCGAACGGCCGGTCACCGAGAGCGAACTCGCCGCCGCCATCGCGGACGGGTCGACGGCCGATCGAACCGCTCGCGCAGTCACAGACGGACCGGACGCCTGAGCGCTGGGGGATTACTCCTCGCCGGACACTTCCGCGTGATCTTCGACGCGGCGGCTCACGTCGAGGCGGTAATTCTTCAGGATGTCGCGCCCCAGGAGAAGCGGATGCGTCATATGCGTCCGGTCTTCGATGTTCGCGGCGACGGTGTACTGCTCGCCGCCGATCCCGACGACGAGGTCGACGACCGGCCGCGTCTTGGACTGCTTCGAACTCCCCGAGCGCACGCGCGAGACAGTATGGATCGGGCCCGCACCGATGTCCGCGGCGAGCCGCAGATCGATGCTCGTTCTAGACGCTCCGGAGTCTGACTTGGCCACGACCGTCTTCCGTCCGCTGGTCCCGCTGACGACGACCTGTTCGGTGAAGCCGATCGTGATCGCCTCATCGGGAGAGACCGACGTCGGCGCCGGTTTGCAGGCGGGCACCGAGTCGTCGAGCGTCGACGAGAGACTCTCCACCCGCTCGGGGTCGACGGAGGCGCCAGCGTGTTCGATCGCCTGCCGAGCGATGTACGGGGCCGGGCTGCGCCCCGTCGCCTGATAGAAGCCTTTGAAGCCGGCCGTCGGGTTCACTTCCAGAATGTACCAGCCGTCGTCGCCCTCGATGAGATCGACGCCGGCGTAGTCGAGGTCGACCGCCGCCGCTGCCTGCCGAGCGAGTTCCAAGACCTCCGCTGGAACGGATTCTGTCACGTCCTCGACACTCCCGCCGCGGGCGACGTTCGTTCGCCAGTCGCTGTCGGCGGCGTAGCGGCACATGGCGCCGATCACCTCGTCGGCGACGACGTACACGCGGAGATCGTGCGGGGGTTCGTCGTCCCGACCGACGAGCTCCTGCAGAAACGCCCGTCGCTTCCCGACGCGGGCTGTCAGCGGATCGCTAGTTTTCACCTTCCACGCGCCGCCGCCGTGCGTCCCGATAGCCGTCTTGTAGACGGCTTCCTCCCCGAACTCCCCGCGGAGTTCGTTGAGCCGGTCGTTGCTGAGCGCCAGTGCGGTGCGCGGAACCGGCAGCCCCTCGTTGATCAGTTCGACTGCGGCGGCGGTCTTGTGCGCCGCCCGCGCTGTCGCATCCGGAGTATTCAGCATCGGTCGCACGCCCGCCAGCGTCCGCGCTAGCCCGAGTTCCTCGGCAGGCTGATCCGTATTCGAGAGGAGGAGTCGATTGACGACCACGTCGACGTCGGGATCGAGCGTCGCCTCGTCGCCGCCGAATCGCACGACTGTGTTCTCAGACCGAAGCCACTCGGTGTCGTGGCCGAGCGCCTCGACGGCGTTCAGAATCGCTTTCGTCTCCTTGCTGTTGTGGAGACTCAAGACGCCGACGCGGACCGGCGTCTCACTCATCAGTAGGTCTCTCCGCGTATCGGATGATTTCGTCCATCGGTGGCACGCTCCGGGGCGGACCGTACCGTCACGAGTGCAATTGTTATGCGGAGATTTCTCACGGACCGAGAACGAATACGGCCGGATTACCGGACGCTGCCGGTCGAGAACGGCGACGCACTCCGCCCCGATCTCAGAAGAGCACGAACGAGGGGAGATACAGCAGCACGCACACGACTGCACCTCGCCGGTCGATGCCGCGCTGCCAGTACATCAGCCCGAGGACGGCCAACGAGACGGCCAGCATATACCCGGTCGAGACGAACACGGTCTGTGAGTTGGTGACCGCCACGTCGGCGACGAGCGCCCCGACGCCCAGCGAGAACACCGGATCCGTGATGTTGCTCCCCAGGAGCGAGCCGACCGAGATGCCGGCTTCGCCGCGCCTGGCCGCGAGTCCGGCGACGGCGATCTCGGGCGCGGTGGTTCCGAGGCCGGTCAGGAGGCCGACGAGAAATTCGGGGACGCCGAGGAGTCGAGCGATGGCGATCCCGTTCGTCACCATCAGATACCCGCCGACGACGACCAGCGCGATCCCGGCGACGATCCAGGGAATCGCCCGCTGTGGTGGCGTCTGCTCTTCGGCGACTTCTCGTGTCACCTCCCCGCCGCCCTCGTGTGAGTAGAGGTCGTGGATGAACGCGACGTACGCGAGCATCATCAGCGCCCCCTCCGAGCGGATCATCTCCCCGTCTTCGAGAACGAGGATCATAATCACCATCGCGAGAATCATCGCGCCGCCGTAGACGAGGACGTTCCGTCGCTCGGCTTCGATCCGGGCGATGAAGGCGACGACGCCGATCGCGAGCGTGATCTGCGCTGTCTCCGACCCGACGATGTTTCCGACGAGGAGGTCGCCGGCGCCGTAGACCGCCGCGTAGATCGAGGTGGTCATCTCGGGGATCGACGTCCCGATCGAAATGACGGTGACGCCGATGAAGAAGGCCGGCACCCCGTAGTACAGTGCCAACTCCGCAGCCGCGTCGATGGTGCGGTCGGCACCGACTAACAGGAGCGCCAGGCCGGCGAGAAAGCCGGCGGCTTCGAGGAGCATCCGATATCGGACAGACGCTCTGATCCGAGTAAAAGGTGGGCGCCGACGGCGGCGGATGCCGTTCCTCCGAGACGGGGACAGTGCTACGAGGTGGGGGCTGCTTCCAAGAAAACAAGAACCGAAGTGAGAGTAAAACACGAATAGATCGAACAAGCGGATATGGCGGGGCCACAGCAGTCCAGCGGTGGGGACGACGACGCGCTCGAGGAGGGCGAACTGCCGAGCCCGGAGAGCGATGCCGCACGCTCCTGTAAGGCATTCATCGACCGGGAGTGGCGCAAACTGCAGGAGTGACCGACAGCCCGGCGCACTGCGGCAGGTCTGCGCGCTACGCTTCGCTGTGGTTCGTCCCCACATAGTCGCCGGTGGGGAGAGCGCGCCGGCTGCAAACCCGAAGAAAGCGGACTTAATCGGGCTGAAACGGGGCCGAAGCTGCTGAAATCCGCACGCACCGTTTTCACCTTTGATATGGCATCCGCACCGAGGGCGGACCGGAGGCACCACCGATGAAACTCCAGACGATGGTCGCGATCGGTCTCGCAGCACTGATGCTCACCACGGGAGCGGCCGTGGCTGTGCCCGGTGCAGCGCCGACCGACGCAGCCGGTTCGACGAACGGCGCCGCCGACGCACACGGCGAAGCCACCCACGGAGCCGATACAGCAGCCGCTGACCGAGCGGCCGACCGACCAGAAAACGCGGCGGAAACACCTCACGACGCGAGCGCCGCGTCGGTGGGCGGTCCGCGCGCGGACCTCCCCGGCCCGGTCCCGGACCGCGTCGCGCAGATCCATTCGCTGATCCGCCGGTCGCTGGACGGGACGCTCGGTGAGCCGCTCGGCCAGGCGATCGACGGCCTGAGCAGCGACGACACAGCCGCTGAACACCCCGCTGACGGACCTCGATACCGATGATCGCTCTCCAGTACACCGGACCCCCGCCGCTGGCCGGCGGATTCGATCCCCTCGAAGGGCTCGTCGTCTTCGCCGTGAGTCTCCTCATCGGCGGGGCGGCGATCCACGTCGCGGCCGAACACGTCGTCTCTCGGCGACGGACAGCCAGCCTGACGTTCGAACACGCCATTCTCACAGCGCTCCTAGGTGCGGTCGTCTGGGCGCTGCTCGCCTGGATCCCGCTTGTCGGCTCGCTGCTCGCACTCGTCGGCTGGGTCAGCGTCATCCGCTGGCGCTATCCGGGCGGCTGGGTCAAGGCGGGCGTGACCGGTGCGGCCGCCTGGGCCGCCGCGGTCGTCGCGCTCGCGGCCCTGGAACTGCTCGGCATCAGCGCCGTGTCTGCCCTGGGCGTTCCCGGGGCCTGACGGACACCCGATTCGTCTCCGTAGCCGGCGCGGCGCTACCCGCTGATGACGGTTCCCGCGGCGTCGCCGGCCAGGAACGCCTCCAGCGTGTCGGGACCGAACACGTGCGCCGGCGCGCCGAGTTCGAGGAGCGCGCGCACTTTCGCGGCCATACCTCCCGTCACATCCGTCGACTCGGAGCCGCCGAGCGCGTCCGCGACGTCGTCGAAAGCCGTGATTTCGGGGATGACCTCGTCGTCGTCGTCGTAGACGCCGGGCACGGTCGAACAGAGCCCGACGCGGTCGGCGTCGAGACCGATCGCGAGCCGTGTAACCAGTTCGTCGCCGCTAATGATCGTCGCACCCGCGTCCGCCTGCGCGATGACGTCGCCGTGGAGGACGGGAACGAACCCCTCGTCGAGCATCGTCGCCGAGGAGTCGAGCGGGAACGCCAGATCGGCGTCGGCGTCGCGCGCCCCGACGGAGAACGGGTGGACCGGGAGCGCCGGGACGCCGGCGTCCTGCAGCCGTCGGATGACTTCGTCGTTCAGGCGACGCATCGCGTCGTGGATCGCCCACACGCCCGCGGCGTCGTGACTCCCCTCCGAGAGGCTGACGCCGTGTTTCTCCGCCTGGTGGTGGCCGAAGCTCCCCCCGCCGTGGACGAGCGCGAGCCGGGAGACGTCGGCCGCGGCGATCGTCTCGACCGCCGCGTCGAGAGCTGCGTCGTCGACAGTCTCGGGCGTCTCCTTGTCGGTGACGACGCTCCCGCCGAGTTTGAGGACGACCGTCACCGGCGCTCACCCTCCGCGTTCGGCTCCGCGTCGGAACGCGCGCTCGCGTCCGGCCCCGACGCCTCCACGCGGACGCCCTCGCGGTCCAGTTCGGCCCGGAACGCGTCGCGGCACTCGGCTGTGTAGCGCAGCGCCGTCCGCGTCTCCGGCGTCTCGTCGAGCGCGACGATGCAGCCGCCGCCGCCCGCGCCGGTGAGTTTCGCGCCGTGGGCCCCGGCCTCGCGGGCAGCCCAGACCATATTGTCGAGCGTGCGCGAGGAGACGCCGAGCGCTTCGAGCAGCCCGTGATCGAAGTTCATCAGCCGGCCGAGTTCGGAGAGCAGTTCGTCGGTGGGTTCGGCTTCGGGGTCGGCGTCGGAGAGCATCGACTCGCCGGTGCGGACGATGTCCCCGATGCTCTCGACGGTGTCGGCCGCGAAATCGTACTCCTCGCGGAGCGTCCGGACGCCCGCGACGAGTTCGCCGGTGTCGCCCGCGCCGCCGTCGAAGCCGACGACGAACGGGAGGTTCGGCGTGTCGATCTGTCGGCAGTCGTCGCCCTCGACGCGCACGGCGCCGCCCATCGCCGAACAGAACGTGTCCGCCCGCGAGGCCTGGCCGTCCTGGACGTCGTACTCCGCGCGGTAGGCGCGGTCGGCCAGTTCCTCGGGCGCGAGTTCGACGCCGAGTTCGCGCGTCGCGGCGTCGATGCCGGCGACGACGACGGCCGCCGAGGAACCGAGCCCCGCGCCGAGGGGGATCTCGCTCTCGACGGTGATGTCGAAGCCGGCGTCGGGTGCGTCTGCGGCGTCGCGAGCCTGTTCGACGGCGGCGTCGATGTAGCCCACCGCGGCGTCGACGAGCCCTTCCGGAACGTCGACGTCGGGGCGGTAGTCGGCGTCGCCGGCGTACTCGACGGTGAAGCCGTCGAGACTCAGGTCTCGCGCTTCGACTCGGATGTGGTCGTCCGTGCGCGCGTCGACGGTGACTGTGGCCCGGCGCTCGATCGCGCAGGGGACCGCCGGTTCGCCGTAGACGACCGCGTGCTCCCCGAAGAGATAGACCTTCCCGGGGGCGCTGGAGACGATCATAGGGGAGGAATACCGGGGGTCCCGCTTAAGCTATCCGACCGGAACCGAGCGACGCACCGGTAGGCGTACGGAATCCGACGGCGGGAACGAGCTACCGGAAGAAACAGAGACGACGGGAGAGACAGAGCCGACAGAGCGGTTACTCCTCGACGAAATCGTCGAGTTCGGTCACCTCGTCGTCTCCGCGGAGGTATTTCGCTGCGGCGGCGAGCGCGACGAGGAACCCGACCGCGACTAGCGCACCGAGGAGGCGACCGCCGGAGGTCGGGCACATCCCGCTCGATTCGTCGGTCGCGTCCTCGGTCGCGTCGCCGTCAGACGACGCGCTGCCCTCGTCGTCAGTGGAACCGCCGATCGCGGGTGCGGTGTTCGTCGCCTCGAAGTTGAGGCCGTCGTGCAGATGAATCTCGAAGAGCGTGAACGATTTCTCGGTCATCTCACGTTTCGATACGCCGACACGAAGCATAATCGTTGTGGAGGCAGACGCGTGCGCGACACCGAGAGCCGGTGGTTTCAGGTGTCAGGCAATCAGAGCAGGCCTATGGACGACGACAGACACGCGTTTCTGACGGATCTGCTGACGACGCCCAGCCCCTCGGGATTCGAGGCGGTCGGGCAGCGAGTGTGGCTCGACTACGTGCGCCAGTTCGCCGACGAGGTCTGGACCGACGAGTACGGCAACGCCGTCGCGGCCCACGAGGGTAGCGGGGACGCCGACGTCTCCATCGCGTTCACCGGCCACGCCGACGAGATCGGCTACATCGTCCGCGACATCACCGAGGGCGGCTTCCTCCGGATCGGCGCGATCGGGGGCGCAGATCGGACGGTGTCGAAGGGCCAGCACGTCACCGTCCACGCCGAGACCCCCGTCGCCGGCGTCATTGGGCAGACAGCGATCCACCTGCGCGATTACGAGGGCGAGGAGTACGACGACATCGACGAGCAGTTCGTCGACGTCGGGGCCGACGGCGAGGACGAGGCGCACGACCTCGTCGAGGTCGGCGATCCAGTGACCGTCGAAACGCGCGTCCGCCCGCTCCACGAGACGAGACTCGCCGCCCGCGGAATGGACAACCGCGTCGGAATCTGGGCCGCCGCCGAGGCGCTTCGCTCGGCCGCCGAAGCCGACGTCGGCGCGACAGTCTACGCCGTGAGTACGGTCCAGGAGGAAGTCGGCGTCCAGGGGGCGAAGATGGTCGGATTCGACCTCGACCCCGACGCGGCTATCGCCGTCGACGTGACGCACGCGACCGACAACCCCGACATCCCGGGCAAACGCACCGGCCCCGTCGAACTCGGCGCGGGACCGGTCGTCTCCCGCGGTAGCGCGAACCACCCGTCGCTCGTCGACCTCGCTCGCGACGCCGCCGAAGACGCCGACGTCGACGTGCAACTTCAGGCGACCGGGACCCGAACGGGAACCGACGCCGACGCGTTCTACACCGCTCGCAGCGGCATCCCCGCGCTGAACGTCGGGATCCCGAACCGCTATATGCACACGCCCGTCGAAGTCGTCGACACCGACGACCTCGACGCCGTCGGCGAACTGCTCGGGGCGATGGCAGCCGCGGCCGTCGACGCCGCTCCGTTCGGCCTCGACCTGTGAGCCGTCCGGGGAGCACGGACGGTCGGTCGTCCGCTGGGCGTGGAACGAGCGGCGTGTCGTACCCTCACACGGCCGTTCGGGCGAAAGAAAACCGTTAAAAGTCGCCGCAGGGTGTTGTGAGGTATGGCTGGAACTATCGAAGTACTCGTTCCCGGCGGGGAGGCGAACCCTGGTCCGCCGCTCGGTCCGGAACTCGGACCGACTCCTGTGAACGTGCAGGACGTCGTCCAGCAGATCAACGACGAGACGGCTGCGTTCGACGGGATGGAAGTCCCCGTCACCGTCGAGTACGAGGACGACGGCTCCTTTACGATCTCTGTCGGCGTTCCGCCGACGGCCGAACTCGTCAAGGACGAGGCCGGCTTCGAGACCGGATCGGGCGAACCTCAGGAGAACTTCGTCGCCGATCTGACCGTCGAACAGGTGAAGAAGATCGCAGAGCAGAAGTCCTCTGACCTGCTCTCGTACGACTCGTTCAACGCCGCGAAAGAGGTCGTCGGTACGTGTACCTCCCTCGGCGTCACGATCGAGGGCAACGACCCGCGCGAGTTCAAAGAGCGGATGGAAGACGGCGAGTACGACGACGTCTTCGCCGACGAGTAACTCGCGGTTCAGACTCCCCCGACGGAATCGGGCACGGTGCGTTGTCGCCGTGACCCACTCACTGCGGACGCCTTTCTCTCTGCGGTTCGATCGGTCGCGAGCGGCGCGTCTCTCGACGCCGACCGTCGCCACAGGACCGTCAAGCGACCGCCACATCGGGGCCGGTGCGACCGCGTTCTACCGTGTCGACTATTCCCACGAATACGGGGTTTCGCGCCCGAAAACGGCCGGTACGTGGGATCTGCTTCGACGGACTTAAGTCCGCCATTCCCGTTCGATTCGACGAGACAGGCAGACGCCTGTTTCACTGACCCGTAGGAGCAATCCTGCGTACTACGGAGGTGAATAATGGCAGATACGATAGTTGACGCAGTCTCTCGCGCACTCGACGAGGCACCCCCACGGAACTTCCGTGAGACGGTAGACCTCGCCGTTAATCTGCGCGATCTCGACCTTAACGACCCGTCGAAACGTGTCGACGAGTCTGTGGTTCTGCCCAGCGGCACGGGCCAGGAGACACAGATCGTCGTGTTCGCGAGCGGTGAAACCGCGCTCCGAGCCGAGGAGGCCGCCGACCAAGTTCTGGACGGCGACGACCTCGAAGAACTCGGAGACGACACCGACGCGGCAAAAGACCTCGCCGACGAGACCGACTTCTTCGTGGCCGAAGCCAGCATGATGCAGGACATCGGCCGCTTCCTGGGGACGGTTCTCGGTCCGCGCGGTAAGATGCCGACGCCGCTCCAGCCGGACGACGACGTCGTCGAGACAGTGAATCGAATGAAGAACACGGTGCAACTCCGCTCCCGCGATCGCCGGACGTTCCACACCCGCGTGGGTGCACAGGACATGGACTCCGAGGAGATCGCGGACAACATCGACGTCATCATCCGTCGTCTGGAGGCGAACCTCGAGAAGGGTCCCCTCAACATCGATTCGATGTACGTGAAGACGACGATGGGACCGTCCGTGGAGGTGCCCGCATGAGCGAGAGCGCATCCGCCCGACGAACGGAGACGATCCCCGAGTGGAAGCGCGAGGAAGTCGCCGAACTCGTCGAGTTCCTCGAGCGTTACCAGTCGGTCGGCGTCGTCGCCGTCGCCGGCATCCCGAGCCGCCAGCTACAGAGTATGCGGCGCGACCTTCACGGCAGCGCCGAACTGCGGATGAGCCGCAACACGCTCGCTGTCCGCGCGCTCGAAGACGTCGACGACGGCCTCGAAGAACTCGTCGAGTACGTCTCGGGCCAGGTGGCGCTCGTCGGTACCAACGACAACCCGTTCGGGCTCTACAAACAGCTCGAAGCGTCGAAGACGCCCGCACCGATCAGTGCCGGCGAAGTCGCGCCCAACGACATCGTCATCCCCGAGGGTGATACGGGCGTCGACCCCGGCCCGTTCGTGGGCGAGCTGCAGCAGGTCGGCGCCGCCGCGCGCATTATGGACGGTTCGATCCAGGTCACCGAGGACTCGAAAGTCCTCGAGGCCGGCGAGCCCGTCTCCGAAGAACTCGAAGGCGTGCTCTCCGAGCTCGGTATCGAGCCGAAGGAGGTCGGTCTCGACCTCCGCGGCGTCTTCTCCGAAGGCGTCCTCTTCGAGCCGGACGAACTCGCGATCGACGTCGACGAGTACCGCGCGGACATCGAGTCCGCCGCTGCCGCCGCACGGAACCTCGCGGTCAACGCGACGATCCCGACGGCGCAGTCCACGCCGACGCTGCTCGCGAAGGCCGCTGGCGACGCGAAGGCCCTCGGGCTCTTCGCCGCCATCGAGGACCCCGACGTGCTGCCTGACCTCGTCGCGAAAGCCGACGCCCAGGTCCGCACGCTCGCGGCGCAGATCGACGACGACGAGGCACTCCCGGAGGAACTCCGGGGGGTCGAGGCGCCCGCACCGGCTGCCGAGGAGGCGGCCGAAGCGGACGCAGAAGAGGAATCGGCCGACGAAGACACTGACGAACAAGAAGCCGACGCCGACGACACCGACGACGACGATGACGACGACGGTGCCGAAGGACTCGGCGCGATGTTCGGATAACACACGAGGTATACGACAATGGAATACGTTTACGCAGCTCTCATCCTGAACGAATCGGGCGAAGAGATCAACGAAGACAACGTCACCGCAGTTCTCGACGCCGCTGGCGTCGACGTCGAAGAGTCCCGCGTGAAGGCGCTCGTCGCCGCACTCGAGGACGTCGACATCGAGGAGGCCGTCGAGACGGCCGCCGCCGCACCCGCACCCGCTACGGGCGGCGCCGCTGGCGGCGAGCCCGCGGCCGCTGACGAGGGCGAAGAAGAGGAAGAAGCCGAAGAAGAAGCCGAAGAAGAAGCCGACGAGGAAGAAGAGGACGAAGAGGCCTCCGGCGAGGGTCTCGGCAACCTCTTCGGTTAAATCCGATACGCCCGAAGCCGACGACGCCGACCGTCCGATCCGGACGTCGCGCCGACTCGTCTTTCGATCCGATTTCTTTCGACGCTCCCGCTTGAGCGACAGCGATTCGTCGCAGTATCCAGTCGCCCGTCATCAGCGCCCCGTTCGACGCGAACGTTCAAATACGAGTCCGAGACCACTCCGTCGCGATGGCGACGCCGGCAACGATACTCGCGTACGCGTGTCTGGGCGTGGGACTCGGCACGCTCACCGGGCTCGTCCCGGGACTCCACGTCAACAGCGTCGCGTTCGTCCTCGTCGGCGTCGCACCGGGCATCGACGGACCGCCGGCCGCCGTCGGCGCGGCGGTTCTCGCGGCCGGCGTCGTGCACACGTTCCTCTCGGTCGTCCCCGGACTCGTGCTCGGCGTCCCGGACGCCGCGACCGCACCGGGAGCGCTCCCCGGGCATCGACTCGTGCTGGCCGGTCGCGGCCGCGAGGCGATCCGACTGTCCGCACTCGGAAGCGGTATCGCGCTCCTCGTCGCTGTCGGGGTCGCGCTTCCGCTGTCGCACGTCGTCGCCGGCGGACGGGAGTGGCTGCTCGCCGCCCTCCCAGTGCTGCTCGCGGGCGTCACTGCGCTGCTCGTCCTCGCCGAACCGACGCGTCGGAGCCGGCTGGGTGCCCTCCTCTGTGTGGCACTCGCGACCGGGCTGGGACTCCTGACGCTCGATCTCTCCGTGTCGGGGCCGCTGTCGCCCGACGGAGCGGCGTCGATGCTCGCCCCGCTGTTCGGCGGGTTGTTCGGCGCGCCCGTGCTACTGGACGCGCTGGACGCGCACGGATCGATCCCGCCACAGGACGGCGTGACGCTCGGCCTATCGCGGCTCGAAGCACTCCGGGCCGGCCTCGCGGGCGTCGGCGGGGGCGCGCTCGTCGGATATCTCCCCGGCGTCTCCGCGGGTGTCGCGGCAGTCCTCGCCCTCGGCGGTTCCGGAGGGAGCGGGCCGGCGGGCCGCGGCTCGGATCGGGCGTACGTCGTCGCCACGAGCGGTGCCGACACGGCGACGGCCGTGTTCGCGGTCGCGTCGCTCGCCGTCCTCGGCGCGCCGCGGAGCGGCGTCACCGTCGCGCTCACCTCGCTCGGCGTGGCGGGGCGGACGACGGCGACGGGTACGGGCGGAGCCGCGAGCGTCCCGTTCGGTCTCCTCGATATGCTGCTCGTGATCGCGCTGGCCGCGAGCCTCGGTATTGTGGTCCTCGTCACTCTCGGTGATCGGTATCTCCGTCTCGTGCGCGTGCTCCCGCGACGGCCGCTCGTCGTCGCCGTGCTCGGACTGCTCTTCGCGCTGGCGTTCGGGTTCGGTGGCGTCCTCGGAGGCGCGGTGTTCTGTCTCGCAGCGTTCGTTGGGCTGATACCGCCGCGCGTCGGCGCGCGACGCGTGCACCTGATGAACGTGCTCCTCGGTCCGATCGTCCTCGGATGAGCGGGAAAGACAACCGTTAAAAGTCGCGGACGGGTGCTGTAGTGTATGAGCCAGTCCGAGCAGCGACACGCCCGGCAGTGCGTGTCCTGTGGCATCAACATCTCCGGCATGAGCGCGGCAACGTTCAACTGTCCGGACTGTGGCCACGAGATCTCGCGGTGTGCGAAGTGCCGAAAGCAGAGCAACCTCTATGAATGCCCCGACTGTGGGTTTATGGGACCCTGAACGATGGGAAAGGTAGCCGCTAAGATCAAGGTGATGCCGAACAGCCCCGAAATCGACCTCGACGAACTGCAGGAGCGACTCGAACAGTCGCTCCCCGAGGGCGCGAAGATCAACGGCTTCGAACGCGACGACGTCGCGTTCGGGCTGGTCGCGCTGCTCCCCACCGTGATCGTTCCCGACGACGCCGGCGGAACGGAAGCGGTCGAAGAAGCGTTCTCCGACGTCGACGGCGTCGAAAGCGTCTCCGTCGAGAACGTCGGCCGAATCTAAAAGCGGCGACTGCGGTTACGCCTGCTTTCTCTCGTATCGCTGTAAGAAGAGAACACCGACCACTGGCGAGACGAGAAAGCCCAGCCCCAGCGCCACGAACAGGGGGACGGCACCGAAGTTGAGACTCGCCACGGCCGCGACGCCGAGCAATGCCCCGAGGAGGATACTCACAGAAACGCCCATCCCGAACTGTTCGAGACGCGAACTCGAGTCACTGTGCGACGATCCGTCGTCTCCATCAGTTAGCGCGGCATCGACCTCGTCGGGAAGCTGGCCGCCTGATGCGTATTGCTGTGCCATACCTGATGCTACGACGGCCTCCGTTTTAGATTTTGCCGGCGATTCCCAGCCTCACAGAAGCTCCCGCAGGAGCCACAGAGACGGCGCGGGCTCACGAGACGGGAACGTGCGTTTTATAACCGCGTCGAAAGTACTGACTCCAACGACTATGCCGAGTTCCAACGGTCCACTTCACGGAACGCGAGGAAAGCTTTCGAACAAGCCGCGCGACCGCGGGACGTCGCCGCCGCAGCGCGCGATCCAGGAGTACGACGAAGGTCAGAAGGTCCACCTGAAGATCGACCCGAGCGTGCGCGAAGGCCGCTTCCACCCGCGCTTCAACGGACACACGGGCGAAGTCGTCGGCAAACAGGGCCGCGCGTTCAAGGTCCAGATCGTCGACGGCGGCAAAGAGAAGACCCTCATCACGCGTCCCGCTCACCTGCGCGCCCAGGAGTAACACGCTCCGCCGATGACCATCTTCAAGGAAAAAGTCGACGAGGAGTATCTGACAGTCTCAGAAGTCAAAGCACTCCTCGAGGACGTCGAAGCCGAGCGTGCCGCGGACGAGGAGCGCGAACTCCAGTACGAACTGGCTCGCGCCGTCGAACACGTGAACCGGTTCGCCCACCTCGACCCCGAGGAGTCGCGTGAACTCGTCGAGGAACTGCTCGAACTGGAGAAGGTCGACGCCCCGACGGCGATCAAGATCGCGGACCTCCTCCCGCAGAGCCGGGACGAACTCCGCGCAGTGTACGCACAGGAACGGTACGCCCTGAGCGGCGAGGAACTCGACGACGTGTTGAACGTCGTCGCGAAGTACGTCTAATCCGAGCAGACGGTTCGTCGCCGTCGGCCAACTATTTAAATAGGCCGTGGGCGTACGTCATCGTATGACCACGACCGAGAGCGGAGACGCCGACGACGCGAGCGAGTCGGAAGGCGGCGACGACTCCGGCGCGCGGGGCGAGACGGACGCCGCAGCGATGCGCTATGCGGTCGTCCTCGATCACCTGCCGCACGGCCGCGCCGACGATGACCGCCCCCGACACCGGAAGTCTCCTCTCGCGTACGCGCTCGGTGAGCGCGATTTCCGCCTCTTCGAACTCACGCTGAGCGACGACGCCGACATTTCGATCGGCGACCGGGTCGTGATCGGCCCGACGGAAGCCCGCGACGCCGTCGAAGGGTTCAAAGAGGTGCCGTACGACGACATCTCGAACACGGCGAACGCCGAACTGGAGTACGCAATCGAGGAGATCGTCGACGCCAACGAGCAGCGCTTCGTCGACTTCTACAACGACGCCCAGCCGATCACGCTGCGGCTGCATCAACTGAATCTCCTACCCGGTATCGGGAAGAAACTCCGAAACAACGTCCTCGATCAGCGCAAGCGCGGTCCCTTCGAGAGCTTCGAGGACGTCGAAGAGCGGGTTTCGGGCCTCCACCGACCGAAAGAGATCCTCGTCGAGCGGATTATGGAGGAACTCCGCGACGACGACTTGAAGTACAAGACGTTCGTCGGACGCGAATCGTAGCGCGGCACCGCCGAGAGTCGTTCGGCGGCCGTCTACTTCCTACAGTAGTGTTTGCAAGTCTTCACGCACCGAATCGCACGCAGTCGCGCGATCGGCTGTGTGATCAGTTGCAAACGGTACTATCGCTCGAGTCGAGTAGACCACGAGCCGAGACGTTTACACGCGCCCGCCTGCAATCGACGCCAATGACAGATTCGACGCCCGACGCCGCGCCCGATCTTCGCGACCCCGACGAGTTGCGCCGTCGGGCCGGCGTGCGCGGCGACCCCGACCGCGATCAGCACTTCCTGATCGACGACCGGGTGCTCGATCGGATTCCGACGTACCTCCCCGAGGATGTGGACACGACACACATTCTCGAAATCGGCGGCGGGACCGGCGCGCTCACGGATCGCCTGCTCCGTGTCGCCGAGCGGGTCACCGTCGTCGAACGCGACCCCGCGCTCGCGGCGTTCCTCCGCGAGGAGTTCGACGACGAGGTCGAAGCCGGGACGCTAGAAATCGTCGAAGGCGACACCCTGGAGGTCGAACTCCCGGCGTTCACCGCGTGCGTCGCGAACCTCCCGTACGGGATCTCCTCTGAGATCACCTTCCGACTGCTGCCGACGCAGCGCCCGCTGGTGTTGATGTTCCAGCGGGAGTTCGGCGAGCGGATGGCGGCCGAGCCCGGCACCGACGACTACGGTCGGCTGTCGGTCAGCGCCCAGCACTACGCGGACGTCGAGGTCGTCGAGATCGTGCCGCCGGAGGCGTTCGACCCCGCGCCGGCCGTCGAGAGCGCGATCGTTCGTCTCCAGCCCCGAGAACCGGACTACGAAGTCGCAGACGAGGCGTTCTTCTTCGACTTCGTGAAGGCGCTTTTCACCCAGCGGCGCAAGACGATCCGAAACGGCATCCGCAACACCGCACACATCTCGGGGCTGTCCGATCCCGAGGCCGTCGTCGACGCGGTCGAGAGCGTAGACGAGGACCTCCTTCGCGCCCGGGCGGGATCGCTCTCGCCCGCGGCGTTCGCAGAACTGACCGCCATCGCCGACGAACACGGCCGCTGAGGTGTCTCACGTGGGAACCCTCCTCGCACTGCAGATCTTCTCCGACGGGGTCGGCAGTACGCTCGCGGGCCTCCCGCAACTCGTCCCGTCGACCGCCGGTCGGATCGCCGTCACGTTCGCCATCGGCGTCGCGGTGATGACACTGCTCGCCCGGACGGAGCGGCTCCACGCGATCGAGCCCGAGCAGGTCCCACAGACGCTGTGGCACGTCTTCGTGACGTTCGGCACGATGATCCTGGCGCTGACGGGCGGCGTCGCGATCGTTGCCGTGTGGGGGCTTTCGGCGGAACTGCTCGGCGTCTTTGGCGACAACTACGGTCCGGAGACCCTCGTCCGGGTCGGCATCTCGGTGCTGTTCCTGATCGGCGCGTACACGATGACGGGGCTCGTCCGACAGCTCATCGAGGAGATCGCCGAGACGCGGTCATCACTCGGTGAGCACGAGCGCGAGATCGCGTTCCGGATCGGGCAGGTCACGCTGTATCTCCTGGCGTTCACGATCGTGCTCTCGCTGTGGCGGGTGAACGTCGGCGGCATCCTCGTCGGGGCGGGGTTCCTCGGGATCGTCGTCGGTATGGCCGCCCGACAGACGCTCGGGGCGCTCATCGCCGGGTTCGTGCTGATGTTCTCGCGCCCCTTCGAGATCGGCGATTGGATTCAGGTCGGCGAGTACGAGGGGATCGTCACCGACATCACGATCGTCAACACCCGGATCCAGACGTTCGACGGCGAGTACGTGATGATTCCCAACGACGTCGTCTCTTCGGAGAGCCTCGTCAACCGGAGCCGGAAGGGACGGCTCCGCATCGAAGTCGAGGTCGGCGTCGACTACGATGCCGACCCGGAACGGGCCGCCAAAGTCGCACAGAAAGCGGTCTCGGGGCTCGACGATCCGATGAGCGTGCCGACGCCGCAGGTCGTGCTCAAGCGACTCGGCGACTCCGCGGTCGTCCTCGGCGTCCGGTACTGGATCGATAACCCGAGCGCGCGCCGGAAGTGGCGCTCACAGACCGCGGTGATCGGCGCGGTCAAGGAAGCGCTCGAAGCCGAGGACATCAAGATCCCGTTCCCGCAGCGCGAACTGACCGGTCGGGAGGAGGCCGGCGGCTTCGTCCTCGCGGGCGACGACACGGACGCCGAAGCAGCATCGAACGAGGAGCAAGCGCCGCCGGCGGAAGCGGCGAGTGACGGAGGTGAGTCGTCGTGAGCGAGGAGACGAAGCAGGACCTCGCGGATCGACGCGGGATGGAAACGAAAGTCTACCAGCCCGCAGAGGACTCCGGGCTCCTCGCGGCCGCCGTCGAAGCGCGTGGCCGCGGGCGGTTCCTCGAAGTTGGTACCGGCTCGGGGTGGGTCGCCGAACAGGCGGCCCGCGAGGTCGACGCCGTGACCGACGTCGTCGCGAGCGACCTCAGCCCGCACGCCTGCCGGGCGGCGCGTCGTAGGGCACTCGGTGACCGCGGATCTCCTCTCTTCGACGGTGTGCGCGGGAACCTCGTCGAACCGTTCGCCACCGGCGCCTTCGACACGGTCGCGTTCAATCCACCGTATCTCCCAACCGATCCCGAAAACGAGTGGGACGACTGGATGGAGCAGGCGCTCTCGGGCGGGGAGTCCGGCCGGGAACTCGTCGATCCGTTCCTCGACACCGTCGGTCGCGTCCTCGCACCCGGCGGCGTCGTCCTGTTGCTCGTGAGTTCGCTCACGGGATACGATGCTGTGATCGACCGCGCGGAAGCGTGCGGCTTCGCCCACGAGGTCGTCGTCGAGGAGTCTTATCCGTTCGAGTCGCTCTCGGTGGTCGCGCTGACACAGACGGAATCCGATTCCGCACCCGATAGCGAATAACCAACACGCATTTTCTGCTTTAGCAAATATTAAGCCGCGGCATTTCGTAGCGTCTGTCGATGACAGAACTCGTAGCGACGACGCCCGGCCTGTTCCCGCTGCCGGACTGGGCGAAGTCGGACCTATCGGACCTCAAAGGACACCAGAAAGGCGATCTGATCTCCGGCGACGAGTCCGAAGCGATCGTCTCCACGTACGAGAACGCGCGGTCGGAAGTCGTCGACGACCAACTCGATGCCGGCCTCGACCGCGCCGTCGAGGGACAGCTCCGCTGGGACGATATGATCGCGCACCCACTGACGGTCCACGACAACGTCGAGACCGGTGGCATCGTCCGCTACTACGACAACAACAACTTCTATCGCGACCCGCGCGTCGTCGACGACCTGACTCCCTCCGGTGACGTTGCGGCCGAATTAGCGCAGGCGTCCGAACTACTCGACGGCGCCGCACCGCTGCAGGCGGTTCTCCCCGGCCCGTACTCGCTCGCGGATCTGGCGACCGACGAACACTACGGCGACGCGGAGACGTTCCTCTCGGCCATCGCGGAGTTCCTCGGCGGCGAAGTCGAGGCGTTCCCCGAGCACGAGACCCTGTTCCTCTTAGAGCCCTCGCTCGTGGAGTCCGCACCCGACGACGACCTCGCCGAGGCCGTCCCCGAAGCGATCGACGCCGTCGCGAGCGCAACCGACGCCGACGTCGTCGTCCACACGTACTTCGGCGCGCTCGACGAGAAGACCTACGCGCACCTGCTGGACGCGGACGTCTCGGCGGTCGGCCTCGACGTCGTCGCCGGCGACCGCGAACAGACCGTCTACAACGCCAGCGAGTACGGCGTCACCGACGACGTCGCGCTCGGCCTCTCGGACGGGCAGAACACCCTCGTCGAATCGCCCGAGACGCTCCGCGAACGCGTCGAGTGGTTCGAAGAGCAGCTTCCTGCGACCGACTTCGAGACCGTGTATCTGAGTACGAACACCGAGCCGTTCTATCTACCCGTGAACAAACACCAAGAGAAACTCGCCGCCCTCGCTGCGGCCGCTGACCTCGACGCGGAGGTGACTGCGGAATGACGCGTCACGCCGACAACCGCGAGCAGTTCCGCCCGGACGACCACGACGCCGATCACTTCCTCCTGACGACCGTCGTCGGGAGCTACCCCAAGCCGAAGTGGCTCAACCGCGTGCGCGAACTCTCCGAGGACCCCGAATCGAAGTTCGACGCGGAGGACCTCGACGAAGCGCACGACGACGCGGCCCGCCTCATCACCGAGGAACACGAACGAGCGGGCCTCGACACCGTCGTCGACGGCGAGATGCGCCGCGAGGAGATGGTCGAGTACTTCGCCCACCGGATCCCCGGCTACGAGTTCAACGGCCCGGTGAAAGTGTGGGGCCACAACTACTTCGACAAGCCCTCGGTCGTCTCGTCGGTCGAGTACGACGAACCGTGGCTCGTCGACGAGTTCGAGTTCACCTCGAACGTCGCCACGAAGCCGGTGAAGGTTCCGATTACGGGGCCGTACACCCTCGCGCGCTGGTCGTTCAACGAGGCCTACGAGGACGAGGAAGCGCTCGCGTACGACCTCGCGGACCTCGTCAACGAGGAGATCGAACAACTGGTCGACGCCGGCGCGCGCTACATCCAGATCGACGAACCCGCGCTGGCGACGACGCCGGACGATCACGCGATCGTCGGCGAGTCGCTCGAACGCATCGTCGACGGCATCTCCGAGGACGTCCGCATCGGGCTGCACGTCTGCTACGGCGACTACTCGCGGATCTACCCCGAGATCAACGACTTCCCGATCGACGAGTTCGACGTCGAACTCTGTAACGACGGCTACGAGCAGATCGGCGTGTTCCAGGAGCCGGCGTTCGAGCCGGATCTCGCGCTCGGCGTCGTCGACGTTCACGACGCGGAAGTCGAATCCGTCGAGGAGATCAAGCGCAACATCAAACAGGGGCTGAAGGTCGTCCCGCCGGAGCGACTCACCATCTCGCCGGACTGCGGCGTGAAGCTCCTGCCGCGTGAGGTCGCCTACCAGAAGATCGAGAATATGGTCCAGGCCGCCCGCGAAGTCGAGGCCGAACTCGACGCCGGCGAGATCGACGTGACCGCGCCACAGGCGTAATCACAGCGGCTCTGTTCGGCATTTTTCTTGCCACTGCGTGTCTGCTGATCGCCCGGAGTGCCGGCTTCGAGACAATAAAAACTCGCGATAGCGCTGGGACGGCGTTACTCGGCGTCTTCGACGTCCGCGGCGTCCTCGTCGCTCTCGCTACCGCACGTAGAGCCGTATTCGAGCGCGAGGACGACGCCGCCGGCGAGGGCCGAGAGCGCCGACTGTGCGCGCGTCGCCGAGACGTACCACTCGGAGGGTTCGAGATCTTCGGGGTTCTCGTAGCCCACGAGGACGAACCGCTCGGCGAGGTCGAGGACGCGACGCGGGAACAGCGCCCCCACGAGGCCGAAGATCATCGTCGATGCCGCCATCAGCTTCGTACACATACCACGCATAGCCGCAGATAGGAACTGGTGAAAAAAGAGGGACGCGGTCGCTCCCAGTCGGTGAGAGCCGCGGGGGCTGTCGGACGGGGCCGACCGCGAAGCGCCGCTGGCGAGCGCAGAAAGCGAGAGCGAGAGAGAAAGACGCGTGTGGCCGCGTTATTCGTACAGCCAGGCCGCGTCGATCCGCTCGTAGTCGAGCAGTTCGTCCTCGTCGAAGAAGAGGTCGATCTCGCGTTCGTTCGCACCCTCGTCCTCGTGGTCCGACGCGTGGATGACGTTGCGACCGAGGTCGAGACCGAAGTCGCCGCGGATCGTACCGGGGTCGGACTCGGCGGGGTCGGTCTCGCCGACCATCGAACGGACCTGACGGGTCGCGTCCGCGCCTTCCCAGACCATCGCGAAGACCGGACCGGAGGTGATGAACTCGACGAGGTCGTCGAAGAACGGCTTGTCCTCGTGTTCACCGTAGTGGTCGTGTGCGAGGTCCTGGTCGATCTGGATGAACTTCCCGCCGACGAGCTTCAGACCGCGCTCTTCGAAGCGGGAGACGATCTCGCCGATCAGCCCGCGCTGGACGCCGTCGGGCTTGACCATCACGAAGGTGCGCTCGTCGTTGCTCACTGTTCGCCCTCGGCGGCGCTACCTGCTTCGGTCCACTCCAGATCGCGGGGCTCGCGACCGAGACGGTAGTTCTTCTCGGCCTTCGAGTCCACGAAGTGGAGGATCGTTCCGTCGTTTTTCACGAGCATCGTGCCCGTGCCGGGTTCGATCTCCTCGCCGGTGTAATCACACGTACGCGTTTCGACCATTGGTTATCGACCTCCGATGGAGTCGGCGTCGCGCTGCGTCTCGCGGAGCTGCAGGATGTCGCCCTCTCGGACGGGACCCAGGACGTTTCGGGTGATGATGCGACCCTGGTTCGAGCCCTCGCGGATGCGGCACTTGACCTGCATGGCCTCGCCGTGCATCCCTGTCTTGCCAACGATCTCGATGACCTCCGCGGACGTCGAGTCGCTGGCGGTCTCTTCTGCGCTCATCGTCGCTTACCGCAGTTCCTCGACCTTCGCGGCGATGTCTTCGACCTGACTCTGGGACTCGCCCGCGTCGACGATGGCGGCGGCGGCCGAACCGACTTCGAGGCCGGCGGCCTGACCGACTTCGTCCTGCGTCTCGATGAAGACGTAGGGGATGCCCTTCTCGTCTGCGAGTTCGGGCAGGTGCATCACGATCTCTTCGGGCGAGACGTCCTCGGCGACGAAGACGAGCTCGGCGGTGCCGCGCTCGACAGCTTTGGTCGTCTCGTTGGTTCCTTTCTTTACTGTACCGGTATCTCGGGCGACCTCGAGGGCCTCGAGGGCGTCCTCTGCGAGGTCGGCTGGGACGTCGAATTCTACGTAAACTGGCATTGGTTGTTCACCTCTCCTGCTCGCGGGCTCGACTGCCCCGCCGGCGAGTGCCGAGGACAACGGTCCTCGAAAGCGGATTTCCCTGACGGCGAGGAGCATCATCAACCCCGGGCAGGCTGTACACCTGGATAACTCGGGATGCCATAAAAGCGCTTTCAATGGCGTCCTGCCGTGGCACGCCGCCACACGCGGTCCCCCGATTGGCGAGAGCCCGTTCGACTCGATGCGGCTCGCTCCGCCGCGACCGAGCGCAATTCCCTTACTCTCGCGTCCCAATCCCGGCGTATGAACGTTGCCGCCCTCGCCGCGGACCTCCGCGCGGCAGCGCGTCGGACCGACCATCGACGCCTGCTCGTCCTCGCGGGCGATCGGGACGCCGGCATCGACGCCGCCTACGACGCCGTCGAGGGGGCCGAGATCCCTCCGTCGGAGACGACCATCGTCACGGCGCGGGAGGGGTTCAAATTCGACCGCGTTGACCCGAAGCAGGCGCGTGAACTCCTCGGGACGACGCGGACGGCCGTCGTCTGTGACGCCCACGAGTCGTTCTCGCCGAACGTCCTCGGGCGACTCGTCGGCACTGTCGACGGCGGCGGCCTCTTTATCCTCCTCACGCCCCCGCTCGACGCCTGGCCAGCGCGGCCGGGCTCTTTCGAGTCGTCTCTCGCGGTTCCGCCCTACGACGTCGACGACGTCGGCGGACGGTTCCGCGAACGCCTCGTCGCGACGCTCCGCGATCATCCAGGGGTCGCGATCGTCGACGTCGATTCCGGAACGATCGAACGCCGCGGCGCGGCCGCCGACGACGCGCCGATCCGCTCGTCGCCGACGCCGCCGCGGGCCGGGACCCGCGTATTCCCCCCGGCGGCCTACGAGGCCTGCGTGACCACAGACCAGTCACGCGCACTCCACGCGCTGGAGGCACTAGCGCGGCGTGAGACAGACGAGAAGCAGGCCGTCGTCGTGGAAGCCGACCGCGGCCGTGGGAAATCGAGCGCGGCGGGCCTCGCGGGGGCGTCGCTCGCGGCGGCCGGACGCGACGTCCTCGTCACCGCGCCGGACCGGCGGAACGCCGCAGACGTGTTCGCGCGGGCGCGAGAGCTGTGTGCCGATCTCGATCTGCTCGCGTCCGAGGAGGACTGGGATCTCCGAACGACGAGCGGCGGCCGCGTTCGCTTCCGCTCGCCGGCCGAGGCGGCGACGCTCCCGGGCGATCCCGACGTCGTCCTCGTCGACGAGGCCGCCGCGATCCCCGTCAGGCTTCTCTCGGCGTTCCTCGACGCGCCCTCGGTGGCGTTCTTCACGACCGTCCACGGATACGAAGGAGCCGGTCGGGGCTTCTCGGTGCGGTTCCGCGAGCAGTTGACAGAGGCCGACCACGACGTCGTCGACGTGTCACTCGGTGAGCCGATCCGATACGCGCCGAACGATCCCGTCGAGACGTGGGCGTTCCGGGCGCTGCTCTTGGACGCCCGGCCGCCGGTCGACGGGGTCGTCGCCGACGCGTCGCCGTCGTCGGTCACTTACCGGACGCTCACGGCGGACGAACTCGCCGCCGACGAGCACCTGCTTCGAGACGTGTTCGGGCTGCTCGTACTCGCACACTACCGAACCGAGCCGGACGACCTCGCGCGCCTCCTGGACGCGCCGAACCTCCGGGTTCGCGTCCTCGAACACGCGGGACACGTCGTCAGCGTCGCGCTGCTCGCGCGGGAAGGCGGCCTCGATGCGGAGACGCGCTGTGCGATGTACGAAGGCGAGCGCGTCCGCGGGAATATGCTGCCGGACGTGTTCACGAGCCAACTCCGCGACGAGGACGCCGGCGTGCCCGTCGGCTACCGCGTCGTGCGGATCGCGACCCACCACGCCGCGCGCTCGCGGGGACTCGGCTCGACGCTGCTGGCGGAGCTCCGCGCCGAGTTCGAGAGTGCGGCGGACTACCTGGGCGTCGGCTACGGCGCGACACCGGAGCTGCTCTCCTTTTGGGCCGAGAACGGCTACGAGACAGTTCACCTCTCGACGACGCGAAACACATCCAGCGGAGAGTACTCTGCGCTGATGCTCGACCCGCTTTCGGACGCGGGCAGCGCGCTCTGTGACCGCCACGCGGGGTGGTTCCGCGATCGGGTGCCCGACGTGCTCGTCGACCAACTCCGTGACGCCGACCCCGACGTCGTCCGAGGGACGCTCGCGGCCTGCTCACCGGACGGAGAAGTCGGCCGAGGCACCCCGAACCTCTCGGACCGCGAGTGGCGCGTCGTCGTCGGGGCCGCGTCGGGTCCCGGACAGTTCGCCACTGCACCGGGAGCGTTCCGCCGGCTCGCGCTTCACGCGCTCGTCGGGGGAGCGGCCGACGACGACGGCGGAGAGGCGGCTCGAACGCTGACCGCCCGGGAAGAGCGCCTGCTCGTCCGGAAAGTGTTGCAGGCCCATCCCTGGGAAGTCGTCGCCGACGAACTCGAATACATCTCGACGCGTCAGTGTATGCGGGCGTTCGGCACGGCCTGTGAGGCGCTCGTGGATCGGTACGGGGCTGGCATCGACGTCGTCGAGGCCGAGCGCGCGCGGTTCGAGGACTAGCGTTCCCGCTCGATCCGCCGCGTTCATCACCGTTGGCGACGACGTCTCCGTATGGAGCCGCTCACCTGGCTCGCACTCGTGCTCGTCGCCCTCGGCGTCCTCGGCGCGGTGCTGCCGCTCGTTCCCGGCGGATTGCTCTCCGTCGTCGGCGTTCTCGTCTACTGGTGGTCGACCGGCTACGCGGAGCCGTCAGTCCTCCTCGTGGCCGTCCTGGTCGGCGTCGGCCTGCTCACGATGCTCGTCGACTACTTCGGCGGGGCGATCGCCGCGCGGGCCGGTGGGGCCTCGGCCCTCACGACGGCCGCGGCGGTGCTCGTCGGCCTCGTACTCCTCCTCGTCGCCGGCCCGATCGGGTTCGTGCTCGGACTCGCAGCGACCGTTTTCGCCGTCGAGTTCGCCCAGCACGCGGACGCCGAGGCGGGACTCCGCGTGGCGCTGTACTCGACCGTCGGCGTGCTCGCCTCGACCGTCGTGCAGGTCGCGTTGACCGGCGCGGTCTTCGTCGCGCTCGCGCTCGTCGTCTGGCTGTGAGTGGCGCGTTACGACGACTTCGGGCCGGCCGGCAGCATTAGGAGGCGACGGAGGAATTATATCGGTCGTGGTTCTATTCAAGCGCGTGAGCGTCAACGTCGAGATGCGGGTGGACGCCCCAGGTTCCGCGGAGTACGCCGAAGACGCGTGGGACCTGAAAGAGCGCATCCGAACGCGCGAGGGGGTACTCAAACAGCGCCGGACGTTCTTCGTCGACGCCTACCGGCGCGCGCGCGATCACCTGCTCTACGAGGAGGAAGAACTCGTCGGCTTCGCGTCGGTTCGCCGGGACGGCTACATTCTGTTTCTCGCGGTCTCGCCGGAACATCGCGGCGAAGGCTACGGCAAGCGACTCGTCGCCGCCGCGCTCCAGGAGCACGATTCGATCTCCTGTCACGCCCGGGCGACCAACGAGTCCGCACTCTCGTTTTACGACCACCTCGGCTTCGAGATCCAGCGGCGGATCACCGGCTACTACGAGGACGGCGGCGACGCGTACTACCTCCGCCTCGGCGACGGCTCCTCGCTTCGCGAGAAGTTCGCCGACTTCTTCCGCCGGTCCGTCGTCGGCGGGTGATACTGTCCGACAGTATGAGTCGTCTCCGCGCGACTAGAGGTTCTCGACGCCGTTGTCCGTGATCACTTCGTCGACCAGTTCCACGGGCGTCGCGTCGTAGGCGGGATTCTCGATTACGACGTCCTCGATCGGTTCGAGCGAGACCTCCGCGGGCGAGCGGAACTCGTTCTCGAAGACGAAGCCGTCGTCGACGATCTTCGCCGCCGAGCCGACGACCGTCACGGGGACGTCGAGGTGGTTCGCGGTCGCGACGATCGGATACGTTCCGACGCGGTTGTACAGCGTGTCCTCGACGATGCAGTCCATCCCGACGACGACGCGGTCGCAGTCTTCGAGGAAGGTCCCGGCCGCGCCGTCGACCATCAGATGCGTGTCGACGCCGTCGACCTCGGCGAGGCGGCGTGCCGTCTTCCGACCGAGGAACCGTGGACGGGCTTCCGTGACGTACGCAGTGAGGTCGTTGCCGTCCGCTGCAGCCGTCTCGACCGCTTCGAGGACCGTCGACGAGAAGTCGTGTGTGAGGAAGGTCTCGCCGTCCTCGAAGATCGAAACGGCGTTTTGCGCCGCGCGGGATTTCCCCTGCTGGACGTCTTCGACGACTCGGTCGATCACGTCTTCGAGGAGCGACTTCGCCTCCGCGACGGTGTCTTCACGATCGACGACGTTGACGAGGACAGTCTGCATCGCGTTGAACAGCGACGCGTGCGAGGGGTTCGCGCGCTTGAGCGCGCTCACGTTGCGTTCGAGGTCGCGCTCGAACTCCTCGACGGTGGCGTGATCGCGCTCTGTGAGTTCCGAGAGCGCCCGCGTCGCCTTCACGGCGACGACCGACGAACTGTGCGTCTGCATCTCTCGGATCTCCGCTATGGTCTCGTCGATCATATCCGAGAGTCGGTGACTCGGGTGAAAGGCCTTCCGACGAGGCGCCGGAAGCGTCGGATGTCGCTGCCGAGGGCGGCGGGTCGGGGTCCGGTCAGTCGTCGCTGTCGGGGATCTCGTCGGGGTCGCGACCGCCGTCGCCGGCGTCGAACCGCCGCGCGTAGAGGAAGACCGCGAGGGCGACGACGATCCAGACCACCGCGCCCACTCGGATCGCGAACTCGACGCGCGCACCCCAGGTCGGCAGGGTCGTCTGGATCGAGAGCGCGGCGACGACCGGCGCGCCGACGACGATGGTGAGCACGAACGTGGTCTGCATCACCCACCCGTAGTCGACACCCTCGGGATCGGACGTCTCGACTGGTTGCACGTTCGAGCCTTCGTCGGCCGCGCAAAAGCGATGCCGGTTTTCGTCGGCGCGTGGGACGGTCCAACAGCCACTCGCCGGCTCGCCGGCAACGAACGATTTAATCGCGCTGACGACGACCTCGGCCTGTGACGACGGTACGCGACATCCGCGAGCGAGCCGGGGCCGACGCACAGCCGATCACGATGCTGACGGCGTACGACGCGACGACAGCCGCCGTCGTCGAGGAGGCGGGCATCGACGTGATCCTCGTTGGCGACAGCGTCGGTGACACGGCGCTGGGTTACGACTCGACGCTCCCGGTGACCTACGACGAGATGGCCTCCCGGAGCGCTGCGGTCGCCCGCGCGACCGACGAAGCGCTCGTCGTGGCCGACCTGCCGTTCCTCTCCGTCGGCGTCGACGAGAGCGAGAGCGTCCGCAACTGCGGGCGGTTGCTGAAGGAGGCCGGCGTCGACGCGGTGAAGATCGAATCCGGCGAGCACACCGTCGAACTCACCGGGCGACTCGTCCAGTTGGGGATTCCGGTGATGGCGCACGTGGGGCTGACGCCGCAGCGGGTCAAGGAACTCGGCTACGAGAAGCAGGGCACGGGTGCCGAAGACGCCGATCGGATTCACGACCTCGCGAAGCGCCACGCCGAGGCCGGTGCCTTCGCTATCGTTCTCGAACACGTGCCCGCGTCGCTGGCGGCACGCATCACGGCAGATCTTGACATTCCAACGATCGGAATCGGGGCCGGGCCCGACTGCGACGGGCAGGTGCTCGTCGTCGACGACGTCCTGGGGCTGAGCGAGCGCTCGCCGCCGTTCGCGCGCCGGTTCGGATCGCTCCGCGAGGAGATGTCCGACGCCGTCGAAGCGTACCGCGACGCGGTCGCGTCAGGTGAATTCCCGCCCAGCGAAGACAGCTAAGCGGTGAACACACCCGGGAGCGGGCTGAACCGGCAGACAGTCGATAAGAGCCGGAACGAGCCCCGCTGTCACTCCGTCAGGAACCCGCTGACGGCGTCGTTGAACTGTTCTGGGACCTCTAACATCGCGAGGTGTGCGGCGTCGTCGAGGACGGTCACTTCGCAGTCCGGCAGTTCGGCGCAGAGTTGTTCGTGGTAGTACGGTGGCGTGAGGCGGTCGTACTCCCCGACGAGCGCGAGCGTCGGCACGTCGATCACCGAGAGTTCGCCGCGAACGTCGAAGGCGTGGGCCGTCCGAAAGTCCCGTTCGAGGATGTCGCTCCCCGTCTCGCGAAGCGCCGCCTGCGACAGTTCTAGCGTGGCGTCGTCGGCGTCGTGAAAGAGGTGATCGGGCTCCTGGAAGAACTCGAGGACGCGCTCGAAGTCCGCTGAAACCCACCGAAGGAGGTCGTCGAGGACCGGCAGTCGCGCGCCAGCCCCTGCGAGGATCGTTTCCGAGACGTCGAGGTCACGCTCCAAGAGCGTCGTGAGCACGACTGCCCCACCGAGCGAGTTCCCCAGGAGGACGTCGGCGTCGACGGCCTCGGCGACCGCGACGACATCGTCTACGTACGCGGAGAGCGCTTCGTACCCGGGTTCGGCCGAGACGTCCTCGCTTTCCCCGTGACCGCTCAGATCGAGCGCGACGAACTGGAACTCGGTAGCGAGTTTCGACTGCGGGGTCCAGACGCGGTGCGTGCCGCCGCTGCCGTGGACGGCGAGGATCGTCGGCCCGTTCGCCCCCCGATCGAACGTCCGGTAGGCCGTCTCTCGGCCGTGGTGTGTCACGGTTTGCATACCGTTTCGTTGGACTGGCGGCGATATAAACCCTCAGCGCGGCCGTGTAGCGAACCGACGGCGTCACCGGAAGCCGACGCACACCCCCGAATCGCAATTCAACCGTTATTTCGGTATACCCTCCGCAGTGATGCGATTTGTGCGCGACAGATTTAAATATCTACGCGACTAACTTGGAGTTAGGAATACCAATGAGTAGCAATCAATTGGCCGGTGAAAACGAGCGGATCGTCCGCCGGTACGAGTACGACGACTGCTGGGTTCTCGCCGCAGACGTCGGCCTCGCCTCCGAGGACATCGACGTCGACGTCGTCGGTACGACCGCGATCGTCGTGGCCGACACGGGCGAGCAGATCTCCGAGACGGAGTTCGAACTCCCCGGTGAGGAGGCATCGGTCGCGACGAACAACGGCGTGCTCACGATCACGGTCGAAAAATGAATCTCACGGTCAAACCGCTCAAGCAGAAGGACGCCGGACGCGGCCTCGCGGCGATCGACCGCGAGGCGGCCGAAGAGCTCGGCCTCGAAGGCGGTGACTACATTCGCATCGACGGCAACGGCGGCACCGCCATCGCTCGCGTCTGGCCCGGCTACCCCGAGGACAGCGGCACCGGCGTGATCCGAATCGACGGCCGGCTCCGCCAGCAGGCGAACGTCGGCATCGACGACCGCGTCGAAGTCGAGAAAGCAGATATCAAGCCCGCCAAACACGTCTCTGTGGCCCTCCCGCAGAACCTCCGGATCAGCGGCAACATCGGCGCACACCTCCGCGACAAGCTCGCCGGCCAGCCTGTCACGCAGGGGCAGAACATCCGCGTGCCGTTCGGGTTCGGCTTTATGACCTCCTCGAATCAGCCGATTCCCCTGAAGATCGCTTCGACCGAGCCGAGCGGCACGGTCGTCGTTACGGACTCGACCGAGGTGTCGATCAGCCAGACGCCCGCCGAGGAGATCCAGTCCGCAGAGGAAGCCGAGAGCGAGACGCCCTCGGTGACCTACGAGGACATCGGCGGCCTCGACCGGGAACTCGAACAGGTCCGCGAGATGATCGAGCTCCCGATGCGACACCCCGAGCTGTTCCAGCGGCTCGGTATCGAGCCGCCGAAGGGCGTCTTACTCCACGGCCCGCCGGGCACGGGGAAGACCCTGATCGCGAAGGCCGTCGCCAACGAGATCGACGCCTCCTTCCACACCATCTCGGGTCCCGAGATCATGTCGAAGTACTACGGGGAGTCCGAAGAGCAGCTCCGTGAGATCTTCGAGGAGGCCGAGGAGGAAGCCCCCGCGATCGTCTTCGTCGACGAGATCGACTCGATCGCCCCCGAGCGCGGCGAGGCCGGCGGCGACGTCGAACGCCGGGTCGTCGCCCAGTTGCTCTCGCTGATGGACGGCCTCGACGAACGCGGTGAGGTCGTCGTCATCGGCGCGACGAACAGAGTGGACGCGATCGACCCGGCGCTGCGCCGCGGCGGCCGCTTCGACCGCGAGATCGAGATCGGCGTGCCGGACCGCGAGGGCCGAAAGGAGATCCTCCAGGTCCACACGCGGAATATGCCGCTCGGAGACGGCGTCGACCTCGACGAGTACGCCGACAACACCCACGGCTTCGTCGGGGCCGACATCGAGAGCCTCGCGAAGGAGGCCGCGATGAACGCCCTCCGGCGCATCCGCCCAAAACTCGACCTCGAATCCGACGAGATCGACGCCGAGGTGCTCGAATCGCTGTCGGTGACGACGAACGACTTCAAGGAGGCGATCAAGGGTATCGAACCCTCGGCGCTCCGCGAGGTGTTCGTCGAAGTCCCCGACGTGACCTGGGAGAACGTCGGCGGGCTCGAAGACACCAAAGAGCGGCTCCGCGAGACGATCCAGTGGCCGCTGGAGTACCCGGAGGTCTTCGACGCGATGGATATGCAGTCTGCGAAGGGCGTCCTGATGTACGGGCCGCCCGGGACCGGGAAGACCCTCCTGGCGAAGGCCGTCGCCAACGAGTCCGAGTCCAACTTCATCTCGGTGAAGGGGCCGGAACTCCTCGATAAGTACGTCGGCGAGTCGGAGAAGGGCGTCCGCGAGATCTTCAAGAAGGCCCGCGAGAACGCACCCACTGTGGTCTTCTTCGACGAGATCGACTCTATCGCCACCGAGCGTGGCCGCAACACGGGTGATTCGGGCGTCTCAGAGCGCGTCGTCTCACAGCTGCTAACCGAGCTCGACGGCCTCGAATCGCTTGAGGACGTCGTCGTCGTCGCGACGACGAACCGGCCTGACCTCATCGACTCGGCGCTCCTCCGCCCGGGCCGGCTGGACCGCCACGTCCACGTGCCCGTCCCCGACGAGGACGCGCGCCGGGCGATCTTCGAGGTCCACTCCGAGCACAAGCCGCTGGCCGACGACGTCGACCTCGACGAACTGGCGTCGCGGACCGAGGGCTACGTCGGCGCGGACATCGAAGCGGTCTGCCGCGAGGCCTCGATGGCTGCGAGCCGAGAGTTCATCAACAGCGTCTCGCGCGAGGAAGTCGCCGAATCCGTCGGCAACGTCCGCGTGACGATGGCGCACTTCGAGCAGGCGCTCGAGGAGGTCGGCCCCAGCGTGACCCAGGAGACGCGCGAGCGCTACGAGGAGATCGAACAGCGCTTCCAGACCAGCGAGGTCGAGCGCGAACCCGACGCCGAGTTCAGTCGGACGTTCCAGTAGGGGACGCCCACCGAACTGTTTCGTCTTTTTACCGACTCGCTTCACGCCGACGAATCGTCGCTGTCGGCGTCATCACTGTTGGACTGTGTGACCCCGGCATTCGGGAAGAAGTACTCGTAGTGAGTCAAGAGATACAGGAGCACGAGCAGCGAGACGACGACCGCGACGGCGAACCGTGAGTCGCCCGCGAGAATGTTGCTCATCGCGAACAACGCGCCCAACCCGTAGACGACCATCGCCCCCCACCAGCCCCATCGATGGCGCGTCCAGAGGAGCGCCGCGACTGCGACGAGCACGAGACCGTAGCCGACGCCGAGAACGCTCCCGGCGGTGGCGCCACCCACGACGAACACGAGTCCGTAGAGGCTCGTGAGGGCGGCCGCCACGCCGACGCCGAGGGGTGGCCAGGGGCGACCCCACCGATTCGATCGCTCTCCCGCTGTGTCCGACATATCCACCTCTCGGGGCCGACCCATCAAAGACCCACAGGTAGCCACGATTTTCGGTGGCTGATCGAGGATCGAGACCCGGCGGTGACCGCGATCTGACTCGATTGATCCGCCGGGACGTGCCCGCTCGGACCGCCCCACGTTCGACCGATCGACGAGTTTTTATCCGGACTGTGGAGTATGTAGTAGTACGTTCTTCTCGATAGCTTCAAGATACAACCAGTTTAGAGTTCATTTCAGCGGAACTCTGGTGTTCGCCCCGGTCGACCAGGACGCTATCGAGCCACCTATAGATTCGACCACGGTGTTCCAGATGCGACCTCGCTACGCCTTACGCGGCGTCGAGTTCCGCGAGATCGTCGAGGATCGCTCCGGCGTGTCCGTCGGGGGAGACGCCCTCGTACGCGAGGACGACGTCACCGTCGGGACCGACGACATAGGTGTTCCGGAAGACGCCGTCGAAGGTGTTGCCGAACATATTCTTCTCCCCGTAGGAGTCGTACGCGCTCGCGACGTCCCCGTCCGGATCCGAGAGCAGTCGGAACGGGAGGTCGTACTTCTCGGCGAACGACGCCAGGTCGTCGACGGAGTCGTCGCTGATCCCGACGACGGTCACATCGCGCGCCTCGAACGCCTCGAAATTGTCGCGAAACCCGCACGCCTCCGTCGTACATCCAGGGGTGTCCGCACGCGGGTAGAAGTAGACGACGACGTACTCGCCGCGGTGTGCTGACAGCGAGGCGGTCTCGCCGTCTTGATCGGGCAACTCGAAGTCTGGGGCGGTCTCTCCGGTGTCGAGCATCACCGGCAGTTTCGCAGAGAGGCGCTTCAACGTACCGCTCGGCGGTGCGGTCAGTCGAGGCGTTCGGCCGCGTCGCGGTCCAACAGCGGCCCCGCATTGGTCGACGGGAGCGTCACGACGTCCTCCGATGCGAGGTCGTACTCGCGCTCGTCGACGCCGAATATCTGCCCCACGTCTTCGGTGATGCGGAGCGTGACGCGGTCGGCGTCGTCGGTTTCGGAACTATCCGACGGACCAGCGTGGACGCTCTGTGTGGCGGCAGATTCCGGTGCTGCGTCTGCGTGTTCCGGCACCGGTGCGGCGCCGACGACGCCGCCGTCGGGTTCCCGGTCGTCGCCGTCGCCGTTACGACCGTCACCGACGCTCTCGACGACGGGCGCATCTTGCGCTGCGGCGTCCGGCGGCGCGTCCGGGGGCACGTCCGGCGACGGCCCAGACGACTCCCTGCCAGTGGAATCGTCGGCCGACGAGTCGGCGTCGGCGGAATCGGCGTCTGTCGCCCCCATCGCCTCCGCGAGGACGTCGTCGGGCGCTGTGGCCCCCGACGGGGTGGGTGCATCCACGTCCGCCCCGGTCTCGTGAGACTGGGGATTCGACGGTTCAGTGGTCGACGCCGACGTCTCGGGCGTCTCAGCAGCGTTCGCTTCGGACGGTGAGGGAGTGGACGGCGCAGGCGGCGTTGGGTCGGAATACTCCGCCGGTGCCGGCTCCTGGGACGACGACGCAGGAGCGGGCGCGTCCCCGGTCACGGCTTGGGTGTCGTCCGGCGTCGCATTCTCGCCTTCGCCCGAGAGGACGTCGAGGACGGTTCCGCGGCTCTGTTTGATCCGAGCGACGAGATCGTCGAACAGCGCTTTCTCCTCGGCGGTGAGTCCGTCGGTGTCGGCGCTCATATCCGCGGCCGCGAACGACGCGAGTTTGACCACTTTGCCGACGCGGCGCTCGTAGATCGACTCGACGACGTCTTCGGCCGTCTCGATCTCGTCGGTGAGCTGTCCGACCTCTGGATCGGCGAAGGGGTCCGCGGCTTTCTCGGCCGCGCGCTGTCGCTCGGCTTTGCGCTCTGCGATGTAGGCGGCGACGTCTTCGTAAAACGAGTCGCGGAGGTGCTGGAGGCTATCCTTTTGGCGCTCTGTGCGTCGGACGCTCCGCAACTCGTCTAAATTCATTCTTTAATTTTCTCCGCGCGCCCTCGGGTCATCAAGAAGATTCCGAGGCACTCTTCGAGGGATTGCTCTCCCTCCTCGATAGTAAACGTGTCGCCGTCGAACGTCGTCGGGCCGGGGTCGGTGACGTTCACCTTGATTTCCCGCCCGCGGAATCGGTCCGGGATCGCGTCTTCAAGCGGCCTGAAATCGTCGAGTTCCGCGCGATCCAACGGCATCACAGTCAGCCCCGAGCCACCGTGGAGACTCCCCGGGAGACGAATGAGCCGCTTCGTGTCGGTCGTCACCGGCTCGTCGATCGGTGCCGTCTCCGATTCGACGGCCTCGGCCGTGAGCGCGTCGACGAGAATGCGAGTCCCGGGACCGCCGGCCTCGACGTTGCCCTCGCGGATCGCCTCGAAGTTGTGCTGGATCTGCCCCAGAATCGTCTGTGCTCGTCCCTCGCCGATGCCGTCGAGTTCCTGGAGGCGGTCGAGCGCGTCCGCCTCGTCCATCTCGCGGAGCGATTCCGCCAGGTCGACGAGGCGGGAGTGGACGCGCGCGCCCCAGCCACCGCGACGGCGGAGCACGCGGCGGGTCGTACCGCGGTTGGATTCGGTGTCGATGAGGCCATCGACATCCAGGTCGATCGCGCGGACGTAGTCGACGATTTCGCGACGCGCCTCGCTGTCGAGGCCTCTGACGGACGGGTCGCGGACGTGGACGTGGTAGCCGCGGCCGCCGGAGAAGACGACTTCGGTCTCCTCGAAGTCGAAGTCGTCGTCGATGAACGACAGGAGGTTCAGCAGTTCGTCCTTGCAGGCCGCGAGCATCTCCGCGTAGGAGGTCTCCTCGGGGTCGACGCCCGGGAGGTGGTCGGCGTCGAGGTCGAAGACTAGATCGGCGGACTGCCAGCCCTTCTCGTCCATCGAACTCGCGCCGGGGTCCGAAAACCGGGCCGACGAGAAGTAGACGTGCCGCGGAGCCGTGCGGTGGAGGAAATCGCCCAGATCGCCCACGTCGAGCAGCGACTGGTGGCGGATCATCGTCGTCGCCCCGGCGCTCCAGGGGATGTGGCCCCACTCGCGGCGCTCGGCGGCGGGCGGGAGGGAGACGTCGCTACGGCGGTAGTAATCGCCGAATCGGCCTTCGAGATAGGTCCGCGTGCGCGCCTCCATCGGTCGATGGCGATAACAGAGGGACTCCTAAAGCGGTTGCGTCTCGCCGACGGCGGCACGGGACTCGTGACGCGCCGGGCGGGACGCGGGGCTGTTCATACCGTCGGACAGAACGGTGTGATGAGTATCGGCACCCGTGGGTGCCACCATCATTCGCGAACTGCTGTCCGGCAGTATCAGAACTGCTCGCGCTCGGGGACGCCGTCGCGGCCGAGGATGATCTCTTGGGCCTCGACGTCTTCGAGCGCGGCGACGAGTCCACCGACTTCGAGGACGCCGTCGTCCGTCTTGAGGCGAAGCGATGCGACTTCTTCGGTCTCCTCGAACGTCGTCGTCTCGACTTCCCCTTCGACGATCACCGGATCGCCCGTCTCGATGTCGCGGCCCGTGATCGACGCGTAGAACGGACCGTCGAGCTCGCGGACGTCCTTCACGGCGCGGCGGATCGACGCGTAGCGGCGTGGGAACGGGCGGCGCTTGCCGTCAGTGACGAGCGTCTCCGCGGTCGACCAGAGGACGGTCCCGAAGAAGCCCGAGACGAGGAATCCGAGCGCCGAGCGGTTGAAGATGACGCCGTAGCGGTCGCGGTCGTCGCGAAGCGCGTCCTGAGTCGCGTAAATCGAGTAGTTGCCGTCGGCGACGGCGAGCACCGGCGAGGTGATGCCGCGGCGGGCGCGGGCGACCGTCGCGACTTCCTGGTAGTCGAACTCCGAGGGATCCGGTGCGCGCGAGGCCGGCGTCACGAGCAGGTCGATGCTCACGCCGTCGTCGAGGGCGGCGGCGAGGTCGTCGCGGAAGCGGCGGAGCAGATCGGGGGTGAGCGAGAGCACCAGTTCGTACTCGGCGTCCTCGATGATCTCCTCGAAGTAGCGCAGGATCGTCGAGCGCGACTTGACGAGCGAGACGGCTTCGGTGTCTCGCGCCGGGGCCGTATAGCGGGCCTCCAGTTCGGAGACGAGGTCGTCGAGCGACTGCTGGACGTTGCCGAAGGCGTCGTCGGGCGCGACCGCGACGATCTTCATCGGCCGCGACTCACGGAGTTCGACGAGGCCGCGGTCCGAAAGACTACGGACGGTGTCGTACACTCTCGGCTGCGGGATCTCGGTTCGGTCGGCGATCTCGGAGGCGGTCAGTTCGCCGTGTTCGAGCACGGCCAGATACGCCTCGATCTCGTATTCGCCGAGGTTGAAGCGCTCTCCGACCCGCTCCAACGTCGTGCGGAGTTCGTCTGCCATACGTGAGCCTCTCGCCCCCCTCACTTACCATTTACTATTGTTCGAGTAGCACAGTGTTTCGGAACAGGGTTGCATCCGGCCGCGCGCGGCTGAGTCGGTCGCGTTTCCTCAACCAATCGACCACTGCGTGCCAGGCAGATCGGTCACATATACATCCTGTCTTCGGGGAGCTCGTCGTCACGCGTCTGCATTCGATCTACGAGTTCGGCGTAGTACTGCTCAACTTCGGCCGCGAACGCTTCGAGCGGCTCGGAATCGATGTCGATGCCGTACACGTCCCCGACCGTCTCGACCAGGCGGATCGCGGCCTCGACGTCCGGGACCTGCGCGTGGACGGGCGTGACGAACGTACAGACTCCGAGTGGCGAGTCGAGGCCGCGTTCGATGAGCGCAGCGTTGGTCCCGTCGAGAAAGCCCTGCCCCATCGGCGGTATCGACCCGTCGGCGAGTCGACGCTCGCGGTAGTCGTCGGTCGCGATGTAGTACGTCCGGTGTTCGTTCGGGCCGTGTGGGATGGGGACGCCCGAGAGGATAGCCACCTCGCGGACGCCGTTCGCTTCGGTCCAATCGAGGATCACGTCGGCGAACGTCCGGCCGGCCCCGACGGGGACGAACAGTTCTCCGACCAGAACGCTCACCTCGAGGTCGTCGCGGGAGAACAGCCGCGTGTGGTGTCGTGGACGCCCCTCCTCGAACGGCGTCACAGTCGGCAAGCCCTCCGCGGAGAGGTGTCCCTGCTCGGTCAGTTCGAGGTGGTCGACGAGGTAGTCGACGGCGGTCAACCCCGCGAGGCCGAACGACGAAAATCCCGCGAGGAGCGTCTCGCTCGGCTCGGAGTCGTGAGTGATCGTGAAATCCGGCTGTAGTGGCGGGGGATCGGCCATATTGAGTGTGACGGTAACATACCTCTTATGATTTTCTCGCAGACGACGCCTGCGCCGCCCTCGGGAAGAACGCTTATGCTTCGCCCCCGTCGTGGACGCAGATATGCAGTCGGCGACGACGTCCACGGGAACGCCGGTACCGACCCCTACGCCGTCCGTCGGCGAATCGCTCGGAGGCGTCGTCCCCCAGTGGCTTCAGTTCCCCGGCTGGCGGTGGGTGTTGGCCGCGCTGATCCTCGGATTCGGGATCCTCCTCTCACGATACGTCGTCCGACTCGTCGGGCGCTCCGTCGCGAAACAGTTCCACCGGCAGAGCGTCGCACAAATGGTGCTGCGGCTGGTTCGCCTCGGGGTGGTCCTCGTCGCGCTCGGCGTCGCCGCCAGCGTCCTCGGGCTGGAGATCGGCGACCTCGTCCTCTCGGTGACGGTTTTCTCGGCCGTCCTCGGTATCGTGCTCGCGCCGATCGTCGGGAGCATCATCAACGGGCTGTTCATCCTCGCCGACCAGCCGTACGAGATCGGGGATCTGATCGAACTGGACGACGGCCGGCGCGCCTTCGTCGACGAGATCACGATCCGCTACACGAAGCTGTTTACCCTCGACAACACGTTTCTCGTCATTCCGAACTCCGCGATCCGGGATCACTTCGTGACGAACTACTCCGCGGAAGACGAACGCGTCCGGCTCAGTCTCGACGTCGTCGTCACCTACGAATCCGATACCAAACACGCCCGAAAGTTGATGCGGCGCGCCGCCGCCAGAGACGACGAGGTCGTCGAGGGCGGGCCGGACATCCGGATCGGCAGTGCTCGGTATCCCGCCCGTCCGACGGTCCTCCGGTCAGCCTTCGGCGACGACGGCGTCGTCCTCACGCTCCGCTACTGGGCGCAGAAGCCCTACAAGATCCCGACCATCGAGTCGCGGGTCCGCGACCGGATCTGGGACGCCTTCCACGACGCCGATATCGAGTTCGCCTATCCGCACCGTCACCTCGTCTTCGACGACACCAGCGGCACGCTCGATGCACGAGTGAGCGGGCAACGCGGGCCGCTGGACGGACGCGAATCGAGCGGCGGGGTCGCACGCGGTGAGGAGGTAACAGGTGGAGAAGCAAGCGGTAGCGACGAACGAGGCGTAACCGAACACGCCGCAGTCGAGCGGGGGGCGGTCGACGAGTCACCCACCGAGACCGACGCGACCGACGACGCAGACGAGTCGTCAGTCGACGACGCATAGGAGACGCGTCGGGCCGTCGGAAAACGCCGTCCGCTACCCGTCGGCGCGGACGGTGATCACCGTGCAGTCGAGTTTCTCGCGGAGGTACGCCTCGATGTCGGGGTCGTCGAGGAACCGGCGGAGCATCTTCCGCCACCGACTCGCCTGCTTCGAGCCGAGGACCACGACGTCCGCCTCGTCGGCCGCGATCTCTTCGAGGATCGTCTCCTCGACGAGAAAGCCACGGCGAACGACGTAGCGCGTGCGTTCGAGCGGCCCGAACGACGCTTCGACGGCGCGCTTCAGTTCGGCGCGAGTCACGCCGCGGTTCTCCTGATAGAGGTCGACGTGGAGGACCGTCAACTCGGCCTCCCGGTCCTTGGCGATCCGGATGGCCTCCGAGAGCGTCGCTCGCGAGTGCTTCGACAGCGGATACCGGACGGGAACCACGACGCGCGTCATCGTCGGATCTGACGCCCCCACGGCTCCTGAACGTTTTCACTCCGGAGGGTTTCGCGGCCGCGACCGTCTCGAAAGCGCCGACGGAGTCCCTCGGTCGCGGCCGTCATTCGTCCGCTCCAGCGGGCGCCGTTCGACCGCCCGAAACGCGCTCGATCCGCCCGTCGACTGCGGCGTCGATACCGAACTCGCGAGCGTAGGCGGCGAGCACCTCGAACTGGATGTCGCCCTCGCCCGCGCGGTGCCGTTCTTCGAGCGTCGGGAACTCGTGGTCGGTGTGCAAGAGGTACGCGGAGGTCGCGATCGTGTAGGTTGCCTCGGGATCGATCGGCTCGCCGCCGACCCGCGCTGCGAGGAGTTCCGTCGCGTCGTCGTCCCACCGGAGTTCCGCCCCGGAGACGTGGCCGTGCCACCACTCGGGTTCGCCGAAGTCGACGACCGCCGCCGCCGACTCGCGGAAGACCTCCCAGAGTTCTGCGCCGGTGAGTTCCGCGCGGACGACGTGTTCCTCGAAGGGAATGACGCTCACGAGGTCGGCGACGGTGACGTCGCCCGAGAGCGGCGGACCGTCGCGGATTCCGCCGCTGTTCTGGAGGCCGACGTCGGTTTCCAGGGACCACCGGTAGGCGTCGGCGACGAAGTTACCGATTCGGGCCTCGCCGCCGAACACCGCCGGTTCGCTGCGGTCGATCGGCTGGTCGACGTGGGCGACGACCTCGTCGAGTCCGGCGGCGTCGACGCGCCCCTGGAGTGCGGACACGACGTCGTCGGCAACGGGGGCGTCGGCGGTCTCGTGGCGTTCGACGTCGATCGACCCTGACTCCTCGAGCGCCACCTCGAAGACGACTCGGCCGTTCGCGCCCGGACGGAGCAACAGCGTCTCGTCGACCCACTCACGCCGCTCCGCGTGGACGTGCCCGCCGAGGATCACGTCGACGTCGACGCGGCGCGCGAGGTCGTCGTCGCCGCCGCCGAGATGTGAGAGCGCCACGACGCGGTCGACGCCCGCCGCACGCAGTTCGGCGACGGCCGTCCCGGCGGCCTCGTAGGGATCGCTGAACTGCAGTTCCCCGGCCATCGGGTTGAGCGAGGGCGTCGCGGGATCGGTGACGCCGACGAAGCCGATCCGGACACCGTCGATCGTCTCGATCGTATGCGGAACGACGTCGTCGGCCGCGAAGCGCTCCCCGTCGCTCTCGTAGACGTTCGCCGACACCCACGTCTGGGGCGCGGCGGCGACGAGCGACCGCGTCGCCTCCGGGCCGTAGTCGAAGTCGTGATTGCCGAACGTCTCGACGTCGGCGTCGACGGCGCGAAAGAGATCCAACGCCTGTCGACCCCGTTCGATCAGCGAGAGCACGCCCGGTGCGGTGTTGTCGCCGCTCCCACAGACGAGCGCATCGTCGCCGGCCAGAGAGCGGAGCGCGCCGGCGAGGCGCCCCACGCGGGCCGGGTCGTCGTAGACGTTCTCGACGTCGGAGTAGTGGAGGAGACGCGGCATTCACGCTCTCTGGTGGGGCGACAGAAAAGAAGTCGTCGGTGTGTCGTCCATATCGCCACAGCGGGGTCGTACCGCCGCGCAGGGTGCGACGACCTCGTACGCTACTCCGCGCCCTCGCGGAGTTGGAACGCGACGGTGACTTCCGCCTGGTACTCCCGTCCTTCTACCGAGGCGACCTCGACGCCGAGTTCCTCCACTTCGATCCAATGTACGTTGTCGAGCGTCTCTTCCGCACGGTCGATCGCATCGTCGACCGCTCCGTCGAAACTCTCTCCGCTCCGTCCGATTAGTGTTACTTTTTTGAAGACCATCGCCGTGCTGGGATACAACACGGAGCACGATAAGTCTCGGGGCCGTCCGGCGGCCGCGTTGCACTCTGCTGCCGCCTCGGTAGCCGTCCCCGTGACGCTGTCGACTCACGGCCCGGCCCGCCGCTCTTCGAGCCGAGCCGTCAGTGCGTCGATCACCTCCCCGAGCTGTCTGCTGCCGAATATGGCGACGAGGATCGCCCCGACGGTGTCGAAGACGAGATCCAGCATCGAGTCTTCGAGCCCGTACTGCGTGAGGACGCCCTTCGTTCCGGTATGCGATGCGGCGAGGCCGATCCCGAACTCGATCACCTCCCAGAAGACGCCAAAGGCGAGGACGAAGAGCAGGATGAAGACGAAGTGAAACCGCGGCGGAAACGAGACCGAATCGGAGTGGATGTCGACCGCGCGGGTCGTCGCGTAGCCGACGGCGGCGACGAGACTCGCCGAGAGGGCGTGCGTGAGGTGGTCCCACCACCAGACGTTCGCGTAGGGCTTTCCGATTCCGGGGATCGTGAGCGTGCCGACTGCGTGGAGAAACACCGCCGCAGAGATCCAAAGCGTCAGCCCGGCGTCCATCGGAATCCCGGCGTCGCGTTCGAGGATGCCAGGGAGAAACGTCACGACGAGCCCGATGAGGGCGTTGACGACGACGCCGGCACTTCGGAGCAGCAAGCCCGCCAGGAGCATCAGCACCAGAAACGCCTGCATCCCGCGGGCGGCCTGTCGCTGGCGGCGGTCAGTGATGTGGAGGATGTCGCGGATCCTCATCGGTCATCAGCCTCCTCTGTGGAGACGCCGACCTCGCCTGGGGGCCGCGTCCCAGCGTCCTCATCCGGCCGTGCACCCGGGTCGCTCTCGGGGATGCGCCGGACGAGACGGGCGTGACGCCGGAAGTAATACTCGAAGAGAACACCCGCGAAGATCCCGGCGAACGTCGCGGCCACGAAGTCCCACATCAGCGCCTCCTCGATGACGGCCTCGGGGCGGCCGTCGTAGAGGAATCGCGTCCCGAGCAGGACGTCGGAGAGCCAGCGGACGACCGCCCAGATGCCCGCGGCGGCCATCGTGGTCACGACGACGAACACGACCGCGAAGCGGTGGCTCATCTTCACCTCGGTGAACACGTCGAGTTCGACTGCGATCAGGAGCGCCACAGCAGCGACGGCGACGTACGTGACGATCCGGCCGGAGAACGTCATCCCGCCGACGGTCTCGCCGGCGACGAGCGCTCGCGAGACGATGGGGAGGGCCGCGAGAAGCACGACCTCCCAGGGGAGCATCGCGGTCGGGCTCCGGCGGGCGATGGGCGGCACGAGCGCGACGGCGAGGACGGCAATCGTGAACCCGGCCCACTCGTGATCGCCGTCGACGAGCTGTGCGACCGCGGCGACGGCTAAAAACAGGAGGATCGAAGCGGCCAACGCGGCGTTGAGCCGCCGGCTCTCGACGACAGTCGATAGGCCGGAGTTCGACATACCGTCGGGTAGGCGGCTCTGGGTACAAAACGGTTCGTGCGGCCGCGGTCGAATCGCTGCGGCCGCAGATCGGAGACGGCGCTAGCTCGCGTCCGGGAGGTGAACGTCGTAGTCGCCGTCGTCGTCGACGCCGATCACGGCCCACTCGTAGCTCGGATCGACGCTCGCGAGTCGATTCTGTACGTCCCCTGTGGCATCTTTCGGTGCGACAAAGCATCGGAATCGATAGTCGTTAGACGGCTCGCCGCCGTCCGCGAGCACGCGGCGTCCGCGTAGATCTTCGCCGTCCGAAAGCGCCGTGACGCGAACGGTGCGCCACTTTCGCTCGGCGACGAAGTCCGGTCCGTCGCCCGAGACACTGTAGCCCAGCCGACTGAAAATCGCCCGGGCGTCCTCCGAGGGAGGCATGCTGACAGGGGGCATGTATCTGAGGATACTGCACCCGACAGCATAAATCTTGTTACGATATGACACACGGATGGTCGCGGACGTTTATCTCCCATTGGGAATCAGTTCGCCCGGATGAACTGCCCATCCTGCGGCACGTCGCGTCGGTACCGGTCGGTGCTCTGCTTCGCTTGTGTGCGAGCGGGCGTGGACCCAACAGCGGTTGCAGGCGTCGACAGCGCGGTCCGCGACCGACTGGAACGCTACTTCGTCGTCTCCGCGCTCAGGTGCGCCGACTGCGGCGATCCGCACGAAACTGTGACTGTCGGTGAAACGTCGTACACCGCCGCCGACTTCGGTATCGACTCTCCCGCCGAGTGGGTGCGAGAGATGGACAAAGAGGAGGCCTGGATCGCGAAACACGCCTCGGCCGTCGATCGCGCGCTCGACGCGCTCGAACGCGAGTGGCCGACCGCGGTCGCCGCCGTCCGCGACCGCCGTCACCCTCGGTGAGGCCGGCCCTGCTCACGCAGACGGAGGGGTCACTCGTGTGCTGCGTCCCACTCGTCGGGCTTTCGGATGTTACCGCAGACGTTGCACTCGATGCGTCCCATCGTGTCCATCGCGTTGTCCGTCGACTCGCAGTTCGAGCAGTAGTAGCCCCACCGTTGCTCGTGGTCAGGTGTCGTGTACACGACGAAGAACGGTCCCTTCGCACCCCGGAGCGTTTCAGTCCGGTCGACGTAGACGGTCTCTCCGTCGGGCGTCTCGACGGGATCGAGTTCGACAGCCATACCCGCGATTGACGGGGTGTCGGTATAGACCTCACGCTCGGTCGAGTCGCCGATAGATCGCGGAGCCGTCGCGGACCGGAAACGGTGAGTCCCGAAAACAGTCGACGTCGCTACGTCCGGAACGACTCGCCGCAGCCGCACTCGCTGACGACGTTGGGGTTCTCGACGTGGAAGCCGGCGCCCTGGAGACCGCCTTCGTAGCGCAGCGTCGAGCCGCCGACGTAGTTCTGGCTCGCGGGGTCGACGAACACCCGCAGGCCGTGCTGTTCGACGATCGCGTCGTCCGCTTCGGGTTCGTGGTCGAAGCGCATCCCGTAGGAGAGCCCCGCGCACCCGCCCTGTTGGACGAACAGTCGGAGACCCGCCACGTCGGTGTCGAGCCCTTCGGACTCGATGAGTTCGAGCGCTTCCGATGCGGCCTCCTGCGTGACGGTCACCGCCGGATCGCCACTGCTGTCGGCCGTTTCGGTACTCATATTGCTATATTATAGCAAGCGCAGCGTGTTAATGTTGACGCTGCCGGCGATGCACTCTGGCCAAGCCCTCACGACGGGAGATATTTGTCCGGGGGTTTCGAACCGCCGCGTATGTACGAGACGATTCTCGTTCCGACCGACGGCAGCGACCAAGCGGACGCCGCACTCGACCACGCCGTCTCGCTCGCCCGGGAAAATGACGCGACGATTCATCTCCTCTACGTCGCCGATACGAACCGCGACAGCGTCACGACGGTCGGCGGCCGGGTCGTCGACGCGCTCGAAGCCGAGGGCGAACGGGTCACCTCGGAGACGAGAGAGCGACTCGACAGCGACGTCGAAATCGTCGACACAGTCGAGACGGGCGACCCAGTGGAGACGATTCTCGATTACGGCGAAATGGTCGGCGCCGACCTCATCGTGATGGGGACCCACGGCCGCTCGGGCCTCGATCGATACCTCCTCGGCAGCACGACCGAGCGAATCGTCAGACTGTCGTCGATTCCGGTGTTGACCGTCCGCGAGGAGTCGGAGTGAGCCGCCAGGAGACGTAACCCGGCGCCTCAAGTCGTCGAACACCGCTACGCGCCGAGAACGGCTACTCGTCGAGCACCGGAGGGCCGGAGGTCCCCACGTCTGCGGGACCGCCGGTATCGACGGGGCGAACGCCGGCCCCGACGACGATGCCCGGCACGTCGCTCTCGCCGGCGACGAGGACGTTCTCGAACCCCGCCGTTCGGAGCGCCGCGGTGAGTCCATCGGCGGACGTCGTGTGGACCGCCCGCTTTTCGGTCGTGACCGCGGTCTTGCCCGTCCGGCGGTCGGAGATCCGATAGTCTATCGTGGCGACGCCGTCGGCCGCGACGTCGACCGCACGTTCGAGCAGGTAGCGCGACCCGCTGTAGGTCTCGACGCCGGAGTCGAGGACAGCGGTCGGATCGGTCGGCGCGGCGACGACGAAGATGCCGCCCGGCCGAAGCGCCCCGTAGGCCGCGACGGAGAGGTCGACCGGCGGCACGTTACTCGCCACGTCCTCGACGGCGCAGACGCCGTCGAATACCGGTCGGACGGGGGGCCGAGTCGGGTCGCCACGGACGACGGCCGCGCCGCGCGCCGCGGGGAACCGAACGTACTCGCGCCTGGAGTCGACGCCGACGACGTCGTACTCCGTTCCCAGTTCGCGGAGGAGCGCTCCCACGCCGCACCCCAGTTCGAGCACGCGGTCGACGTCCGCAGAGAAACGCGAGGCGACGAGTCGCTTCCGGCGCTCGCCCCACCCGTCGGGAATCGACCGCGCGTGCACGGGAGCGAGCGTCGTCTCGGCACCGTGGTCGTCTCCCGGATTCGAAAGCACGGCCTCACAGGCGTCCGCGAAGGTCGGAGGACGGCGACCGCGGTCCGACATCCCGGATCACTCCGCGTCCGTCGGTTCTGTACCCGCGCCGTCGGTGTCCACGCCCTCGAACCGCGTGCGGACGCTCTCGGCGTGCGCTTCGAGCCCTTCGGCTTCCGCGAGCGTCGTCACCGTCTCGGAGAGCGCCGCGAGGCCGTCGCGGTCGAGGCGCTGGACGGTCGTCGAGCGGAGGAACGTGTCGACCGAGAGCCCGCCGTAGCGCTTTGCCCCGCCGGAGGTGGGGAGGACGTGGTTCGTCCCGGAGGCGTAATCGCCGGCCGCGACGGGCGTGTACGGGCCGAGGAAGACGCTGCCGGCGTTCGTGATCCGATCGAGCAGCGCCTCGTCGTCGTCGGCCTGGATCGAGAGGTGCTCGGCGGCGTACTCCTCGGCGAACAGGACGGCCTCGGACATCGACCGCGCGTAGAGGACGCCCGAGGCGTCGTTTTCGAGCGCCGCGCGGACCACGTCCGCACGCTCGCGGTCGTCGGCCTGCGCTTCGGCCGCGGCGACGACGTCCTCTGCGAGGCTCTCGTCGTCGGTGACGGCCACGACGGACGCGTTGGGGTCGTGTTCGGCCTGCGCGACGAGGTCGGACGCGACTAACTCGGGGTCGGCGGTGTCGTCGGCGAGGACGAGCACCTCCGAGGGGCCGGCGAGGAAGTCGATGTCGACGTCGCCTCTGACTTCGGCTTTCGCCGCCGTGACCCACTTGTTTCCGGGGCCGACGACCTTCTGGACGGCGGTGACGCTCTCGGTCCCGTACGCGAGCGCGCCGATGGCCTGCGCGCCGCCGACGCTGTAGATTCGGTCCGCGCCGGCGACGTGTGCGGCCGCCAGCGTGACGGGATTGAGGTCTTCCGCCGGTGGCGTCGCGAGCGCGACGTGTTCGACCCCCGCGACCTTCGCGGGCACGACGCCCATCAGGACGCTCGAGGGGTACGCCGCAGTGCCGCCGGGCGCGTAGACGCCGACCCGTTCGAGCGGCCGGAAGCGCCGGCCGAGTTCTCGGCGCCCGCTTCCGGACTCGCCGCCGTCCGAACCGAACGACGCCCGCCAGTCGTCGGGGACCTGACGCTCGTGGAACTTTCTGATGTTTTCCGCGGCGGTCTCGATCGCCTCGCGCACGTCGTCGTCGATCGCCTCGTAGGCGCGCTCGGCGTCGTCGGTGATATCCAGGTTCCCGACCTCGACGCCGTCGAACTCACGGCAGTATTCACGGACGGCGACGTCGCCCTCCTGGCGCACGCGGCCGACGATCTCGCTGACGTCGGCCCGGACGTCGCTCACGCCGGCGTCGCGATCGAAGAACGCCGCTCGCTCGTCGGGCGAGAGGTCAGAAATAGCCCGAACTTCCAGCTTCATACGGCGCGATTCGACGCGGGCGGGTAAGGACGTTCCGGATATGCGACCGCAGACCACGGTCTCGTGGCCGATCGAACGGGCCTGCCGCTGATCAGGCGACCTGTCGTTCGTCGGTGAACGTGACGGTCTGGTCGGCGGTCTCGACAGTTGTCTGAACGGTGATCCATCCGTCGGCGTTCTGCACCGCCAGCGCATCCTGGAATCCGAGTTCGACGCGCCGCGTCGTCGTGTAGGACTGTCCGGGACCGAGCGTCCCGACGCCGGCGTCACCACGCCAGACGACGTCCCCGTCGGTCCCCTGACCGGCGAAGATGCGGGTGTAGACGACGACGTCTTCGGCCGTCGTGTCCTGCTGATTCGTCAGCGTCGACGTGACGTCGCGGCAGGTCTGGCCACACTCCTCGATGTTCTCGATCGTGAAACCGAACGGTGGGGTCGGTGTGGCCGTCGGCGTGGCCGTCTCCCCACCCGAGCCACTGGCGACCTGCGTCGTCTCCTGTGCCGACGGTGCAGCCGTCTCCGTCGGGAACGGGTCGGCCGCACCGTCGTCGTTGCCGGGAAGAACGTCCGTGCCCGTGACGACGAGGCCGGCCCCGAGTGCGATGACAAGCGCGATGACGATGATCGGTTTTCCTCTCATAACTCGTGTGTGCGTGTGATCGTGAGTTGGCGTGTAGCCGGGGTCGGATCCGAAGCCCGTGGGGACGTCCGGGACCGCACCGGCTGCCGTCGAATACCGGATTGGTCTTCGAGCACGCGGATATGGGTATCGATATCTGTGCTGACAGGTGAGTGCGCCGGTGGCGTCACGCGTCCGCCGTCGACTCTCCTGCGGTTCCGGCCGCGTCGGCCGCGTCGGCCTCGTCGCCGTTACCGGCGGCCTCGCTCACCTCGGGACCGAGTGAGTCGAGCGTCCCGTCGAGGAACTGCTGGATCACGCCGTGTATATTCGAGACGAAGTCCGGAACAGGGCCGGGGAGGTCGTCCGGCGGCCCGGCCTGTCCGGCCGCACCCGAACGATCGGTTGCGTCGGTCGCCGCTGGCCCGCTGCCAGTGTCTGCCGGGGCTGTACTGCCGGGCGTCGCGGCCGCCGCACCCGTCACCGCGAGGAGTGCGGCGAGCGCGACGGCGAGTAGCGTCGTTCGTTTCATCGTCGATCCTCATCCGGAGCCAACAGCTGCACTGACGTTAAACGGGCCGTCCGTCAATCGCGTTTTCGTCCGGTTTACGCGACGTTTTACTCGGATGTCAACTACCCCGCCCTACTCGCGCTGACGCGCTCGTTGAGGACGGGGCTTGTCCATGAACTCGGCCTCGAACCCTTCCGGGTGGGCGGTGAATCCGTCGCTCGGCGTCACTGTTCCAGACTTGAGGGCAAGTTGACTGTTGCCCGTCCGCCGAGACGACTGTTGGCCTCGACGGACGTACCGCAGTCCGATGTTCTTCGCCGTCGCAAAGTCACGCAGTGACTTTGCTGCCCGCCGGATGTAATCCGGCGACCGCGTTGTAATCCGCGTTCGCCTCCGCCTCGCACTTCACGCACCGGAAGTCGTTTCGAGTCGAGCGGTTCTCATCCGCCGTGAACCCACACTCGGCGCACCGCTGAGACGTGTACGCCGATCCCACTTGCTTCACCGAGATACCCTCTGGCTCGGCCTTGTACTCCACTTGCTCGTACAACGTTCGGAACGCCCATTTGTGCCCCCACGACGCACCCGTTCGGTCGCGGATGTCCGTCAAGTCCTCGAACGCTATCACGTCGCACTCATAGCGGAGTGCTTCGTCTACGATAGCGTTCGACGCCCGGTGAAGCACATCGCGGACGTAGCGAAGTTCGCGGCCACTCGACTGTTCGAGCGTTCGGTGGGCGCTTCGCGTCCCGGTCTGTTGGAGTCCAGCACGTACCTTCTCAAACTCACGGAGGTCGTGAGCTAGCTCTCGCCCGCTGAAGAAGGAGGCGGTACTGGTGACGGCGAGGTTTTCGATCCCGAGGTCAACCCCGAGGACCGTTCCGTCCTCGGCGGTGTTCCGCTCGGTGTCGGTCTTCGATCGGCGGAAGCCGATATGCAAGAAGTACTCGCCGTCACGGGCGGTGAGCGTGCTTTCCGTGACACTCCACTCGTCGGAGTCAAGGTACTGCCGTTGGTAGCCTTCGTCGGCATCGGGCAGCGCAAGGTCACATCGGACGCGACTCTCCGTGGTGGAGAGCGACACCGTATCGTCGTCGAACAGCGTCATAGTCCGCGTATCGTATTTCACGGTCGGTGCGGTGAAGGTGGGCTTGCTCACCGTCTTGCCTTTGGAGCGGCGTTCGATACAGCCGGTGATGGCTTGGGCGGCTTGGTGAGTGGCAAGAATCGCGTGCTGACTCCCGAGGTCGGTGTGTTCGCGTATGTCATCGTAGGCGAGGGGCTGGACGTCGCTCTTAGCGTTGCAGACGTTCCACGCCATATCCGTGGCGAGTTGGCAACCACGCTTCCACTCGGAGATGGTTTCTTCGAGGAGGTCGCGTTGCTCGTCCGTAACTTCGAGACGAGTGATTGCCGTCCGACGCACGTAGTCGTCTGCCACAGTTTCAATGTGGACCTACTGCTACTTATAAGCCAGTGCTCATTGTCTATACGAACGCGCTCCTCCCCTCCCTACTCACTCGCTCCGCTCATTCCTTGAGGAAGGGGACTCCGCGCTACCGCCTCAGTTGAACTCGGAGTTCGCGCCGCCGCCTGCCAGCGCGTGGAGTGGGGAAAAGGCGTGCCCAGAAATCTCAGACCCGCGCGAGAACGCGCGCCGGTGCGCCGTCGGCGTCGATCTTCAACGGGCAGACGATCAACTCGAAGACCCCTGTTTCAGAGAGCGCACCGAGGTTGCAGACGTTCTCGACGATGGGGAGTCCCGCGCCCAAGAGCGCGCGGTGGGCCGGGAGGTCGTGACCGGGATCGGCGTGAGACGCGTTGTCGGAATCTTCCGCTCCGCCCGATGGATCGGGACTGAGCGCGTCGGTCACGACGGCGACGTCGGCCTCGGCGCATCGGCGCGCGGTTTCGGGCGCTAGATACGGGTGCGCGAGCATCCGGTCGGACCCCCACGCGTCGGCCCACCCGGTGCGGAAGACGAGCGCGGACACGCCGTCGAGACCGGCGTTCGCCCCGTCGGGTTCCAGCACGTCGGGAGCGATCGCCTCACCGGCCCCGACGTCCCGGCAGTCGACGACGCGGGCGTCGAACCGGAGGTCCTCGAGGTCGAACGCGCCGAGCGTCGCCCCGTCCGGTTCGGTGTGCGCGGGCGCGTCGACGTGCGTGCCGGTGTGGGACCCAAGTCCGACCCGGGAGACGCGGTAGCCGTCGGCTTCGTGCGTCGCGTGCGGTTCGATCCGCACGTCGGGATCACCGGGGTACGTCGGCATCCCCGACTCGACGGCCCGCGTGAGGTCGATCAGGCTGCCGTCCGCCGCGGGTTCCGAAACCGAGTCCGAGTCCGGGTCCGCCTGGTCGCTCACGAATGTGCCCTCACGAATGCGTCCTCAGGGATGCGTCCAGTAGACGACCGACTCCTCGGCGCCGTGTTCGTCGACGCGGGCGAAGCCGATCCGCTCGAACTGGACCACGTCGTCGACCGCGGTGTCGGCGAAGTCGGGTTCGGCGACGCCCGTCACGTCGCCGTCGGGCGAGCGCATCCGGACGTCGACGACGTCTTCGGCGGGAGCCCAGTGGACGACGTCGACGTCGCCAGCGCGGACCACGTCGATGTCGTCGTCGGTCGCGACGAGGTCGTCGCCCTCGCGGCGGACGCAGGCGTAGCCCTTCAGCCAGACGCGCTCGCCCTCCGCGGGCACGTCGTCGGCTTCGAGCACGACGCCGTCGGTCGCGGGGATGGTCCGCTCGCCGCGCTCCTCGTGGTCGGGGTGCAGCGGCGGGTGGCCCGCGTCCGGACCGCCCGCGACCGCGAAGCGCTCGCCGTCGCGGACGAGGAAGTAGCGCTCGGCGTCGTCGTCGACGAGATCGCGGTTCTCGGCGTAGATCGAACTCATCGAGAGGTCGACGTTCGAGGTCGACGTGCCGAGCGTGGTCAGCGCCTCGACGACCGCCTCACCGCGGATTCCGCGGCGGCGGAGGCTCTTCAGCGTCGGCGCGCGCGGGTCGTCCCAACCGTCGAGTTCGCCGGCCTCGATCTTCTCCTTCAGCGTCGAGGTCGAGAGTTTCACGTCGTAGGCGTCGACCTGGACGTGGCCCCAGTGGATCACTTCGGGGTACTCCCAGTCGAAGTAGTCGTAGACGAACTGCTGGCGCTTCGCGGAGTCCTGGAGGTCGATGCCGCGGATGATGTGCGTGACGCCCGTGAGGTGGTCGTCGACGCCGGACTGGAAGTCGAGCATCGGCCAGCACCGGTACGCTGCCGCCTCCTCGCGCGGGTGGGGCGTGTCGATCATCCGGAAGGCGACCCAGTCGCGGAGCGCGGGGTTCTTGTGCTCGATGTCGGTCCGCACGCGGAGGACCATCTCGCCGGCGCTGTACTCGCCGTCGATCATCGCCTCGAACTCGTCCATCGTGGTCTCGGCGTCTTTGTCGCGGTGCGGACAGGCCTCGCCGCTGTTCTTCAGGTCGGAGAAGGTCTCGCCCGAGCACGAGCAGGTGTACGCGCCGCCGGCGTCGATGAGGTTCCGGGCGTGCTCGTAGTAGGTTTCCAGTCTGTCCGACGCGATGATGACGTCGTCGGGCTCGAACCCGAGGTAGTCGATGTCGTCGAGGATGGCGTCGTAGGCGTCGAGATCCGGGCGCTTGGTCTCGGGGTCGGTGTCGTCGAACCGGACGATGAACGACCCGTCGTAGCGCTCCTTGTAGGAGCCGATGACGGCGGGCATCCGGGCGTGGCCGATGTGCCAGGGGCCGTTCGGGTTCGGCGCGGCACGCATCCGCACCTCGTCGTACGCCTCGGCGTTCGGGAGGTCCGGGAGATCGTGTTCGTCGCCCTCGTCTTCGGCTTCGATCTCCTCGAGTTCCTCCGGTGCGAGCGTCTCCAGACGTTCGCGCTTCTCCTCGGTCGAGAGGTCGTTGACGCGGGCGACGACGCCGCCGACGACGCCGGGGATCTCATCGCCGTGCGGGCGGAAGTCGGGATTCTCGCCCATCAGCGGCCCCATCACGGCGCCCACGTCGGCGTCGCTCTCGTACTTGACTGCGTTGAGCAGCGCGTGCTTTTCGGCCTCGCGCTCGACCTGCTCGCGTAGATCGTCGTCCATTACGCGGCAGTGCGTCCTCCCCGGTAAAAACAGACCCGGATTGGGTGGGTGGACGGCGCAGCGGTCCACGCGAGCCGACCGCTGATCGGCGGACGCTAGTATCCGCGCGAGATCAGGTAGTCGGCGATGTCACACAGCAGCGCGCGCGCCTCGTTGTCCGGGAGGACGTCGAGGTGGTCTTTCGCGTTCGCCGTGAGCTCTTGGGCCTTCTGCTCTGCGTACTCGATCGACCCGGCGGCGTCGAGTTCGGCGACCGCCTGATCGATCTCGGCTTCGGAGACGGACTCGACGTCGTTGGCATCGACGAGGTCGTCGACGTCGACGCCCTGCTGCCGTGCGTGCAGCGTGATGAGCGTCTCCTTGTTCTCGACGAGGTCCGAACCGCGCTGTTTGCCGAGTTTCTCCGAGGGGACTGTCAGATCGAGGACGTCGTCTTGGATCTGGAATGCGCGTCCGGAGTCGATCCCGTACCGATAGAGCGCCTCGACGGTCTCGTCGTCGGCGTCCATCAGGGTCGCCGCCGTCGCCGTCGCCGCGCCGTACAGCACGGCGGTCTTCAGTTCGATCATCTCGAGGTACTCCTCGGGGAGCACCTCGGTGCGGCGCTCGAACTCGACGTCCAGCGCCTGCCCCTCACAGATCTGTGTACAGGTCGTCGCGAGCCGTCGGACGGCTTCGAGACCGTTCGCGGGATCTGCGCCGGTCTCAGACAGCAACTCGAAGGCCTTCGCGTAGAGCGTGTCGCCCGCGAGGATCGCCGTCTCGGTGTCGTACTCTTTGTGGACCGCGGGGACGCCGCGACGGAGGTCGTCGTCGTCCATAATGTCGTCGTGGATCAGCGTGAACGACTGGATGACCTCGATGCTCGTCGCCGCCGACATCACGTCGATCTCCGAGCCGTCGAGCGCCGGGAACGCGTGGTAGTCGGCCGAGAGCGGTTCGACGTCTGCGAGCGCCTCTGCGGTCAAAAGCGACACCGTCGGCCGAAGCCGCTTGCCGCCGGCCTTCAGCAGGTAGCGGGTCGCCTCGTAGAGCCGCTCCGGGGACTTCATCGGGACGTCCTCGTCGAGCGCCTCGTTGACGAGCTCGCGTCGCTTCGTGACCGCTTCGAGTACCCGTTCCTCCGCCGCTTCCGAACTCATCTCACTCCACCAGCTGGATCATATTCCCGTTCCGCGTGACGTGCAGATCCCGGCCCATCGCGTAGCCCTGCGACTCCGCGAGGTCGACGTACGGCGCGAAGCCTTCGAGGTCCTGGTGGGCGGGGATGATGTGCTGCGGCTGGAGCGCATCGAGCATCTGGTAGTGGCCCTCCTCGCGCAGGTGGCCCGAGACGTGGATCTCGTCGTAGATGCGCGCGCCCTGCATCCGCAGGAGGCGCTCGGACTGGTAGCGCTGGCCCTCGTTCGTCGGTTCGGGGATGACCCGCGCCGAGAAGATGACCTTGTCGCCGTCCTCGATTTCGTAGGGGGTCTCGCCGCGGCCCATCCGGGTGAGCATCGCGCGCGGTTCGCCCTGGTGTCCCGTCACGATGGGGAGGTAGTTCTCCTTGCCTTCCTTCATAATCCGCTTGAACGTCCGGTCGACGGACTTCCGGTGGCCGTACATCCCGACGTCGTCGGGGAAGTCGACGAAGCCGAGGCGTTCTGCGGTGCCGGAGTACTTCTCCATCGAGCGGCCGAGCAGGACGGGCTGGCGACCGATGTCCTTCGCGAACTCGACGATCGAGGAGACACGCGAGACGTGTGAGGAGAACGTCGTGGCGACGATCCCGCCGTCGTAGTCTTCGATCGATCGGATCGTGTCTTCGAGGTGCGAACGGGCGTGCGACTCCGAGGGCGTCCGTCCCTTGCGCCCCGCGTTCGTACAGTCTTCGATGTAACAGAGGACGCCGTTGCCCTCGCGGCCGATCTCACGGAAGCGCTGCATATCGATCGGATCTTCCAGCACCGGCGAGTGGTCCATCCGCTTGTCGAGGCCGTAGACGATCGCGCCCTCGGGCGTGTGCACGACCGGGTTGATCGCGTCGATGATCGAGTGCGTGACGTGCACGAACTCGAGTTCGACGTTGCCAGAGTCGCCGATCGACATCGTCTCGCCGGCCTGCATCTTGACCAGGTCGTTGTCGAAGCTCTCGCTGAACTTGGTCTCGCCTTCGACCTGCTGTTTCACCAGTTCGATGGTGAACGGCGAGGCCACGACCGGCGCGTTGTACCGGTGGGCGAGCTTCGAGATTGCGCCGATGTGGTCGAGGTGACCGTGCGTGGGCACGATGGCCTGCACGTCGCCCTCGAGGTCGGACATCACCCGGTCGTCCGGGATGGCGCCCATATCGATCAGATCGAGGCTGTGCATCTTTTCGGTCTCCACGTTGTCGTGGATGAGGACCTGACTGAGGTTCAGGCCCATGTCGAAGATGACGACGTCGTCGCCCGCGCGAACGGCCGTCATCTGTCGACCGACCTCTTCGTATCCGCCAATTGTCGCGATTTCGATTTCCATAGTTGAATCCGAGCATCGAAAGCCACTGACGTGGCGAGGGTGCTCACTCAAACGTCCCGTCGTGTTCGACGGCCGCCCACAACTCGTGAGCGACGCGTCTCGGGACCGATCGGCCCCGGCGTCTTACAGCGCGTCGGTCGTCGGTCCCGCGTGCCCCGGAACGGCCGAAGCACTTACCCGCGGGAGTCTTGGTACAAAACGGTTCTCGGCCGGGTACTAAAAACTATCCGGGTTGGATACGCGCGGCGAATCTCTGCGCGAGAGTGCGGCAACGCACGCCGAGAAGACCCAGCAGCGGCGATCGTTCCCAGTACGACAGCCCACAGGGACGCACAGCGTCGGGGGACGCACCCACATAGGGTCGGAAACACTCGTATGTCGACCAGCGAGAGGGATTACCGTACGTCCGCATAGATTTCTCGCCGGATAGTACGGCGAGAATCTCTGAACAGTTACGATAATCCCTATGAGAACGTTCGCCGCCGTACGCCGACGATTCGGCGGTGGTCCGGCACATTTAATACCGAAACGGGAGGCGCTTGGGGTATGAGCGGACGACCCCTCGACGTTCTCGAAGCCGCACTCGAAGACGTCGTCACGGTCACTCTGAAGGACGGCACCGCGTACTACGGAACTCTCGCCGGGTACGACCAACATATGAACGCCGTTCTCGAACCGGCGACGGACGCGGACGCGACCGTCCTCGGGGAGCTGGACGTCACGGCGGTCGAAGACACAACGATTATACGCGGTGACAACGTCGTCACGATACAAACATGACGGGTGCTGGAACCCCTAGCCAAGGAAAGAAGAACAAGACGACGCACGTCAAGTGCCGCCGCTGCGGCGAGAAGTCCTACCACGTCAAAAAGAAGGTCTGCTCGTCCTGTGGCTTCGGCAAATCGGCGAAACGTCGCGACTACGAGTGGACGTCGAAGGCCGGCGACAACTGAACTGGCGGTCTGACACTACGTCTCTTCTCGCTTCGTTCTCCCGAGTCGCCGTCGGACGGCCGACACGGGACTCTCGAACTCGACACCCGCGAGCGCCCGGTATCGGGTGACATTTTGTCACCGGGCGCCAAACCGCGTGGTGTGACCCACGACGAGCAGTCCCACTCTGGAGCGGACACGCACGATACCGACCACCAGCACGAGGACCGCGGCCACGATCACGACGAGGATCACCATCACGGCCACGGAAACGACGATCACCATCACGGCCACGGAGACGACGATCACCATCACGACCACCATCACGCCCACGACGTCGCGTCGCTGTCTGCGGCCGTCGTCACGGTCTCCACGTCGCGGACGATCGACGACGACGCGGCGGGCGACGTGATCGCTGCTGCGTTCGACGATAGCGGCCACGACGTCACCGTCCGAGACGTCGTCGACGACGATTTCGACGGTGTGCAGTCGACCGTCGATCGGCTCGTCGACCGCGACGACGTCGACGTGCTGGTGACGACGGGCGGCACGGGCGTCACGCCTGACGACGTGACCGTCGAAGCCGTCGGCGACCTATTCCAGAAGGACCTCCCGGGCTTCGGCGAACTGTTCCGCCGACGCTCGGAGTCCGAGATCGGCACGCGCGTCGTCGGGACCCGTGCAACGGCGGGCATCGTCCAGGGCGTGCCGGTGTTCTGTCTGCCCGGCAGCGAGAACGCGGCCCGCCTCGGAAGCGAGGAGATCATCGTCCCCGAGGCGCCCCACCTCGCGGGGTTGGCGACGCGTGCGGAAGAAGCGGAAGAAGCGGAAGAAGCGGAAGAAGCGGAAGAAGCGGAAGAAGCGGAGGAAGAAGAACCCGACGCAGCGGACGACGAGGACGCACAAGACGCCTCGTAAGGTCCCGAGAACGGTACCGGCAAGGGGGGCGGCCGCAACGACGCATAACCGGCGAGCGAGAGGGTATGCGTGGCCTTTTAATGCCACTGCGACAACGACTCGTGTATGAGCAAGCAGGAACCCCCCGAACGCGAGGAGGACGGCGAACCGTTCTCCAGCGGGAAGGACCCCGACCTCCCCAGCACGGACGTCACCGAGGGGCCGGACAAGGCCCCGCACCGGGCGATGTTCCGCGCGATGGGCTTCGACGACGAGGACCTCGGCTCCCCGATGGTCGGCGTCGCGAACCCGGCCGCGGACATCACCCCGTGTAACGTTCACCTCGACGACGTCGCCGACGCGGCGATCAAGGGCATCGAGGACGCCGGCGGGATGCCGATCGAGTTCGGGACGATCACCATCTCGGACGCGATCTCGATGGGCACCGAGGGGATGAAGGCGTCGCTGATCTCCCGAGAGGTCATCGCCGACTCCGTCGAGCTCGTCGCGTTCGGCGAGCGGATGGACGCGCTCGTCACGGTCGCGGGCTGTGACAAGAACCTCCCCGGAATGATGATGGCCTCGATCCGGACGGATCTGCCCTCGGTCTTCCTCTACGGCGGGTCGATTATGCCCGGCCAGCACGAGGGCCGCGACGTGACCGTCCAGAACGTCTTCGAGGGCGTCGGCACCTACGCGCAGGGCGATATGAGCGCCGAGGAACTCGACGACCTCGAACGGCACGCCTGCCCCGGCGCGGGTTCCTGCGGCGGGATGTTCACCGCGAACACGATGGCGTCGATCTCGGAGGCACTCGGGATGGCCCCGCTCGGCACGGCCGACGCGCCGGCCGAATCCGACGAGCGCTACGACGTCGCGCGGCGCTCCGGCGAAGCGGTCCTGCAGGCCGTCGAGGAAGGCCTTCGTCCCTCCGACATCCTCTCGAAGACGTCCTTCGAGAACGCCATCGCCCTGCAGGTCGCGATCGGCGGTTCGACCAACGCCGTGCTGCACCTGCTCGCACTCGCCGCGGAGGCTGGCATCGACCTCACGATCGAGGAGTTCGACGAGATCTCGAAGCGGACGCCGAAGATCGCGAACCTCCAGCCCGGCGGCACGAAGACGATGAACGACCTCCACGAGGAGGGCGGCGTCCCGGTCGTGATCCGTCGCCTCCTCGACGCCGGCCTGTTCCACGGCGACGCGATGACCGTCACCGGGCGGACGATCGCCGAGGAACTCGAGGCGATGGACCTCCCCGACGAAGAGGAGGTCTCAGACGAGTTCATCTACACCGTCGACGACCCCTACCAGGAGGAAGGTGCGATCAAGATCCTCACCGGAAACCTCGCGCCCGACGGTGCGGTCCTGAAGGTCACCGGCGACGACAAGTTCCACCACTCCGGCCCCGCCCGCCTCTTCGAGAGCGAGGAGGAGGCGATGCGCTACGTCCAGGAGGGCCACATCGAATCCGGCGACGTCATCGTCATCCGTAACGAGGGACCGCAGGGCGGCCCCGGGATGCGGGAGATGCTCGGCGTCACCGCCGCCGTCGTCGGCCAGGGCCACGAGGACGACGTCGCGCTCCTGACCGACGGCCGCTTCTCCGGTGCGACCCGCGGCCCGATGGTCGGCCACGTCGCCCCCGAGGCCGCGGTCGGCGGCCCGATCGCGCTCTTAGAAGACGGCGATGAGGTTACCGTCGACATTCCCGAGCGCGAACTCTCCGTCGACCTCTCGGAGGACGAACTTGACGAGCGCCGCGACGAGTGGGAGCCCAAGGACCCGCAGTACACGACCGGCGTGCTCGCGAAGTACGGTAACGACTTCGGCTCGGCCGCGAACGGCGCGGTGACGAACCCCGGCGCGAAGCAATAAAACTACCCCACCTTTTTACCGGGGACTCGCGGCGCTTCGCACCGCTGCGGGAACCCAGCGCGCGAAAAAAGTCTCACTGAGCGGAGCGATGTGCGGCTCGTGAGACGCTTGCGTCTCGCGGTGGAGCAAAAACCGCGAGGCTCGCGTGGCTCGCCTCGCTGTGTGACCTCAGGGGATATTTTGGCGTCGTGGTCGACGCTTAGAGGTCCTGCACTTCCGAGAGCAGTTCCTCGTAGTCGGGTTCGTTCGTCGGATCCTCGGCGATCCAGTCGTAAGCGATCGTGCCGTCGTCGTCGATGATGAACACCGAACGGTTCGCGACGCCGAGGAGGCCGAGGTCGTCGATGTCGATCTCGACACCGTACTTGTCGATGGCGCTCCGTGCCATATCGCTGAGCAGCGGGAACTCGATGCCGTGTTCCTCGCGGAAGGCGTTCTGGGAGAACGCCGAGTCGGCGCTCACCCCGTACACGCTCGCGCCGGCGGCCTCGAACTCATCGCTGTGCTCCTGCAGGGCAACCATCTCGTTCGTACACGGTGGCGTGAACGCGCCCGGGAAGAACGCGAGAACCACGGGGCCGTGACCGATCACGTCGTCCAGATAGAACGCCGACACGTCGCCGTCAGCCTGGGTTACGGAGAACGTCGGTGCGTCGTCGCCGATAGTGGGGGTCTGTGACATCGTCACTCACCATATCGGACGCGAGCGACCAAAATGTAATGGGTGCAACTGCTAGCTGGACACGGGTCGAGCGGCGCCGGGGCGCTTAGACCCAGCCTTCTTCGACGAGGAGTTCGCCGTTGAGCAGCGAGGCGCCCGCTGCGCCGCGGATCGTGTTGTGCGCGAGGCAGTTGTACTTCACGCCGTTGTCGGTCGTCTGGATGCCGCCGGCGGAGATCTGCATCCCGTCGCCGCGCTCGCGATCGAGGCGGGGCTGCGGCCGGTCGAAGTCCTCGAAGACGTGAATGAGCTGGTCGGGCGAGGAGGGGAGATCCACGCTCGGGAATTCCCGCATCGCTTCGGCGACGTCCTCGGTCGAGACGTCCTCGGCCGTTTCGGCGAAGACGTTCTCGAGGTGGCCGTCGAGCGTCGGAATGCGGTTACAGGAGGCGGCGACGTCCATTCCGTGGAGGTCGATCTCCGCGCCGTCGAACTCGCCGAGGAGCTTTCGGGACTCGGTTTCCATCTTCTCGTCCTCGCCGTTGATGTGCGGGATGGCGTTGTCGATGATCTCCATCGACGTGACGCCGGAGTAGCCCGCGCCGGAGACCGCCTGCAGCGTCGAGACCTGCACGGCTTCGAGACCGAACTGGTCGAGCGCCGCGAGCGTCGGGACCATCGTGATCGTCGAGCAGTTCGGGTTCTTCACGAGCGCGCCGTCCCAGCCGCGTTCGTCGCGCTGCACCTCGATGAGGTCGAGGTGCTCGGCGTTGATCTCGGGGATCGTGAGCGGGACGTCCGGGGCCATCCGGTCGTTCGAGGAGTTCGAAGAGACCACGTAGCCCGCGTCGAGGAACTCGGGTTCGACTTCGGCCGCGACGCCGGACGGGAGCGACGAGAAAAGCAGATCGACGTCGTCCGGAACGTCTCCCGGCGTCGTCGCGCCGACGGTCATCTCTGCGACGTCGTCCGGGATCGGCGTGTTCACGCGCCACTTCGCCGCCTCGCGGTAGGTCTTGCCCGCGCTGTCTTCCGAGGCGGTGAGCGCCGCGAGTTCGAACGTCGGGTGGTCGTCGAGGAGTTGGATGAATCGCTGTCCCACTGCGCCCGTTGCGCCGAGGATACCGACACGTACTGTCATTACCGTGGGCGTGGGAGACACACACATAAGGCGGTTTGGATTTCCCGCGTATTTCACGAACGTTCAGATACGTCGCTAACATCGGGAGAGAAATTGAGTAATATACGGTATCCGAGATACTTGAATAAGATTTTTCACCAAAACTGCGTCTGCCCCCCTCGATGTCGGCGCTTTTTTGAGTTCGACAGGCCGCGGACAGATCGACGATCGTCGAATACCCCTTCGTGCAGAACCGACAGATAGACGTGCCGCGTTTCAGAACGTTTCGACAAATGTTCAGCAAGGTTCTCGTCGCCAATCGCGGAGAGATCGCCCTGCGAGTGATGCGGGCGTGCCGCGATCTCGGTGTCCGCACCGTCGCGGTCTACAGCGACGCCGACAAGCACGCCGGGCACGTCCGGTACGCCGACGAGGCGTACAACGTCGGTCCCGCGCGCGCCGCGGACTCGTATCTCGACCACGAGGCCGTCATCGAGGCCGGACGCAAGGCGGGCGCCGACGCCGTCCACCCGGGCTACGGCTTCCTCGCGGAGAACGCCGAGTTCGCCCGAAAGGTCGAGGAGAGCGAACTGACCTGGATCGGCCCGTCCGCTGACGCGATGGAGCGCCTCGGCGAGAAGACGAAAGCCCGCGCGCTGATGCAGGAGGCGGACGTGCCGGTCGTCCCGGGGACGACAGAGCCGGTCGAGTCCGCAGACGAAGTCAAGGACATCGCCGCAGAGTACGGCTATCCGGTCGCGATCAAAGCCGAGGGCGGCGGCGGCGGGCGCGGGCTGAAAGTCGTCCGCTCCGAAGACGAGGTCGAAGAGCAGTTGGAGACGGCCCAGCGCGAGGGCGAGGCGTACTTCGACAACGCCTCCGTCTACGTCGAGAAGTACCTCGAAGCGCCGCGGCACGTCGAGGTGCAGATCCTCGCCGACGAGCACGGGAACGTCCGGCACCTCGGCGAGCGCGACTGCTCGCTCCAGCGACGCCACCAGAAGGTGATCGAAGAAGCGCCGTCGCCGGCGCTCGACGCCGACCTCCGCGAGCGGATCGGCGAGGCGGCCCGCCGCGGCGTTCGCGAGGCCGACTACACCAACGCCGGGACGGTCGAGTTCCTCGTCGAGGACGGGGAGTTCTACTTTATGGAGGTCAACACGCGGATCCAGGTCGAACACACCGCCACCGAGGAAGTCACCGGGATCGACGTGGTGAAGTGGCAACTGCGCGTCGCCGCCGGCGACGAGCTCGACTTCGCACAGGCGGACGTCGAGATCGAGGGCCACGCGATCGAGTACCGGATCAACGCCGAGGACGCCGCAAACGACTTCGCGCCCGCGACGGGGTCCCTGGAGACGTACGATCCGCCCGGCGGCATCGGCGTTCGCGTCGACGACGCCGTCCGACAGGGCGACGAGATCGGCGGCGACTACGACTCGATGATCGCGAAACTGATCGTCTCCGCAGGCGACCGCGAGGAATGTCTCGCACGCTCGGAGCGGGCGCTCTCGGAGTTCGAGATCGAGGGGATCCAGACGATCGTTCCGTTCCACCGCCTGATGCTGACCGACGAGGCGTTCCGCGCGGGCGAGCACACGACGAAGTACCTCGACGAGGAACTTGACCGCGAGCGGATCGACCAGGCAGTCGAGAAGTGGGGGTCGGCCGACACGGTTGCCACCACCGACGCGGACGGTGAGAGCGACGAGACCGACGCCGAAGAAGTGACCGAGCGCGAGTTCACCGTCGAGGTCAACGGCAAGCGCTTCGAGGTCAACCTCGAAGAGCGCGGTGCCCCTCCGATGCCAGACGTCGAAGCGATCAGCAACGGCGGCGGGGCTGGCGGCCAGGGTGCACAGGCGACGCGCTCGCGACCCGAAGAAGCGACGTCGGAAGACGACGACGAAGTCGTCATCGAGGGCGAGGGCGAGCAGGTCGCTGCCGAGATGCAGGGCACGATCCTCTCTGTCGAAGTCGAGGAGGGCGAGGAGGTCGCCGCCGGCGACGTCGTCTGCGTCCTGGAGGCGATGAAGATGGAGAACGACATCGTCACCGAACGCGGCGGCACCGTCACGCAGGTCCTCGTCGAGGAGGGCGACAGCGCGGATATGGGCGACGTGCTCGTCGTCCTGGAGTAGGAGAAAGCAGATGAACGAGACCCGACGCGCGCTCGTGGCCGCGCTCGCCGACGGTCCCGTCTCGGGGCCGGTGCTCGCCGAGCAACTGGGCGTCTCGCGAGCGGCCGTCTGGAAACAGGTCGAGGCGCTCCGCGAGGAGGGCTTCGCGGTCGAAAGCGGCGACGACGGCTATCGCATCGTCGACGTGCCGGCGTACGGGGCCGCGGCGATCGAGTTCGGACTTGAGGCACCCTACCGGATCGAGTATCACGACGAAATCGGGAACACGAACCATCGCGCCCGTGAACTCGCCGACGAGGGGGAATCCGACGTCGTCGTCGTCGCCGACGAGCAGACCGGGAGCCGTGGACGCTTAGAGCGCGAGTGGACCGCGCCGTCGGGCGGCATCTGGGCGAGCGTGCTCGTCCGCCCGCAACGCCCGCCCAGCGAGGCCCCGATGTACACGCTCGCGGCCGCCGTCGCCATCGCCAGTGCAGCGCGGGAGGTCGGCGTCGACGCGCAGATCAAGTGGCCAAACGACGTGCTCGTGGCCGGGGGCGGGGAGACGGCCGAATCCACGCAGACGGAGCGAAAGCTCGCCGGGATTCTGACCGAAATGGAGGGCGAGGCCGACCGCGTCTCGTGGCTCGTCGCGGGCTGTGGCGTGAACGCGAACATCGACCGGGAGGACCTCCCGTCGGGAGCGACGAGCCTCCGCGCGGAAGTCGGCGACGTGGATCGACGCGTGTTCCTCCAGCGGATGCTGGAGACGTTTTACGATCTGACGGCCGAAGACGCCGATCTCGACGCAGTCCTCGATGCCTGGCGCGAGCACGCCGCGACGCTCGGCCGACGGGTCCGGGTCGAAACCCCGCGTGGAACGATCGAAGGGGAAGCTGTCGACATCCGCTTCCCCGGAAGTCTCGTCGTACAGACTGACGACGGCGAGGAAGTCGTCCACGCGGGCGACTGCGAACACTTGCGGCCCAGCTAGCGCTCGATCTTCGAACAGCGGCCTGCAGAAAAAGCCGAGCCGAACGTGGTCCGCGTCCGCGGCAGACAGCGTCGTGGTGTCTGGTGTGACTGCCTACGAGATTCGCGACCCCGGAGTCGCGACACCCGACAGCCGACGGTCGGATAGCCGACAGTATCAGTTCCCGTCGCCGCCGTCAGTGAGCGGGCGGCCGCCGGCGGTGAGAACGCCGTCGGCGATCTGGCGGGCTTCAGCCGGTGACGGGCGGGTGCCGTCGACGAAGCGCGAGCCGAGTTCCTCGACGACGTTCATCACGTCGGAGAGGTCGCCCTCTTCGGCGACCTCGGCGAATACGTCCTCGTACGCGTGCGTTTCCCAGTGGCTGATCTCGTAGTCGTAGGTGTCGGTCTTCGAGGCGACTGCGTACCGAAGCTGTCGTGCCGCGTCGGACGGGTTCATACCTGTAATAACGGGAGCTGGATACTAAAATGTACTCAGACTCGAAATCGAGTTAATAGTGCAGTAGCGGCGCTGTCTATCGGTTCTTCGCCCGACGGAACGCGACGCGGCGCTGGTACGACACGCACCGAGTATAGTCGCGTTTGCAACTGAGTACACAGCCAATCGCACGACTGCGTGCGATTCGGTGGGTGAAGACGTGCAAACGCTACTATAGAGACGTTTACAGCCGAGACGTTTAGGACCGCCGCGAACCGTGCGCACGTATGGTGAACGAAGACCGGACGGCGGTCGCACGGCAGGCGGCCGAGGCGGGCGCGGCCGTCGCAGTCGAGCGCTTTCGGACCGAGATCGACGTCGAGCAGAAAGAGGGAAAGACAGACGTCGTGACGCAGGCCGATCGCGACGCGCAGGTGGCCGTCATCGACGCCATCAGGGAACCGTACCCCGAAGACGCGATCGTCGGCGAGGAAGAGGACGAACTGAAAGTGATCCCCGACTCCGGCGCGGCGTGGGTGATCGACCCGATCGATGGGACGAACAACTACGTCCGCGGCACTCGCGTGTGGGGGACCGCGGTCGCTTCGGTCCGGGACGAGGAGCCGCTGGCGGGCGCGACGCACTTCCCTGCGCTCGACGACGTTTACTGGACGGACGGTGAGCAAACGTACCGGAACGGTGATCCCGTCACCGTCTCGACCACTGACGATCCGGAGGCCGGCGTCGTCGCGCCGACGCTGTGGTGGGACTTCGACGCCCGCGATCAGTACGGGCGGGCCTGTCAGGCCATCGTCGACCGCTTCGGTGACCTCCGGCGCGTCGGTTGCGCGCAGGCCGCCCTCGCGGGCGTCGCCGACGGGTCGCTCGACGGCGTCGTGACGAATCTGCGAGCCAACCCCTGGGACACAGTCGCCGGCGTCGCGATGATTCGCGCGGCCGGTGGGACCGTCACCGACCTCGATGGCGAGCGCTGGCGACACGATTCGGTCGGCCTGGTCGCCTCGAACGGGCACGTCCACGAGACGATGTTGGACGCCGCCCAGGAGATCGGCCGGATCGAATGAACCGGTATTCGGCGGACGCCTCCGTCGTTCGGCGTATGTAGCCCCACCACATCCAAAGCGGCAAGTCGCTGGGGGTATCACCGGTTACTATGCAACTGGACGAGACGGACAGGGCGATTCTGCGGATCCTCCAGTCTGACGCGCGGACGCCGTTCAGCGAGGTCGCACGGCAGATCGAGATGTCGAGTGCGACCGTCCACGATCGTGTGAGTCGGATGGAGGACGCCGGCGTCATCGAGGGATACCACGCGAAGATCGATCCGCGGGCGATCGGTCTCGGAACGTCGGCGCTCGTCGGTCTCCGAATCGAGCAGGGGAACGAGAACGACGCGCTCGAACGGCTACGGGAGATCGAAGGGGTCCAAGAAATTCATCTCACGACGGGCGAGTGGGACGTCGTGCTCCGCGTCTACGCCGAAGACACCGACAGCCTCCGCGAACTGATGTTCGACAACATCGCGAACGTCGAGGGGTTCTCCCGATCGCAGACGATGGTGATCCTCGCGACTGATCTCGAAGAGCGGCCGCTGCCGATCTGATAGCCGGGATCGCTCGACCGGCCTGCGGGCACGCGGACGGCGCACCACAGACCGGAATCCTCAACACGCCCGCCGTCGGCTTTTCGCGTATGTCAACAGTCGCCGAACGCGTCGGCGTCGATCCCGAGCGGCTCTGGGCCGGGGGCGTGGCAACCGCGCTCGTCGCGCTCGTGATCGGATCGCTCGTCCTTCCCGAGACCGTCTACGACGGCTTCATCTGGCACTACTTCTGGGGCCCCGTGCAGGCGGACGCGAACTCCGCCGTCTGTGCTATCCGCCCCGGAAGCACCGTCGAGTATCTGTACAGCTCGCAGGCGTGTGCGAGCGCCGCTGAGCCCGTTGCGTACCCCGGCTACACGCTCGTCTCCGAAGTCGGCTATATGGTGACGCTGCTCGTCGCGCTCACCGGCGTCGTCTTCCTGCTGCGGCGACTCGACCTCGGCACCGACAGGGAGTTCTTCTACGCGCTGCTCCCGTTCGTCTTCTTCGGCGGGGCGCTCCGCGTCGTCGAGGACGCCAACGACGCCGTCCCCGCCGCGGACGCCCTCATCACCTACCCGCTCAACACGCTGTTTATCAGCCCGATCATCTACTTCACCGTCTTCGTGATGACGCTCGTCGCGGTCGTCGCCACCGTCTGGGCGTCGCGTTCCGGCCTCGTCGAGCGGTACGACCGCCTCCTGTTCGGGGTCGGCTCCGTCGTGTTGGTCGTCACGCTCGGTTACCTCTTCTCGCTCTTTCTCACGGGGGCTGAGGGCGTCGAGTTCTATCCGCAGGTCCTCGGGACCGTGCTCGTCGGAGCGACGATTACCGCGGGCGCGACGTGGTGGCTCATCGAGCGGTTCGCGCCGGCCGTGAACGAGGGGACCGGGCGAATCGGCTTCGTCATCCTCTGGGGGCACGCCATCGACGGCGTCGCGAACGTCATCGGCCTCGACTGGATGACCGCTCTCGGAGCGGGGCCGAATCTGGTCCCGAAACACCCGGTCAATCAGTTCGTCGTCGACGTCACCGGCTCGCTCCTCCCGGCGTCGGTGCTGGCGGTGACCGGCGACACGTGGCCGTTCCTCCTCGTGAAACTCGTCGCTGCGACGTTCGTGCTCTGGGTGTTCGAAGACGAAATCTTCGAGGAGAGTCCGCGCTACACGATGTTGTTGCTCGTGGCCGTCCTCGCGGTCGGGCTCGGTCCGGGCACCCGAGATATGCTCCGCGCGACGTTCGGCGTGTAGGCGGTCGACTGTTCGTATCCGGACAGAACTTCGCGACGAACGCTTTTATACTGAGACGCGGCCAGTGCCCGCATCACTCACTAGCGTACCGCGCGACGATTTGCGGGAGTCCGACACCCCGTCGCGCGAGCCGCGCCGTCGGTGTCGGCTGTTATATAGGGATCATCGTAACTGTTCGGAGAGTCTCGCCGTACCGTCCGGCGAGAAATCTATGGACACTTACGATAACCCCTATAGTAGCATTTGCAAGTCTTCACGCATCCGATCGTACGCTGTCGTGTGATCGGATGGGCAATCAGTTGCAACTGCTACTATAGCTCCGCACGCCAGCTCACGCCGCCACGAGGGAGACCGAGTCACGGGAACGGGTGGTAGGGCCGATCGGGCTCCGGTTCGAATCCGAGGTCTGACGGGACGGACCGCGCGCGTTCCCCGAAGAACGGGCTCCCCTGGAACAGCGGTTGGGCTTCGGGCACGAGTACCCGGACAGCCTCGAAGCCGAGCGAGGCGACGTCGGCCGTCGTCGTCCGCGCAGCGTAGGCGTCGAGTCCGGCGTCAGCGACTCGCTCGACCGCCGCTGTGAGTTCTGTGGTGCCACTCGGGGGCTCCTCGGGGCCGACGCGTTCGGCCGGGACGCTCGCGTCGCCGTCGACGAAGTCGCGAGCGGCCTCGGGGAAGTCGGCGTACTCGCCGATCGCGCCGCCCTCTGCGGAAGCCTGCTTCGGTCCCATAGACCGCAGTTCCATCCAGTTCTGCAGCGCCTCCGCCAGTGCCGACCTCGCGGCGTCGGTCGGATCGAGCGACGCCCCCGACCCGACGGCGAACCGCGGCCACTCCCCGTCTCTGTGGACGGCCGCGGCCACGACCGGCACGTCGACGTCCTGGGTCACGAGCAGCGCCGTCACCGACAGGTCTTCCGCCCGCGCCCGCTTGCAGAGTTCGTCGTAGCCGGGGTCCGAGACCGTGAGTTCCAGCGGTTCGAACGTCGAGTACCACGCGAGCATCGTCGCGTCCCGCTCGACGACCTCGTAGAGGCCCGACAGCAAGGCTTCGACCCCCGAGTTTCCGAGCCCCAGTCCCGTCGTGATCGCCGGCTTGTACTGCTCGGCTGGTGGCGGGTAGTGAACGAACTCCGCCGGCAGCGACACCGTCTCGTCGGTTCCGAGGTCGACGCCCGAGACCCAGGGAATCGGCGTTTCGGGGTCCGGGGCCTGATAGTCGTCGGGCCGGACGAAGCGCGACGGCGAAACCGGGCGCGCCCGCGTCCGCTCGGGAGCGACGGTGAACTCCGAGCCGCGGTAGACGCCGGCGCAGTAGCGTTCCAGCGCCTCCCCGAGTGCCTTCATAAACGCGGCGTCCCAGTCGGGATCGACGCCGGCCGCGAACTCGGCCGCGCGAGCGTCGCTGAACCCTTCGGTGTCGGCCGTCTGTGCGAGGTAGTACGGGACCGGAAACGACTCGCGCTCGCCGACCTGCGCGACGATTCCCGTCCGCTCGTCGAGGGCCCGTTCCGCGCGGGCCAGTGAGTCGTCGAGGTCGACTGCTCGGTACTCCCGCCGAACGCTTCGATCGCGCGACGTCGGGTCGGGTACCGGGAGAATCGGCCGCTCTGCGGTTATCTCCGTGCCGGAGACTTCGACGACCGTTCCGGAAACGTCGTCATCGCCCGTGAGAAGTGCGATGGCCCGTCGACCAGCGATCGCGCCGGCGAGTCGAACCGCGCTGCGCTCCCCAGACGGCGTTCCGGTGGAGTCGGTCGTCGCAGCAACACGCGCACGCAGATCAGCGAAACTGACTCCCGCGGCGCCGAACACGGAGACGCCGGCGTCGACGGATTCGACCACGTGCCCACCGACGCCGCCGATTTCGACCACGACAAGACGCTCGCGTGGGCCGACAGCGTCCTCGACGTCGCTTCCCGCCGGGACGACGACGAGCGTCAGTGCCGGGTCCTCGGCAGCCTCCACTACGCGTGCGTCGATGTCCTCGAAGGCGGCCGCCGCGGCCGCTGCAGCGGGACCGCTTCCGACGAGTTCGATCTCGTTTGTCACAGATTCGCCGTCGGCCGTGACGAAGAAAAAGCAGCGGGGTCCGACTCGATGGCCCAGGCTCGGGGCGTCTCCACCGGGATCAGAGAATATACAGACTATACTGCGTTAAAATTAAATACACACTGGTAAATTATACAACGTATGTCCTCTGAATCGAACGTGCTCGATTCCGACGTCGAGCACGTCATTTCGTCGGCCCTCCAGTCGGCTTCGGACGTCGTGTACGTACTCGATCCGACGCCGGAGATCGTGGTATCGCTCGTCGAGGTCGCCGCCGAGGCAGCGTCCCCGCCCACGATTCGTGTGCTCGCTGACAAGCAGTTGTTGAAGGACGTGATGGACGATTTCCTCGTCGCGAGCAACGCCGCCGATCTCGTTGTTTCCGGAACCCTCGAACTCCGCGTTACGGCGGAGCCGGTCGAAAACACCCTGCTCGTGACCGACTCGTCGGTCGTCGCCGTCGTCAGCGCCGGTGACCAGGTGGCCGGGTTGCAAACCGACGACGAGGCGTTCGTCGAGGGCGCAAACGACGCCTACAGTGAGCAGTTCCAGGAAGCCGAGGAATTCCGACTTCGAACACCCGCGCTTTCGGCAGTCCGTACGTCCCTCGAAGAGGACCTCGGCGAAGCGGTCCGTTCGGACTTCGACGCGGTTCTCGGGGTGCTCGAAACGGTCCGAAGCGACGGACCGGGACTCGACGAAGTCACGATCAGCCTGCTCGTCGCAGCGAAGAACGACGTGCTCCTGTACGACGTCTCGAAGTGGGGCGAGGACGTGGGCATCGCCAGCAAGGCGACGTTCTCGCGGACGAAGACCGAACTGGAGGATCTGGGCCTGATCGAGACGGAGAAGGTCCCAATCGACGTCGGTCGACCGCGCCTGCGGTTACGACTCGGCGACGACCGGCTCCACGATGCGGATCCCGACGAACTCGTGACCGCCGCGCGCGACGTTCTGGAGTGACGGTTGTCGGAAGACAGACGGGCGGATGAGAGAGCCGTCCCGCCATTCTAATGCACGTTTGTGACGATTTCACCGTCAGTCGGATCCAAAGTGAACACACTTATTGGGTGGACGGGCCCCCTATGACGTATGGACTACAGCCACGTCCGCGACGTCGACCCGGACGTCGCAGACGCGCTCTCCGGCGAAGTACAGCGACAGCGGGACACGCTGGCGATGATCGCGAGCGAGAACCACGCGAGTGAGGCGGTTCTCGAAGCGCAGGGGAGTGCGCTCACGAACAAGTACGCGGAGGGGTACCCGGGCGAGCGGTACTACGCGGGCTGTGAGTACGCCGACGAGGTCGAGAACCTGGCGATCGAGCGAGCGAAGGAGCTGTGGGGCGCAGAGCACGTCAACGTCCAACCGCATTCGGGGTCGCAGGCGAATATGGGCGTGTACCTCGCGATGCTGGAACCGGGCGACAAGATCCTCTCGCTGGATCTGACACACGGCGGGCACCTCTCGCACGGTCACCCGGCGAACTTCGCGGGGCAGACCTACGAAGTCGAACAGTACGAGGTCGACGCCGAGACGGGTTACGTCGACTACGAGGGCCTCGCCGAGATCGCCGAGGAGTTCGACCCCGACATCATCGTCTCCGGGTACTCCGCGTACCCCCGCGAGGTCGACTTCGAGCGCGTGCAGGAAGTCGCAGACGACACCGACGCGTACCACCTCGCGGACATCGCACACATCACAGGCCTCGTGGCAGCGGGCGTCCACGAGTCGCCGGTCGGCGTCGCGGACTTCGTGACGGGGTCGACGCACAAGACGATCCGCGCGGGTCGCGGCGGGATCATTATGTGCGACGAGGAACACGCCGACGCGATCGACAATGCGGTCTTCCCCGGCGCTCAGGGCGGCCCCCTGATGCACAACATCGCGGGCAAGGCCGTCGGCTTCGGCGAGGCGCTCTCCGAGGAGTTCGACGCCTACGCCGAACAGACGGTCGACAACGCCAAAGCGCTCGCCGAGACGTTCTCCGAACACGGTCTCGAAGTCGTCTCTGGCGGCACGGACAACCACCTCGTGTTGGTCGACCTGCGGCCCTCGCATCCCGACACGACGGGCAAAGACGTCGAGTCGGCGCTCGAAGAGGCCGGGATCGTGATGAACGCGAACACGGTCCCCGGCGAGACGCGCTCGGCGTTCAACCCGAGCGGAATCCGTCTCGGGACGCCAGGCGTCACGACGCGTGGCTTCGACGAGGCGGCCACCCGCGAGGTCGGCGAACTCGTGGTCCGCGTGGTCGACAACTACGACGACGAGGACGTCGTGGCAGACGTCGCAGACCGCGTACAGGAACTCTGCGAGGAGTTCCCGCTGTACGAGTAAGCCCCGAAACACACGACACGCCGTTTTTTCGACGCATCTGTCTCGTTTTCAGCGCGGAAACCCACACGTTTGAAGTGTGCTACCGACCCCTATAGCGTATGACCGAGATCATCGACGGCAACGCTGTCGCCGAAGACGTCCGAAACGGCCTTCTGGACAGCATCGAGACGCTGACCGACGCAGGGACGACGCCCTGTCTCGCCACCGTCCTGATGAACGACGACCCTGCGAGCCAGACGTACGTCTCGATGAAGCACAAAGACTGCGAGGAAGTCGGAATCGCGACGCGTGATATCGAGATCGACCCCGAAGCCCCCGCAGACGAACTCTTCGAGACGGTCGACGAGCTGAACGCCGACCCCGAGGTACACGGCATCCTCGTCCAGATGCCGCTGCCGGACCACGTCGACGAGCGGGAGGTCCTGCGGCGTATCGACCCCGCGAAGGACGTCGACGGCTTCCATCCCGAGAACGTCGGTCGACTCGTCGCCGGCAACGCCCGATACAAGCCCTGCACGCCCCACGGCGTCCAGAAGCTCCTCGCGGCCGCGGACGTCGAAACCGAGGGCGCAGACGCCGTCGTCGTCGGCCGCTCGAACATCGTCGGCAAACCGATGGCGAACCTCCTGATCCAGAAGGCCGAGGGCGGCAACGCGACCGTCACTGTCTGTCACTCCCGAACTGATGACCTCGCCGAAAAGACGCGTGCGGCCGACATCGTCATCGCCGCGGCTGGCGTCCCCGAGATGATCACCGGCGAGATGCTCTCGGAGGGGACCGTCGTGATCGACGTCGGAATCAACCGCGTCGAGACCGACGAGGGCTCCGAACTCGTCGGTGACGTCGACTACGAGAGTGCAGAAGAGAAGGCGAGCGCGATCACGCCCGTCCCGGGCGGCGTCGGGCCGATGACGCGCGCGATGCTCCTGTGGAACACTGTCAAGGCCGCAGGCGACGTGGCCGGGATCGAGGTCGACCTGCCGTAGGCCGCGGGCGACTCCCTGTTACGATATCGCCGTCCCGCTTTTCAGCCACCGAAACCGCTCGGTCCCCCCGGGCCGTCTGTACCCCGTGGTCGGGACGGTCCGCCGCCCGCGATCGTCGTGTGCGTGGCTTCCGGCCGTGGTTCGACTTCTTCGCCGTCGACGAATCGGACGAACGAGAGGTAAAACGGTCGTCCGCACGGACTCCCCGCGGTCGGATCTTCGACGTCGTCCGCGTCGCTCCGCTCACCCGTCCACCGCAGAGCGTCGACCTCGTCGCCACCCTCGCCACAGACGAAGCGAACGCCGTCGGTCGCCTCGAAATCCTCGTCGGGCTCGGCGTACTCCCACCCAGCGAGGGGGTAGGGTGTGACCGACTTATCAGCGAGGTAGCCCTCCCGTTCCAGTTCGACGACGGCACCGCAGTGTGGACAGTAGTACGTGACCGGATAGCTCATTACGCAGGTAACGGGCTCGAATGGACTTAACGCCCGCGCCGACAGGGATTTAGGCCGCATCGAACGCTCGGGATGGGCTACCCAGCATTCAAATACGATTGGGGGACCAGCGACCGCGTGCGCTGATGACGGCCGGGAGACGTGACGCGGGAGTGCGGCACGGCGTCTCGCCGGAACGCGGGTGCCGCCTGTTCGCCAGCTACTCTGAGACGGTCGATGTAGCGGACCGCCCGTCGACGTAGCGGAACGCGACGCCCGCGCGTCGGGCCGCCTCCTCGTCTCGCTGGGAGTCGCCGACGAACACGGCGTCGGCGGGGTCTACGTCGATCTGACGGAGCGTTTCGAGCAGCGGCTCCGGATCGGGTTTCCGCGTCGCCACGGTGTCGCGTCCGACGACGGCGTCGACGTGGGGGTCGAGCCCGTGAACGTCGAGCGCGGTCCGGCAGGCGTCTTCGCAGTTCAGCGAGCAGACGCCCTCTGCTTGGTACTGGCCGACTTCGTCGGCGTGCGGAAGCCGTTCGGAGCGCTGTGCGCCGTCGCGCTCGTGGCTCGCGATGACGGTCTCGACGTCGTCGCGGAGCCCCGACTCGTCGGCGAGTTCCAGGAGCTCCCAGAGATCGATCCCGGCGGCGTCGATCCCGGCGTTTTCGAACACCGTGGCGACGTCACCGGTGACGATCTCCCAGTCCACAGGGAGGTGTACGATGGTCCCGTCCAGATCCCAGACGACGGCATCGAACTCCTCGAGGGGTGGCACCTGTGTCGGGTGGTTAGTCATCAGCGGTCGTAGGAGCGCGAGGTGAAAAGGCGCTTCGGAAGACCTGACGCTTCGGAAGGCCTACTCCGCTGATTCCCACTCGCGAAGCGCGTCACGGACGTCTGCGGGGTCGGCGTCGAGACCGCCACCCTGTGCGAACGGCGGCCCGCCACCGCCACCGCCCCCGTACTCGTCGGTGACGGCGTCGACGACGTCGCCGGCGTGGACACCGCTCTCGGATCCGGCCGCGACGACGACGTAGGGTCGCTCGTCGCCACCGACAGCACCGACGACGCCCGCGTCGTCGACCGCTTCTTTCGCCGCCTCGCCAGCGTCGTTGGGATCGACGCCGTCGAGCACGCCGAGTCGCCACGTCGCACCCTGCTTCTCGACGGCTTCGAAGCCGTCGATCGCGTCAGCGACGGCCGCCTGTTCGAGTTCGCGAACGCGGTCCTGGAGATCGTCGCGCTCGGACCGGACCGCGACTGCCGTCTCCGCGAGGTCGTCGACGTTCGTTTCGAGCGCCGCCGCGGTCTGCCGGAGCGCGTGGTGCCGCTCTGCGCTACGGTCGATACCACCCGGTCCGACAGCGAACTCGACGCGAGTGAGTCCCTCGCCCGGATTCGACCGATCGAGGACCGTGACCGGGCCGATCTCTCGCGTGTTCCCGACGTGGGTGCCCCCACAGGCGGCGACGTCCCAGCCGTCGATGTCGACGATCCGGACCGTGTCGGCGTCGTCCATCACGCCCTCTTCGGTCTTGGTGTTGAACGCGACGTCCTCGCGAGCCGTCGCTTCCTCGGTCGGGACTTCCTCCCAGCTCACGTCCAGGGAGTCCCACACGGCTCGATTGGTCAACCGCTCGAGCTCGACGAGCGTCTCGTCGTCGATGTCGGTCGGCGTGGTGAAGTCCACGCGAACCTTCTCCTCGGCGATGTCGAAGCCGCCGTAGCCGAGATCCTCGAGGAGGCGACGTCCCGCCCCGTAGAGCACGTGGCTCGCCGTGTGGGCGCGCATACAGTAGGTGCGGAAATCGTCGTCGATCATACTGGAGACTGTGTCGCCGACCTCGAAGTCGGGCGAGGACGCAAGCGTGTGGTGCACGGCGTCGCCGTCGTCTTGTACGTCGACGACCCGGATGCCGTCGATCGTTCCTCTGTCCGCAGGCTGTCCGCCGCTCTCGGCGTAAAAGTACGTGGTGTCGAGCGTCACCGTCCGGTCGTCGAGAGCGACGACCTCGGCGGTGAACTCGCGAACCTCGGGGTCTGCCGGGGCACGTGTTCGCATACGAGCCGCTGAGGGTGTCGGGAGACAAAAATGGTGGCAGTTCACCCGCCCGGTGCGCCGTCGCTTCGAGGGCTGACTACTCGTCGACCAGTTCGACGTCGAGCCGCTCTTCGAGCGCCCGGACGAGTGACCCGCCGACGCCCGCGCGCGTCGCACGTCCCTGCTCGACGGCGACGACGTCGGCCTCTTCGACGTCGAGTTCGGCCGCCAACTCCTCGGTCGTCAGTCCCGCGTCCTGTCGTGCCGCCTCGACGCGGTCCCCGTAGCCGGTAACGAGGTACGGGAGCCGGTCCTGTTCGTAGTCGGTCCCCTCTTTCTCCCAGTGGCTCGCGTCGCCTTTCGCCTGGTCGTACATCCGCGCTTGTTTCTGGGCCGCGCGCTTGCTGCGGGACGTCTCAGAGTCGTCGTAGCCGGCCCCGGAGTCCGCTCCCGAGGACGCGCTGGTCGTCTTTTGTGAGTCGTCGTGTGGCGCACAATCCTCACAGACGAGGAGTTCCGCGCCGGCGACGTTGGCCCGGCGGAGATTGCCGGTCGAGCGACCGCAGAGTTCGCAACTGTCGCCGTCGCCACCGCCGCTTCCGCTTCCGGTGGAGTATTTGGGCATAGCACTCCGTACTGGCTCCACGGTTTAAAACGTAGCCCCGTCGACGCCGCGCCGCCTGTTGCCGGGGCTGACAGCCGTCGACGACTTTCGGAACCGAGCGCGACGGCCGTGGCTATCGAGTGTAGCTTCGGAAGGATTGTGCGTGGGTGCTGTGTCCCCGAAGGGATGAGCACCTGCATCGAGTGGCGGATTGTTCCGCCGTGCGATGCGTGGGACCGGATTTGAACCGGCGGACCCCTATGGGACAGCGCCCTCAACGCTGCGCCGTTGGCCTAGCTTGGCTACCCACGCTCGCAGTGTCGTATCGTGCAATCACTGGTTGTCCGGGGTAATTTAAATGAGTTTCCTTTCGACGGCGGGAGTCGCTTCTCGCAGCCGGCACCGTTTTTACCGCTCCGTCCGGCCATCAGGTATGGAACTGCGTGCCCGCGATCACGTTCTCGAACTCACGACGGCACTCACGGTGGTTTCGCTCGCCGCGGTGTTCGGAGCCGTGCTCGGTGCGATCCCTCCCTCTGTCGTCCCTGAGGCGCCCGCAACGCTACTCGAGGCGATTCCGCATATCAACGCTGCGCTCAGCACGGCCGCGATCGTGACGATCCTCCTCGGCGTGCGCTTCATCCGACAGGGCGACGTCGGGCGGCACCGCGCGATGATGCTCACGACGCTCGGGTTCTTCGTCGCGTTCCTCGTGCTCTACCTCTACCGGCTCATCCTCGTGGGAACCGCCGACTTCCCCGGACCGGAGATCGTCTACCAGTTCGTCTATCTGCCGATCCTCGCGATTCACATCCTGCTGGCGATCGTCTGCATCCCGCTGTTGTACTACGTGCTGTTGCTCGCGGTCACACGTTCGATCCCCGAGATCTACGACTCCGCGCACAAACGAATCGGTCGCATCGCCGCCTCACTGTGGCTGATCTCTTTTTTCCTCGGCAACGTCGTCTACGTGATGCTGTACGTCGTGTACTGATACCGTCGGATCCACCGATGAGAATGTGCTCGGCACCTGCCGGGGTCCACACTACTTCTCGAACGTCTATCCGGCAGTACGAGGCTCCGAACATATTCGGCGGCATCGACATATGGATCGGCGGCTTACGGACAGTATGGCGCAGCCTCAGGCTCGGTCGACGACGGAGACGACTGTCGACGTGCGCGCGACGGGCCACGTCCGCGATGCGCTCGGCACGTCACGGCTCACGTACACCTTCGAGGGCGACACGCTACGCGAGTTCGTCGAGGCGTTCTTCGCGGAGTACGACGTCCGCGACCTCGTGATCGCCGAAACCGAAGCAGACTCGACCACTCGGGGCTGGGCGCCAATCGACGCGGCCGACGTCCCCGGGCATCTCCGAAAGAACCCGGACGGCGAGCGAACGCGCGCTTACGCGCGAATCCTGATCAACGGGCAGTTCAACGAGAACCTCGAGGGATTCGATACGGAACTGCAAGACGGCGACAGGATCGCGCTCGTCTATCCGTTCCTCTTCTGTCTGTAGCCCGTCGCTGTCTGACAGTACTGTAAGGGGACTGCAGAACGTTGCCGTCGACGGGACTGCAGAACGTTAGTCGTCGGCGTGGGCGGGCTCACCCTCGCCGATGACCGGCCGCTGGACGTCGCGGTCGGTCTCCTCGCCCTCGATGTCGTAGGGATACTCGCCGGTGACGCAGCCGAGACAGAGATCAAGCTTCGACGCTCCGAGAACGTCGGCGACGGAGTCGACGGAGAGGTAACCGAGACTGTCGGCGCCGATCTCCTCGCAGATCTCCTCGATCGAGCGATCGGCCGCGATGAGTTCCTCACGGGAAGCCATATCGATCCCCATATAACACGGCGCGACGATCGGCGGCGCACCGATGCGGACGTGGACCTCCTCTGCGCCGGCGTCCCGGAGCAGCGACACGAGCTGTCGGGACGTCGTTCCGCGGACGATGCTGTCGTCGATGATCGTGACCGAGCGTCCCTCGATGGTGCTCTTGATGGGGTTGAGCTTCAGTCGGACCGCGCGCTCGCGCTCGTCCTGCGTCGGCATAATGAACGTCCGACCGACGTAGCGGTTCTTCATCAGTCCCTCGGCGAACTCGACGGCGTCGTCCGCTTCGTCGCGTTCCGTCCCGTCGGCGGTCGTCTCGTTGGCTGCCTCGGCGTAGCCGGAGGCGAACGCGCGGCCGGAGTCTGGGACGGGCAACACGACGTCCGTCTCGACGCCGGACTCCTCCCAGAGCTTTCGCCCGAGGTCGCGACGGGCCTCGTAGACGAGCGTGTCGTCGATGACCGAGTCGGGGCGGGCGAAGTAGACGTGTTCGAAGAAGCAGTGGGCGGTGTCGTCGTTCTCGACGAGTTGATAGGTATCGTATCCGGAACCGTCCGGTTCGAGGACGACGAGTTCGCCCGGTCGAACGTCCCGGACGAGTTCGCCGCCGAGCGTGTCGATCGCAGCCGACTCGGAGGCGACGACGTAGCCGTCCTCCAGTTCGCCGATGCAGAGTGGACGGTTCCCCTGCGGGTCGCGGACGGCGAGGACGGTCTCGTCGTGCATAATCGTCAGGGCGTACGAGCCGTGAATTCGATCCATCGTCCGCTTGACGGCGCGGACGAGGTCGGCCTCCAGGAGGTTCCGCGCGAGGTCGTGAGCGATGACCTCCGTGTCACCGTCGGATGTGAACGCGTGGCCCAGATCGGCGAGTTCCGCGCGGATCTCGTCGGCGTTGACGAGGTTGCCGTTGTGTGAGAGCCCGAGCGACCCGGACTTGAACGAGACCGAAAACGGCTGGGCACAGGAGGCGTTGACGCCGCCCGAGGTGGGGTAGCGGACGTGACCGATTCCAGTCTGTCCCGCCAGCGAGTCGAGGTCGGACTCGTCGAAGGCGTCGCCGACGAGGCCCATCTCGACGTGGCTGTGCTGTTGGAAGCCGTCGTGAGTGACGATTCCCGCGGACTCCTGCCCGCGGTGCTGGAGCGCATACAGCGAGTAGTACAGCGGACGTGCGGCCGCCCGCTCGTCGAGCGCGACACCGACGACACCGCACTTCTCGGTCGGACCGGAGAGGTCCGCGCTCGTCGGTGTCCCGTGTGTCGGTCCCGCGTTCGTCGTCTCGCGTCCGGGAGTGGGGTTCGAAGGGTCCCGCCCGTCAGGCATATGCGAGGATACGGATGCCGGGGGCTAAAAACCCGTCCATATGCTACCTTCGTCCGATAATCCGGGGCAGAATGTACACACACGTGTATATCCGCGTGGCCGCTATCAACCGAGGAAGGCGCCGTTCGATCGTCGGTAGTAGGTGGTCGTTCCACCGTCGGTTTCGATCCGTTTCGACGCGAGGTACTCTGCGTCGCGCAGGTTTATGACGGCTTCGCGGACCTGGCGCTCAGTCACATCCATCGGTGCGACGTCGACCTCGTCGTCATCGTCGTCCTCGCAGTCACTCCACGTGTCAGTTTCGGGCGTGGCGACAGTGCCACCATCTGCGAGGAGGTCGTGGAGCTCGGGGACGGTGTAGGCTCGCGGTTCGATGGCGTCGAGGAACTCTGCGACCGAACGTTCGACTTCGGTCCACTGCTTGCCGGACTCCCACTCGTCGTCACTGATAGGCATACGCGCCGGTCGAACGGCACCGGAAAAAGTATTTTGCCAGATTAGACTCGGTCCGGCCGACACTCACTGCGGGCCTGTGAGGTCGACGCGCTGTTCTACCGTATCGACGGCCGTGATTACAAAAAAGCTCCCAGACGGCGTAGACGCGAGCTACTCCTCGTCGTCTTCGTCGACGTCCTCGAAGTCAGCGTCGACGTACTCGTCGCCATCGCCGGCAGCGCCGCCCATATCACCCATTCCGCCGGGGCCAGCACCGGCAGCGCCGCCAGGACCTGCTCCTGCAGCACCCGCGCCGGCGCCGCCCGCACCGGCTGCCTGCTGGGCTTCGTACATCTGCTTGCCGATCTCCTGCAGTTCGGTGGTGAGCGCTTCGGTGACCTCTTCGAGGTCCTCTTTCGTCGCGTCCTCGTCTTCGAGGGTCGCCTCGACGTCGTCGATCTTCGCTTCGATCGACTCGCGGAGGTCGTCGTCGACGTTCTCTTCGTTCTCTTCGAGGAGCGTCTCCGCGCGCTGGATCGTGCTCTCGGCCTCGTTGCGGGCCTCGATGCGCTCGCGGCGCTGTTCGTCCTCTTCTGCGTGCGCCTCGGCTTCGTCCTGCATCCGCTCGATCTCCTCGTCGGAGAGGCCAGCGCCGCCCTCGATGGTGATGGACTCGGCGTTGCCGGAGCCTTTGTCCTCGGCTTCGACGTTCACGATTCCGTTCTCGTCGATGTTGAACGAGACTTCGATCTGGGGCGTTCCGGCTGGGGCCGGCGGGATGCCGGTGAGCTGGAACTCGCCGAGCAGTTCGTTTTCGTCTGCGATCTCACGTTCTCCCTGGAAGACCCGAACGTTCACGGACGTCTGATTGTCCGCGGCCGTCGTGAAGATCTTCGATTCCTCGGTCGGGATCGTCGTGTTCTTGTCGATGAGTCGCTCGAAGAGGCCGCCCTTGACCTCGATACCGAGGCTCAGCGGCGTCACGTCGAGCAGGACAATGTCGTCGACCTCGCCACCGAGGACGCCACCCTGGATCGCCGCGCCGAGCGCGACAGCCTCGTCGGGGTTGACGTTCTTCTTCGGCTCGATGCCGAGCATCTCCTCGACGTTCTCGTGGACCTGCGGCATCCGGGTGGAGCCGCCGACGAGGATGACTTCGTCGATGTCGCCCTTATCGTAGCCGGCGTCTGCGAGCGCCTGCTCGGTCGGGCCGACGGTGCGCTCGATCAGATCCTCGGTGAGCGACTCGAACTTCGCGCGCGAGAGCGTCTCTTCGAGGTGGACCGGGCCGGTGTCGGTCGCCGTGATGAACGGCAGGTTGATCGTCGTCTCCTTTCGCGAGGAGAGTTCGATCTTCGCTTCCTCGGCGGCGTCCTTCAGTCGCTGGAGCGCCTGCCGGTCCTCGCGGAGGTCGATGTTGTGCTCGTTTTTGAACTGCTCGGCGAGCCAGTCGATGATGGCCTCGTCCCAGTCGTCGCCACCGAGGTCGTTGTCACCGTTCGTCGCGACGACCTCGTAGACGCCGCCGCCGAGGTCGAGCACGCTCACGTCGAACGTCCCGCCACCGAGGTCGTAGACGAGAATCGTCTGATCGGAGTCGTCGTCGAGACCGTACGCCATCGACGCCGCGGTCGGTTCGTTGACGATGCGCTCGACCTCGAAACCGGCGATCTCGCCGGCGTCCTTGGTCGCCTGGCGCTGGCGGTCGTTGAAGTACGCCGGGACCGTAATGACGGCCTTCTCGATCTCGTCGCCGAGATAGTCTTCGGCGTCGCGCTTGATCTTCTGGAGGATCATCGCCGAGATCTGCTCGGGCGTGTACTCGTCGTCGTCGATCTCGACGCTGTAGTCGTCCTCCCCCATATGCCGCTTGATCGAGCCGATCGTGTGCTCTGGGTTCTGGATCGCCTGATTCTTCGCGGGCTTGCCCACGAGTCGCTCGTCGTCGTCGGTGAACGCCACCACAGAGGGCGTGGTGCGGTCGCCCTCGGAGTTCACGATGATCTCCGGGTCGCCCCCTTCCATCACCGCGAACGCGCTGTTCGTGGTGCCGAGGTCGATACCGAGGATCTTGTTGCTCGCCATCTTGCCGCCAACTACTGGTCTAAATCGGTTAAAGGTTACTAGACGGTGGCAGCCGGGGGTGAATCGAGAGCCTCCGCTGTACTGCGGTTTTCCTGTGTGGTTGCCTGTCAGGTAGTAGGATTTATATTGAAGCGCACGTCAGCCGCCTCGGGCCGGCCGGGGAGGAGACGGCGACGACCGACTGGTCCAATTGGATGATTGCGTCCGCTCAGATGATCGAGTCCGATCAGATCACTTCCGGCCCCGAGTCGAGTGCCCCGAGCACCCCTTCGAGGACCGACTTGCGCCCCTGTGACGCGAAGAACTCGTGGCCGCCGTCGTACTGGCGACGGTTCGACGGTGGGGTACGCGCTTCGATCGCCGCCGGATCGACGACTCGATCGGCCGGGGTGTAGAACACGGCGTCGTCGTCGTCGAAGGGACCAAGTCGCGACTGAGCGTCCCGAATCGTCGCCAGGAACGCCGGCGAGAGTCCGCTCGGACCGGTCTCGGCTTCCGCGGGCGACTTCAGCGTGCCGACCGCGTCGGCGTCGAGTTCCGGATCGTAGAGCCGCCTCGCGGTCGGGAGCCGCTCGAAGACGGCGAGGATTGCGCGGTCGAGCAGGCCGTCGGTTTCGACGCCCCACCACGGACTGAGGAAGACGTTTCGAACGTCGTGGTTCCTCGCGAGGTGTTCGGCGATCAGTCCGCCGGTGCTGTGACTCAGGAGGACGTCGAAGTCGTGCTCGCGCACGTACTCGTCGAGTGGTGCGAGATACTGGTCGTCGAAGTCCCAGACGTTCGTCGGAATCGTGACCGCGTGGACCCGGTAGTCGGCTTCGAGCAGCCGCGTGAGGAGCCACGCGACGTGTTCGTGTGTCGGCTTGTTCCCCCAGCCGAGGACGAAAAGCAGATCGTCGCCATCGGTCCCGCGGCGCGTAATCTGCATCCGCGGGGTCGCGCGGCCGAGGGACGAGCGTGGAAGGTGCATACGCCCGAACCGTTCGGAGCGCAGAAAAGTCCTCGCCACGACGGTACTGCCGGACGGGCCCCCGGCGTCCGGCGTCTGCGCTGCGACTCAGACGATGACGTCTCGCACGTCCGCTGCGCCCGCACGGCGGACGACCGCGCGGACCACGTCTTGGGCGCCCGCGAGGTTGTCGGAGTCGCCGTCGAGGACGAGGAGTTTCGCCTCGCGATCGGGCTCGATGACGCCGTAGTTCAACCCTGCAATCTCCGCGCCGTTGACAGTCGCCATCTGCAACACCTCGCTCGCCGACACGTCCGCGAGTTTGGCGGCGAACTCCATCTCGCGGAACATCGACGGCGAGTTCAACATCACGTTGTCGGTGCCGAGCGCGACCGTAGTCCGTTCGGTCAGTTCCCGGATCGGCGGCACGCCGACGCCGGTGACGAGGTTCGATCGCGGACAGACGACCACCGGGATGTCGTTGTCGGCCAGCCGTTCGTAGTGGAGCGGTTCGGGGTGGACCATATGGACGAGAAAGTCCGGATCGAGGTCGAGCGCGGCGTTGATGTCGTGGGGGTCGCGCTCGCCAGCGTGGATTCCGAACAGCTTCTCGGCCTCGCGGGTGGCGTTCCGCAGGCGGTCGAAGTCGGCGTCGCGCGCGCCTGAGGCACCGAACCCGTCGGATGCGTGCATCGCGTCCTCGGATTCGCGGCCGAGGACGACCGGGTCGATCGGGAGGCTGGCGGCCGCCTCACGGATGTATTCGACGCCCTCGACGCCGCCCTCGCGGAACTCGATGCAGGCGGCCGTCCCGGTCTCGCTCATCAACCGGAGCGAGCGACGCATCGCGTCGACGGTCTCCTCGCGGCTCGCCGCTCTGAGGAGTTGGTGCTTCAGTCCGTCCGGCGGCGCGACCAGTTCGTCCAGCGAGAGGCCCGCACCCGCTTCCTTGGCGATCGAGTCGCCGATGTGCGTGTGCGCGTTGACGAACGCCGGGAGCACGATGTCGTCGGAGTAGACGTCGGCTTCCTCGACGGCCGTGATCACGCCGTCCTCGACGACGACGCGGCCCCGGATGGGTTCGAGTTCGGGCCCTCTGAGTACGGTCCCCTCGACGATCATTGCGCGAGTGTCGCCAGCCCAGCGGCTTGAAACTCCCGAAGCGGAACGATCTCGTCGTGCGTGGCGAATAGCGATATCATCACGATTCCGTGAACTCGTCCAGCGTCGCCGTCACACCCGGCCGTACGTCCGAGACGAGCGCGCCATCGACGTCGAGGCCGAGCGTTTCCACGGCGAGCCGCCCCGCACGGTCGGTCTCGTCGGCAGGAACGTAGACGCCGAGCCGCCACTGTTGCTTCTGGGCGGTCCGCAGCGCCGACACCAGCGGCGACTGCTTGCCCAGCCGACGCATCTCGCCGCTCACCATCACCCGCGACGTCGACTCGGTCATCGACGGCCGGTCGGGGACGTCGACGACGACTTGCTCGGCCGGCAGTCCGGCGCGGTCTGCGATCTCCGTTTCGAGGTCGCGCAGCGCCTCGTAGTCGGCGTCGACGACGCTTTCGGGGACGGCCTCCAGTTCGGCCCACACCGCGCGTTTGTACAGATCCCGAGTCCGGAGCCGACGGGCGAACTCGCTCGTCGCCGGCGTCGTCCGGAGCGCGACCAGGAGGTCGTGGTCGTCCATCCGGCGAAGCCGTCGGGGCGTGATATCCGGCTGTTCGAGCAGCCGTTCGGCGCCCCGTCGGAGCATCGCCTTCGAGATGCGGGCGACGTGGTGCTGATAGACGGTGGGATTCATCAACGCACGCGCGAGCAGCAGCGACTCGGCGGTCTGGACGTTCCCCTCCGCGAGGACGAGTTCGCCGTCGACGAAGGTGAGCTCCCGGATCAGGCGCTCGTGGTCGATCGTGCCGTAGGGGACGCCCGTGTGGTGGGCGTCGCGCACGAGGTAGTCCATTCGGTCGACGTCCAACTCGCCCGAGACGAGCTGTCCGTACTTGGCGTCGCCGGCGACGAGGTCGGCGATGTGCGCGGGATCGAGATCGTGATCGCGGAGCACCGCGCCCACCGTTCCCTCGTCGAGGAGTTCGTGCACGTCGTCGTGGTACTTGCCCGTGTGACGATGGGTGACGTCTTCGACGTTGTGACTGTAGGGGCCGTGACCGACGTCGTGGAGGAGCGCCGCTGCGCGGAGTCGCTCGGCCTGGATCCCGTCGATGCCGAGGTGCTCGAGCGCGCGGTCGGCGAGGTGATAGACCCCGAGCGAGTGCTCGAACCGGGTGTGGTTCGCCGACGGATAGACCAACTGGACCGTCCCCAACTGCTTGATGTGGCGGAGCCGCTGCACCGGCTCGGTGTCGAGGAGGGCCGCCGCAACGCCCTCGACCTCGATGTGATCGTGGACGCTGTCTTTGATCGTCGCCATACGTCGGGTTGCGCGGCATCGTACAAAAAGCGTCGGCCGACGACGACTACTCTCGGTGCTAGCCACACGCTACGACCTCACCCGTGAGACGTGTCGAAATCGACTGAACGCTGGGACGGCGAAAACAACGGTGTTGTGGAAAACAGCGATCTGAGCGCCTCAGTCCGGTGATTTAGAGGACAGTTTAGCCGAATTTAGCCGAATTTCATTCGGCGCGTGGCCCCGAATCCGAGTTGACCGTCGCCCCAGTTGAAGTGGGTCCCCGAGCAAGGGGAAGTTGCGACGTCGTGCAGATAGTTCGACGTCGCAGTGCGGCCACCCCGCTGGATGGACGGGGACGCCGCTACGACACAGCCCGCACTCCGGGACGCTGCCCCCACCCGCGTCCCGCCGCGCTGACAGTGGTGCTGGCTACAGTCGCGAACGCGACTGTCGGATTCACGCACCGACGCCGTCGACCGCCCGTCACGGCGGCGTCGGCACCGCTGCGGCCGGGGTGACCACCCGCCCGTAGTCGGCGCATCTCCAGGTCGTCGCCGACATCCGACGACCGACCGATGCAGAGGCACCCAATGGAGGGTTCGCCTCCGACGGGAAGATCGACACCCCTTTCTGGCCGATACCGTCACACCCTGTGGTCGGTGGGTTGATGATGCTCCCCGTTAATCCCGGATTACAACCGATCCAGATGTTGCCGCCACTCTCTCCGAGCGCGTTATACGGCGCGTACGTGTTCGCATTTGCCGCTGCCGCCGTGCTCTGTTTCGGGATGCTCCGTCGGACGCGGCGTATCGAACACGAAGATACGCGCCGGGGGGTCTTCTGGCTTCTCGTCACCAGCGGGGGCTGGGCGGCCGCCCACGTCGGGTATCTCACGATGCCGACTCCCGACCTCCAGTACGTGTTCTACGTGATCGGTCTCGTCGTCGGCTTAGCCTCCGTCGGGCCGTGGCTGTACTTCTGTGCGGCGTACACCGGTCGACAGGTCCACCATAACTCGGCCGCGCGGAAGGGGCTGCTCGTGGTCTTTCTCGCGTTCGTCGCGGTGAAGATGACGAACCCGATCCACAACTGGTACTTCGTCGCGGAGGAAGCGAACACGCCGTTCGTCTACCTGCAGGTCAGCCACCGCCCGTTGCACTGGATCGCGATGGGGCTGGCGTACGCGCTCGCGTTCGTTGGCTTCTTTATGCTCTTCGAGCTGTTCATCCGGGTCAACTCCAACACTCGCCCGCTGTTCGCGCTCCTCTCGCTCACCGGAATCCCGGTGGTCTTCGACGTGCTGGGCGCCATCGCCCCCGGCATCCTGGACATCACGTACTCGTCGATCGGCGTCGCCGTCTTCGCAGTCGGCGTGTTCTCGACGTACTTCGATCGGTTCCAGTACGTCCGCGTCACCGGCGAGAGCACCGACCCGATCCTCGTCGTCGACGACGGGAGAGAAATCAGGGACTTCAACACTCGCGCGGGCGACCTCTTTCCGTCGCTTTCGGGGGCCATCGGGAAACCGCTCTCGGACCCCGTTCCGGCGCTCGCGGACACGATGGAGGAGTCCGACCCGATCATCGAAGTCGAGGTCGACGGAACGAATCGCTACTACAACGTCACGTCGAACCCGTTCACAATGGGGAGCGCGGAGACGGGTCACTCCGTCGTCCTGACAGACGTGACCGAGCGCGAGCAGTACCGGCAGGAACTCGAAGCGAAGAACGAGAAGCTCGAACAGTTCGCGAGCATCGTCTCCCACGACCTCCGGAACCCGCTTCAGGTCGCGAAAGGACGGACGGAACTCGCTCTGGAATCGGAGGACACCGACCACCTAGAGCCCGTCGTCCGGGCCCACGAACGGATGGAACAGTTGATTGAGGAGATGTTGACACTGGCGCGTGAGGGAATGTCGATCGACGACACAGAGCGCGTCGACATCGCCGCACTCGCAGAACAGGCGTGGCGGATGATCCCCGCCGACCAGGCCACGCTCTCAATCGAAGACGACGTCGAGCGGACGGTCTCTGCGGACCCCGAACGGCTGCAACAGCTGTTCGAGAACCTCTTTCGGAACGCGATCGAACACGGCGGCGACGACGTCGTCATCTCCGTGGGCGCGACCGCAGAGGGGTTCTACGTCGCGGACGACGGCGACGGAATCCCCGAGGACGAACGCGAGGACGTCTTCGACGCAGGGTTCACGACGGCTGCCGACGGGACCGGGTTCGGCCTCGCGATCGTCTCCGAGATCGCCGACGCGCACGACTGGGAGATCCGCGCGACCGAGGGGGCCGACGGCGGGGCTCGCTTCGAGATTCAAACCGAATAGCGCGCCGCCGAGAACCGGGCGCATCGCGTTCGGGCGACCGATAGTATATATGCGATCCCGACGCAGTCCATACTGATGGCTTCACTCGATCTGTACGACGAGGCGCGAGCCGCGCTCGACCCCGACGACGGCGAAATCGAGACGACGGAACTGGTCGTCACCGACGACGTCCTCGTGAAGGGGTTCGCACTCGGCCCGGGTGCGGAACTGGACCCTCACGAGCATCCCGACAGCACGAACGTCTTTCACGTTCTGGAAGGCAGCGTGGTAGTCGTTCGCGACGGTGACGAGGAGACCGTCGACGCGCCGGGCGTCGTGCGCCACGACCGCGGTGTCGTCCACGGCGCACGCAACGAGACCGACGACGTCGCCGTCTTTACCGCGAGTCTCTGCCCCCTGCCCTGACAGACGACGAGCGACTCGGCGTCAGTGCGGGAGTTCCGACACCGGGCCGGCTTGCCCACGTCGAAACCCACAACGAGGTGCCCCCAGTAGTAAGAGTCGATGAGACGCGCCCGCGTCGCGACCAGCGCCCGCATTCACTTCGGGTTCTTGAACCTCAGCCTGGCGCTCGATCGACTGTACGGCGGCATCGGCGTCGCCGTCGACGAACCGAAGACAGTCGTGACCGCCGAACCGGCCGCGAGCGTCGACTGCGACGACCCGGTCGCCTTCCAGTACGCCGAGCGCGCCGTCGACCTGCTCGACGTGCCCGGCGCAGCCGTCACCGTCGAATCCGCGCTCCCGCGGCACTCGGGGCTCGGAAGCGGGACCCAACTGGCGCTGGCCGTCCTCACGGCCATCGGACGAGCGCACGACCGCGCCCCCGACGTCCGGTCGTTGGCCCCCGATCTCGGCCGCGGCGGTCGCTCCGGCGTCGGTGTCGGGACGTTCGAGCACGGCGGATTCGTGGTCGACGGCGGCCACCCGACCGCCCAATTCACGACCGAGCGCCCGGCCGACGGCGACTGGACCGTGCCCTCGGTCACCGTCCGGCGATCAGTCCCCGACGACTGGCGGTTCCTCCTCGTCCTCCCGGACGTCGAACCGGGGCGGAACGGCGACGCCGAAGAGGAGAGTATGCGATCGGTCGTCGAACGGGCCGATCCGGGCGTCGCGGACCGCATCGCTGGCGTCGCGACGCGACGGCTCCTCCCGGCGGTCGCCGAGGGCAACGCGAAGCGTTTCGGGGCCGCGATCGAGTCTCTCGGTCGATTGAACGGGACGTGGTACGCCGACGAACAGGGCGGCGTCTACCGCCCTCCGGTGGGCGAGTTGGTCACCGCGTTAGACAGCGACCCGGCGTGCTACGGCGCGGGCCAGTCGTCGTGGGGGCCGTGCGTCTACGGCGTCACCGACGCTTCACACGCCGACGCGGCCCGGAACGCCGGAACCGAGGCGCTCGACGCGGCCGGCATCGACGGCGACGTGCGAATCGTGTCCGGGCGGAACGACGGGGCAGAGATCGAGACCGTCGACGACGTCGTCGCGTAGGCGTCGCTCCGTGAGTGGATAGACCGACTGCGCTCTCGCATCGGCCGCGCCGTCGCCCGAAACGATTAACGGCACCGCCCGAGACGGACGGGTATGGATCGCATCCCGTTCGGGGTGTCCCGATTCGACCGCGTCGTCGGCGGCGGCGCACCGCTTGGGACGGTCGTCCTGCTCGTCGGCGAACCCGGGGCCGGCGCCCGTGAGTTTATGTACACGAGCGCGACGATGAACGCCGTCGCTCACACCGACCGGGACGTATTCGAGTTGCACTACGGCGACCTCCACGCCGACGCCACGCTCCCGCCGGAGGTGCACTATCTGTCGTTCACCGACGACGAGTCGAACGTTCGCCGCGAGATGTCGTACGTGCTGGACGACGACATCGTGAGCGCGGCCGCAGAGCACATCGCCGTTCGCGACTTCTCGCCGGAGTACTTCCAGTTGAGCCCGGTCCCGCGGGAGTGGTACCTCGGTGAGACGACGACGCTGCAAGACCTCGGCGGTCGCGAGGAGCGCGCCGACGTGCTGACGGCGCTCGGTCAGTACCTCAACGACAACGCCGCGGACAACCTCGTCATCATCGACTCGATCACCGATCTCGTCGCGGCCATCTCCGACGAGATGGCGTGGAACGACATCGCGATGCTGATTCGCGGCCTCGGCAAGGCCGCACACCGTTGGGGCGGGCTCGTGCTCGCGTACGCGAGTCGGGAGACGCTCGAACGGACCGAACTCGGGCACCTGATGGACGCAGCGGACGGAACGCTCCAGTTCGAGTGGGAGTCCGGCGGGTCCAAGCGTGCGCGGACGATGGTCGTCCAAGAGTTCCGCGGCGTCCTCTCACAGATCGAGAGCGAGGACATCGTCCGGTTCGAGACCGAGATTCACGAGGGGGGCTTCGACGTGAGCGACGTGCGGAAGATCCGGTGAGGCTGAAGAGCGACAGCGGTCAGACGTCGGAGGCGTCGTCTCCATCGAGTGCGGCGTCGACGCCGCTGATCTCGAAGCGAGCCCCGCCGTCGGCCCCCTCGGTCGCGCGGATCTCCCAGTCGTGCGCGTCGGCGATCTCGGAGACGATCGAGAGCCCGAATCCCGTGCCGCTCTGTGACGTCGAATAGCCGTACTCGAAGACGTGATCGCGCTCGTCTTCGGGGACACCGTCGCCGTCGTCCGCGACGTAGAAGCCGTTCTGGAAGGTGCCCACGCGGACGGTGACGTCCGGTCCGCCGTGCTCGACTGCGTTCCGAAAGAGGTTCTCGAACAGTTGTCGCAACTGTGATTCGTCGCCGGTGATCGTGCCGTCATCATCGACGACGAGCGTGGCCGCACCGGTGTCGACGTTCCGCCACGACGTCCGGACGAAGGGCTCAAACTGGATGGGCGTCGGATCGAGCGTCGTCTCGCGGTCGCGAGCGAGCGTCAGCAGGTCCTCGATCAGATCCGCCATCCGCTCGTGGGCGCCTGCGACCTGCGTTAACTGGTCTCTGGCCTGCTCGTCCCCACAGAACTCCATCGCGAGTTCGAGCCGCCCCTCGGCCACGTTGAGCGGATTACGGAGGTCGTGTGAGACGACGCTCGCGAACTCTTCGAGTCGGGCGTTCTGTCGCGTGAGTTCCCGTTCGCGCTCGTGGAGGCGCTCGTTACGCCGGACCTGTTCGAGCGCCCTGACGATGTTGACGGCGAGGAGTTCACCGAGGACGACGTCCTCGTCGTCGAAGGCCCCCGGGGTCGGCGAGCCAGCGATGAAGTGGCCATAGCGGCCGAGCGGCAGGTGGATCTCGCTGCGAATCGGCGTCTCCGGGTTGTACACGTCGGGGTCCTCACGAACGTCGTCGATCGAGTACACCTCGCCCTGTGCGAAGGACCGCCAGGCGATCCCGTCGTCGGTGAACGTCGGCAGCGAGCCGACGAGTTCGCGAGCGGCGTCGCTGGAGGCGACTGGAACCAGTCCGGCATCCTCCTCGTAGAGGTGGATCGCGCTCGCGTCCAGATCGAGCACCTCGGACGCCGCGTCGACGCCGATCGATGCGACCTCCTCGCGACTCGCCGCAGTCATCAACTCCCGCGCCGTCTCGTTCAGCGCTTCCAGCCGTCGCTCCCGGACCTTCCGATCGGTGACCTCGTAGTACACCCAGAGGTGGCCCTGACCGTCCGGCAGTTCGATCGGCCGGTAGCTCCGCTCCAGCGCTCGCCCGTCTTCGAGGAGCAGTTCGTCGTTCCACGCCGGTTCGCGCTCGTCGACGAGCGTATCGATCCGGGAGACGAACCCGTCGGGATCGACGAACATCTCGCTGACGTCCTCGGCGAACGCCGCACAGTCCGCGCCGACGACGTCTTCGGGCGATCCCGGTAGCTCGAACAGGTCGAACAGCCGGTCGTTGGCCGTGAGCACCTCTCTGTCGGCGTCCTCGGCGAGCACGCCGATCGGAAGCGTCTCGAAGAGCGTCGAGAGGACGGCGTTCGTCCGCTCCAGCTCCCGCCGCTGGGCGTGTTCTGCGGTCACGTCCTCGAACTGCGAGAAGATCGTGATGACGCTACCGTCCTCGTCGGTGACGGCTCGGTTGTGCCACGTACAGAGCCGCCGTTCACCGTCTTTCGTCACGATCTCGTTGACGCTCTGGTAGCCGCCGCGATCGTCGAGCAGTTGCCGTTCGATCTCGGCGACGTGTCGCTTCTCCTCGTCGGGGACGATCGGGAGCCACGTGCCACCGACGAGCTCGGAGTCCTCGTAGCCAGTGATCTCGGTCGCGGCGTCGTTGGTCTTGACGATCGTGAACGTCTCGTCGTACTCGATCGTCCCCAGCGGGGACTGTTCGATAAAGCGGGAGAGCCGCCGCTGGCTCGCGGCCAACGCCTGCTGGGACCGGGTCTGTTCGACGGCGTTTTCGATCCGGTTCGCGAGGACGGCGTACTGGTCGGTGCCCATCCCCTTCTGAAGGTAGTCGGTAACGCCGGCAGAGATCGCCCGGCTCGCGATCTCCTCGCTCCCCTCCCCGGTGAACAGGATGAACGGTACCTCGGAGTCGCGCTCTCTGACCCGTTCGAACAGTTCGAGTCCGGACATCTCGGGCATCTCGTAGTCGCTGACGACGCAGTCGAGGGTGCCGTCCTCGATGCGGTCGAGCGCCCGACCGGGGGTAGTGGAGGTGGACACGGAGAACGTGTCGTTCTGCCGGGTCAGAAACGACGCGGTGAGGTCGGCGAACTCGGCGTCGTCGTCCACGTGGAGGATGCGGATTTCTTCCGGGGACTCGCCGATCGGATACTCGCTCGGTGGCCCGGACATACACTGGCGTACTGACACCAGGATCAAATATGTTTGCACGCCATCGAGGCGTGTAAGCTACGTGCCGTGTGCGGACTGCGAACTCGAACGTCCGTTTTCCCGGGGCGACAGTAGCCCTTTCACGGTTGCCGCCCGAGAGACAGATATGCTCACCGGCCTCCGTCGACTCGGCCTCGAAGTGAAGGATCTCGACGCGACGCGTGCGTTCTACGAAGACCGGCTGGGTCTCCAGGCAGCGCCCGGATCCGCGTCGGAGTCGCACGTCGCCTACGACGTGGGCGCGTCTGCCAGCGGGGCGGCCGTGGAGGGAGCCGACGCCGACCTCACGAGCCTCGTTCTCCGCCGTCCCACAGCACGACCGCGCGGAGGCGTCCACACGCACTACGCGTTTGCCACGACGCGAGCGGCGTACCCCCGCTGGCGACGCCGACTCGCCGATCTCGACCCCGTCGAGTTCTCGTTCGGGTCCAGCGACTCGCTGTACGTCTACGACCCCGCGGGCCAGTGCGTCGAGATCGGCGGCATACACGAGACAGCGGCCGCCGAGAACGACACCGAGACAGCGGCGACAGAGGACGACGCCGACGACGTGCCGCCGCTCACGGGCGTCTTCGAGGTCGTCTTGGAAGTGACCGATCTGTCGCGAGCGGAGGCACGCTACCGACGGCTCGGCTTCGAGGTCGTCGACCGCGGCGAGGCGCGGCGCCGCGTCCGGCTGACGGGACCCGTCGACCTCGAACTCTGGGAGCCACAACTCGGCATCGCGGACGCTCGCGGCGGCCTTCACGTCGATCTCGCATTCACGACCGGAGACGCAGCGGCCGCCGTCGAAGCCGGCGCGCCCTGGGCGGTCGGACCGACGGACGTCGAGGAGGGCGTCCGCGTCGTCGACGACGACGGGCACGTGTTGACGTTCGTGCCACCGCAGTCAGGTGAGTGATCGTGCGACCGTGAGGCCCGGCGCGGAGGCGGGACCGTTCAGCGCCGATCAGAGTCGGTCGGTGTTGATGTCGACGCCGGACGGCGAGACGATCAGAAAGTCTCGGAAGTGCGTGAGCGTGCCGTCCATATCTCTGACCGGGCGGGCGAAGCCCTTCGCGAGTTCGTTGAGGTCGCCCTCGACGGCGAGAACGAGGACGTTACCCGCCTCGACTGACCGGACCCACTCGTCAGGGTCCGTAGAGCCGTCGAGGACGCCGAGCACGACGTTGCCGGTGCCCTCCTCGTCGAGGTGTTCTTCGGCCTCCGAGAGGTTCAGGTTGAAGTCGCTCATACCAGGGGCCACGCAGACCGGTACGAAAAGGATTCGGACGCGTTCTCCCGAATTTTGTCAGAAAATTTATTATGCTCTCTCGCGCCGACATCCCTCAGCTGACGGGCCACACAGACGTGGATGTTCGAGCGGCCGTCCCGCAACGCGCGCACCTGAACGTTCGTCCACTCAACGCCGCGCGCGAGTAGTTCAGGTGGGCGATCGGCCGCACTCGCGGCGGAATTTGCACCAAACGGCCACTCCTCACACGGTCCGGGTCGTGAACGACGGCCGCGTTCGATTGTAGCCGCGTCTGTCCGCGAAACCCCCGCGATCGGCAGGTACGGTCCCCGCTCGGCAACCCTGAGATCGGCGATGCGCGGACGCGCCGTCCCGGGATCAGACCCCCGACAGCGAAACCTTTTAATATCTTTCCGGGCAGTGAACAGATACAATGTCTAACGACGACATGGAGGCTCAGTCGGACACCCCGGCTGGTCGAGTTCTTCCAGGGCACATTAGCCCAAATAACTGAATCCGAGATCGAGAACGTACGGATTTTCGACACGACGCTCCGCGACGGCGAACAGTCGCCACGCACTTCGTTCAGCTACGACGAGAAGCGCGACATCGCGGCGACGCTGGACGAGATGGGGACGCACGTCATCGAGGCGGGATTCCCGGTGAACTCCGAAGCCGAGTTCGAATCCGTCAGCGACATCGCCGCCGCGACGGACACGACCGTCTGCGGGCTGGCTCGCGTCGTCGACAAAGACGTAGAGGCCGCACTCGACTCCGGCGTCGAGTTGGTCCACGTCTTCGTCAGCACGAGCGACGTCCAGCTGGCCGACTCGATGCACGCCTCCCGCGAGGAGGCCGTCGAGCGCGCGGTCGAGAGCGTCGAGCGAGTCAAAGAGGCAGGTGCCCAGGCGATGTTCTCGCCGATGGACGCCACCCGGACCGACGTCGACTTCTTAGCCGAGATCCTGAGCGCTGTCGACGAGGCGGGCGTCGACTGGGTCAACGTCCCCGACACCACCGGCGTCGCGACGCCGACGCGCTTTGCGAGTCTGATCCGCGAGATCAGAAAACACACCGAAGCGCAGATCGACGTGCACGCCCACGACGACTTCGGGCTGGCCACCGCGAACGCGATGGCCGGCTTCGAGGCCGGGGCCGCGCAGGCGCAGGTGTCCGTCAACGGCATCGGCGAGCGCGCCGGCAACGCCGCCTTCGAGGAGGTCGTGATGGCGGCGGAGTCGCTGTACGACGTCGACACGGGGATCGACACCACACGAATTACCGAACTGTCGCGGATGGTCGAGGAGGCGAGCGACATCCCGGTTCCGGCCAACAAGCCGGTCGTGGGACGGAACGCCTTCTCACACGAGAGCGGCATCCACGCCGCGGGCGTCATCGAGAACACGGACACGTTCGAGCCGGGTGTGATGACGCCCGATATGGTCGGGGCCCAGCGCGAGTTCGTCCTCGGGAAGCACACCGGGACTCACTCCGTCCGCAAGCGACTGGAGGAGTCGGGCTTCACGCCGACCGACGCGGAAGTGCGCGACATCACCCGCCGCGTCAAAGACTACGGCGCCGAGAAAGAGCGCGTCACCGTCGACGTGCTGACGCGCTTCGCCCGCGAGTCGGGCGTCGAACGCGCCGAGGAAGGCGAGGACGAAGAACAGGAGGAGGTCCGCGCCTGATGGCGCGCGCCCCGTTTGCTCGAATCGACGAGCCACGGGTGCGCCGCCGACCGACCTCCCGAAACGGACCCGCGGCGCGAAACGTTCATTACGGGCGAGAAGAATCTGTGGGATACGATGCGACGACGGATCACCGACGCGACGGCCGGCGCTTCAGCGGCGGCGCAGGTCGCGCGTGTGCTCCAGTCGGCCGGCGTCGAAACGCTCGACGTCGACGTGCGTATTGTAGGGGCCGCCTAGCCCCTCACACCCAATTTTCGATTTTCGGTTCCCGTACGCGCCCGCCAACTAATCCACCAGCGACCGTTACACAAGGCCAATGGAGCACCACGCTCGACCCACACGACCATCGACGTATCGACCACGAACGACACCCGCGGACCCGCCCGCAGACGGCGGTGATGCACGATGAGTAAGCAGGCACCGCCGGACGCCGAGGAAGCAGACGAACCCGAGACGACGCAGTCGCCCGTGACGACCGGATCCGAGTCCGTCATTCGCGCCCTAGAGAACGAGGGCGTCGAGGCGGCGTTCGGCGTCCAGGGCGGGGCGATTATGCCCGTCTACGACGCGCTGTACCACTCGGACATCCGCCACGTCACGATGGCGCACGAGCAGGGCGCGGCCCACGCCGCCGACGCGTTCAGCGTCGTCCGGAACGAGCCGGGCGTCTGCCTGGCGACGTCGGGGCCGGGGGCGACGAATCTCGTCACCGGCATCGCCGACGCGAATATGGACTCCGACGGACTGCTGGCGCTCACCGGCCAGGTTCCCTCGGATATGGTCGGCTCCGACGCGTTCCAGGAGACCGACACCACCGGCGTCACCGCGCCGATCACGAAGCACAACTACTTCGCGAGCGACGCCGACACCGTCGGCGACACCGTCGGTGAAGCGCTCGCGCTCGCCGACGAGGGCCGTCCGGGGCCGACGCTCGTCGACCTCCCGAAGGACGTCACCCTCGGCGAGACCGACGCAGAACCCGGTCCGGCGGCGCCGCCGGAGACGACGCGCCCGCAGTACGTCGCCGACGAGGACGACGTCCAGACCGCGGCCGACGCGATCGAGGCGGCCGAGCGGCCGCTGCTGCTCTTCGGTGGCGGCGTCATCAAGGCCGACGCGACCGACGAGGCCCGCGCGTTCGCACACGAGTACGAGATCCCGGTCGTCACGACGATGCCCGGCATCGGCTCGTTCCCCGAGGACGACGACCTCTGTCTCTCGTGGGCGGGGATGCACGGCACGGGCTACGCCAATATGGCGATCACCCACACCGATCTCCTCATCGCGGTCGGGACGCGCTTCGACGACCGCCTGACCGGCGGCATCGACACGTTCGCGCCGGAGGCGGAGGTCATCCACGTCGACATCGACCCCGCGGAGATCTCGAAGAACGTCTACGCGGACTACCCGCTCGTCGGCGACGCGGGGATCGTCATCGACCAACTGGACGACGCCATCGACACGGCCCCCGAGGCCGAGGAGTGGCGCGAGCAGGTCCAGACGTGGAAGGACGAGTACCCGATGGACTACGCGACGCCCGACGACGAACCGCTGAAGCCGCAGTTCGTCGTCGAGGTCCTCGACGAGGCCACCTCCGACGAGGCCATCGTCACGACCGGCGTCGGTCAGCACCAGATGTGGGCCGCCCAGTACTGGACGTACCGCGAGCCGCGCACCTGGGTGTCGAGCCACGGGCTCGGGACGATGGGCTACGGACTGCCAGCAGCGATCGGCGCACGGATCGCGGCCGACGACGACCAGGAAGTCGTCTGCGTCGACGGCGACGGATCGTTCCTGATGACGATTCAGGAGCTTTCGGTCGCGGTCCGCGAGGAACTTGACATCACCGTCGCGGTGCTCAACAACGAGTACATCGGGATGGTCCGCCAGTGGCAGGACGCCTTCTTCGAGGGGCGTCGGATGGCCGCCGAGTACAACTGGTGTCCCGAGTTCGACAAACTCGCAGAAGCGTTCGGCGCGCGCGGTTTCCGCGTCGACGATTACGACGAAGTCGCAGACACCGTCGAGGAGGCCCTCGCATACGACGGTCCGTCCGTCATCGACTTCCACATCGACCCGGCGGAGAACGTCTACCCGATGGTTCCCTCTGGCGGCGCGAACGGACAATTCGCTCTGACGGATGATCAGCTATGAGTTCTGACGACGACCTGCCCAAGCACGGACTGCAAGGACCGGCACCCGAAGAGCGCCCGCACCCCGAAGGGCGACGTAACTCCCAGGGGATCCGTATCGACCCCGAGGCGGAAGCCGAACACGAACCGCGGCGTGCGGTCATTTCGGCGCTCGTCGAGGACGACCCGGGCGTGCTCTCTCGCGTCTCCGGGCTGTTCTCCCGCCGGCAGTTCAACATCGAGAGCCTCACCGTCGGGCCGACCACCGTCGAGAACCACTCGCGGATCACGATGGTCGTCGAAGAGCCCGATCCGGGAATCGACCAGATCGAGAAGCAACTCGCCAAACTCAAGCCCGTCATCTCCGTCGGTGAACTCGACGCCGACGCCGTGCGGACCGAGCTCGTCCTCCTGAAAGTCGAGGGCGACGACCCCGACAAGGTCCACGCCGTCACGGAGATGTACGACGGGCAGACGCTCGACGCCGGACCGCGGACCATCACGGTCCAACTCACCGGCGACGAACAGAAGATCGACGACGCGATCGACGCGTTCCGCCAGTTCGGTATCATCGAGATCGCCCGAACGGGCTACACGGCGCTGGCGCGCGGCGATCAGGCGACCGTGCCGGGCGAGAAGCCGGGCACAGCAGACGAACCCACACAACCCACAAACGCACAATGACAGACCTGAACACGACAGTATACTACGACGACGACGCGGACCGCTCGTATATCGACGACAAGACCGTAGCAGTACTCGGATACGGCAGCCAGGGGCACGCGCACTCGCAGAACCTCGCAGACAGCGGCGTCGACGTGATTGTCGGCCTGCGCGAGGACTCCTCCTCGCGTGCCGCCGCCGAAGCGGACGGCCTGCGCGTCGAGACGCCGGCCGACGCAGCCGCCGAGGCGGACATCGTCTCCGTGCTCGTCCCCGACACCGTCCAGCCGGCGGTCTTCGAGGAGATCAAAGACGGACTCGACGCGGGCGACACGCTCCAGTTCGCACACGGGTTCAACATCCACTACAACCAGATCCGCCCGCCCGAAGACGTCGACGTGACGATGGTCGCGCCGAAGTCGCCGGGCCACCTCGTCCGCCGGAACTACGAGGCCGGTCAGGGCACGCCCGGTCTCGTCGCCGTCTACCAGGACGAGACGGGCGAAGCGAAGGACGAAGCGTTCGCGTACGCGCACGCGATCGGCTGTACTCGCGCCGGCGTCATCGAGACGACGTTCCGCGAGGAGACCGAGACCGACCTCTTCGGCGAGCAGGCCGTCCTCTGCGGTGGGATGACCGCGCTCGTCCGCGAGGGCTTCGAGACACTCGTCGACGCCGGCTACTCCCCGGAGATGGCGTACTTCGAGTGTCTGAACGAACTGAAGCTCATCGTCGATCTGATGTACGAAGGCGGCCTCTCCAATATGTGGGACTCTGTCTCCGACACCGCCGAGTACGGCGGCCTGACGCGCGGCGACCGCATCATCGACGAGCACGCGCGCGAGCAGATGGAGGAGGTCCTCGAAGAGGTCCAGGACGGCACGTTCGCCCGCGAGTGGATCGCGGAGAACCAGGCCGGCCGACCGTCCTACACCCAGCTGAAGCACGCCGAGGAGACCCACGAGGTCGAAGCGGTCGGCGCACCGCTGCGCGACCTGTTCTCGTGGGCCGACGAGGGCGACGAAGCCGAAGCCGCCGAAGCGGCCGCTGACGACTGAACGACGGAGATGACAGTGACACAGGTATACACGGCAACCCGCGGTGATGTAGATGAGTGAGGGAACGCTGTACGACAAAGTCTGGGAGGAACACACGGTCTCCAAACTGCCGACCGGACAGACGCAACTGTTCGTCGGCCTCCACCTCATCCACGAGGTGACGAGTCCGCAGGCGTTCGGGATGCTGCAGGAGCGCGACCTGGAAGTCGCCTACCCCGAACTGACGCACGCGACGGTCGATCACATCGTTCCGACGTCGGATCAGTCGCGGCCGTACCGCGACGACGCCGCCGAGGAGATGATGTCCGAACTCGAACAGAACGTCCGCGAGTCGGGCATCCAGTTCTCGGACCCGAACTCGGGCGATCAGGGGATCGTCCACGTCATCGGGCCCGAGCAGGGACTCACCCAGCCCGGTAAGACGATCGTCTGCGGCGACTCTCACACCTCGACGCACGGCGCGTTCGGCGCGTTGGCGTTCGGAATCGGGACGAGCCAGATCCGCGACGTGCTCGCGACCCAGACCGTCGCGATGGAGAAGAAAGACGTCCGGAAGATCGAGGTCACGGGCGAACTCGGCCCGGGCGTCGAGGCGAAAGACGTGATCCTCGAAGTGATCCGTCGTCTCGGTACCGAGGGCGGCGTCGGCTACGTCTACGAGTACGCCGGCGAAGCCATCGAGAACCTCGATATGGAAGGTCGGATGAGCATCTGTAATATGTCCATCGAGGGCGGCGCCCGCGCGGGCTACGTCAACCCCGACGAGACCACCTACGAGTGGCTCGAAAACACCGACTACTTCCAGGAGAACCCCGAGAAGTTCGACGAGCTCAAGCCCTACTGGGAGTCGATCCGCTCCGACGACGACGCCGAATACGACGACGTCGTCACGATCGACGGCTCCGAACTGGAACCCGTCGTCACGTGGGGTACCACGCCCGGGCAGGGCGTCGGCATCTCCGAGCCGATCCCCGAGCCCGAGTCGCTGCCGGAAGACAAACAGGACACCGCGCGGCGCGCCCAGGAGCATATGCGCGTCACCCCCGGTGAGACGATGGAGGGCTATCAGATCGATGTCGCCTTCCTCGGCTCGTGTACGAACGCACGCCTGCCCGACCTCCGTCGGGCCGCGAACGTCGTCGAAGGCCGACAGGTCCACGAGGACGTCCGCGCGATGGTCGTCCCCGGGAGCCAGCGCGTGAAAGCCGCCGCCGAAGCCGAAGGCCTCGACGAGATTTTCGAGGACGCCGGCTTCGAGTGGCGCAACGCGGGCTGTTCGATGTGCCTCGGGATGAACGAGGATCAACTGGAGGGCGACGAGGCGTCCGCCTCCTCCTCGAACCGGAACTTCATCGGACGGCAGGGCTCGAAAGACGGCCGCACCGTCCTGATGAACCCGCGGATGGTCGCCGCGGCGGCGATCAAAGGCGAGGTAACTGACGTGCGCAAACTGAAGGAGGTGACGCTGGCATGACCGACGAGATCCCAGAAATCGACTCCGTGACGGGGACGGGCGTTCCCATCCGCGGGAACGATATCGACACCGACCAGATCATCCCGGCTCGCTTTATGAAGGTCGTCACGTTCGACGGCCTCGGCGAGTTCGCGTTCTTCGACCTCCGGTTCGACGAGGACGACAACCCGAAGGACCACCCGTTCAACGAACCGCAGTTCCAGGACGCCTCGGTGCTCGCCGTCAACGCCAACTTCGGCTGTGGCTCCTCTCGCGAGCACGCGCCGCAGGCGCTGATGCGCTGGGGGATCGACGCCATCGTCGGCGAGTCATTCGCCGAGATCTTCGCCGGCAACTGCCTCGCGTTGGGTATCCCGACGGTCACGGCCGATCACGAGGAGATCGTCGCCCTGCAAGAGTGGATCGACGAGAACCCCGACGGCGAGATCGACGTCGACGTCGAAGCCGAGACCGTCACCTACGGGGACACGACGATCGAAGCGACGGTCGACGACGCCCAGCGACGGGCGCTCACCGAGGGCGTCTGGGACACGACGGCGCTGATGAAGTCCAACGCCGACGCAGTCGCCGAGAAAGCCGCCGAACTCCCCTACGTCGATGTCTGAGGAGATCGTCGTCATCGAGGGCGACGGCATCGGCGGAGAGGTCGTCCCCGCGGCCGTCTCCGTGCTCGAAGCCGTCGGCGATTTCGACTTCGTCGAGGCCGAGGCCGGCGATGCCGTCAAAGAAGCCACCGGCGAGGCGCTCCCCCAAGAGACCTACGACACCGTCGCCGAGGCCGACGCGACGCTGTTCGGCGCGGCCGGCGAGACGGCCGCCGACGTCATCCTCCCGCTTCGGGAGGCCGTCGGCTCGTTCGTCAACATCCGCCCGGCGCGAGCGTACCCCGGCGTCGACGCGGTGCGCCCGGAGACCGATCTGGTCTTCCTGCGTGAGAACACCGAAGGCGTCTACGCGGGCCACGAGGACGAACTCTCGGAGGATCTCTCGACGCTGACGCGCGTGGTCACGACCTCCGCGTCCGAGCGACTGGCCGAGTTCGCCTGCGAGTACGTCGACGAGCGCGAGGAGGACGGTTTCCAGGTCGTCCACAAGGCGAACGTGATGCGCGAGACCGACGGCCGGTTCCGCGACGCCGTCGTCGACGTCGCCGAGTCCGAGGGCGTCGAGACCGAAGAAGTGCTGATGGACGCGTTCGCGACGCGCGTCTGTCTGGACCCGACGCAGTTCGACGTGGTCGTCTGTCCGAACCTCGCGGGCGACGTCCTCTCGGACCTCGCGGCCGGTCTCGTCGGCGGCCTCGGTCTGCTGCCGTCGGCGAACGTCGGCCCCGACAACGCGCTGTTCGAACCGGTCCACGGGACCGCCCCGGACATCGCGGGCGAGGGCGTCGCCAACCCGTCGGCGGCGATCCTCTCGGCGGCGATGATGCTCGAACACCTCGGCTACGACGACGAAGCCGCGAACGTCCGGAACGCGGTCGAATCCGTGCTCGAAGACGGTCCGCGGACGGCCGACCTCGGCGGCGACGCCGGGACCGAAGACGTCACGAACGCGATCATCGACCGACTCGAATAACGGCGCTGTCGCGTCGTTTCGTTTTCTCGTTGGCGTCGCGGACACCCATCTGCTCAGGTATGCTCGAAGACGACATCGACCGGCTGTTTCCGCGGGCGCACATCGCGCTCTCGGACCCGCCGGCGAACAAACAGGCCGCGATCGAGTTCCTTCTGGATCTCGTCGCGGCCAACGACCGCGTCTCCGACCGCGGGGCCGCGTTCGATGCGTTGTGCGAGCGCGAGAAAGTGGCCACGACCGGCGTCGGAATGGGAATCGGGATCCCACACGCCAAGACGGCAGCCGTCGCGGAGCCGTCGGTCGCGTTCGCCCGCTCCCGCGCGGGCCTCGACTTCGACGCGGTGGACGACGAGCCCGTGCGCTTGCTGTTTCTGATCCTCGTGCCCGAGGTGGGAGCCGAGGAACACTTACAGATCTTGAGTTCCCTTTCGCGAGCACTGATGCACGAAGACGTTCGAGAGACGCTGTTCGGGGCCGACGACGCAGAGACCGTCCAGAACACCGTTCGGGAGGCGATGGACTGATGTCCGAGCGCGTCGTCACCGTCGTGCCCGAAGACGGCCTCCACGCGCGGCCCGCCTCGAACTTCGTCGAGGCGGCGAGCGAGTACGATATCGAGATCCAGGTGGGACACGTCGACGGCGACCTGGTGAACGCGGCGAGTATGCTCGCAATCACGGGACTCGGCGTCACCGCGGGCGAGGACGTGCGACTGGTCGCGGAGGGCCGAGAGGCCGAGGCCGCGCTCGACGAACTCGAACGCATCCTCTCGACGCCGGAAGGCGAAGGCTGAGTCGATGACCGAGCGTCGACTCTCCGGCGTCGGCGCGACGCCGCTGTCGGGCGTCGGCACCGCCGTCTGGTACGCGCCCGACGCCGGACTCGGGCCGCCGCCGGACCCGGAGACGATCGACGCTGACGTCGAGCGCGAGCGGTTCGAGACGGCGCGCGACGCGGCACGCGAGGAGATCCGCGCCGAACGCGAGCGCACCGCAGCGCGCCTGGGCGAGGCGGAAGCCGAGGTGTTCGACGCCCACGTCCAGTTCCTCGACGATCCGCAGATCACCGAGGGCGTCGAAGCCGCGATCGACGACGGACTCCCGGCCGAGCACGCGGTCGATCGTACCTTCGAGCAGTTCATCGAGCAGTTCGAGGGGATGGAGGGGCGAGTGGCCGAGCGCGCAGACGACCTCCGCGACGTCAGGGGTCGACTCGTGCGCGCGCTCGGCGGCGGCGAACGCGCCGACCTCGGGTCACTGCCGGAAGGCAGCGTCGTCCTCGCTGAGCGCTTGACGCCGAGCGACACCGCACAGCTCGATCCCGATCGCGTCGCCGGCTTCGCCACCGTCACCGGCGGGCGGACGTCCCACGCCGCGATATTCGCGCGCTCGCTCGCCCTGCCGGCGATCGTCGGCGTCGGCACAGCGCTACGGGCCGTCGCGGACGGGGTCGACGTCGTCGTCGACGGCCGTGACGGCACCCTCCTGATCGACCCCGACGAGGAGACTCGCCGGACGACCGCGGGCGAGGAAGCCGTCGAGGTCCGCGGCGGTACTGTCGAGACGGCGGACGGAGCGCCCATCGAGGTCGCCGCGAACGTCGGCACGGAGGCAGACCTGGCCTCGGCGGCCGAGCGCGGCGCCGACGGGATCGGGCTGTTCCGAACGGAGTTCCTCTTTCTCGACCGGGAGTCGCCGCCGGGCGAAGACGAGCAATACGAGACGTACCGTGCGGCGCTGGAGACGTTCCCCGACGGACGCGTCGTCGTGCGGACGCTCGACGTCGGCGGCGACAAGCCCGTCGCGTACCTGGAACTGCCCGACGAGGAGAACCCGTTCCTCGGCGAGCGCGGTATCCGGCGGTCGCTCGGTCCCGACGCAGATCTCTTCGAGACGCAACTGCGCGCACTCCTGCGTGCGGCGGGCGCGGAGGCGGGCGGACAGCTGTCGGTGATGCTCCCGCTCGTCGCCACTGTCGACGAAGTTCGCGAGGCGCGCGAGACGATGGAGTCGGTCGCGGCCGACCTCGAATCCGAGGGCGTCGCCTACGCACTCCCGGAGTTCGGCGTGATGATCGAGACGCCCGCGACGGCGTTTCTCGCCGACGCACTCGTCGAGCACGTGGACTTCTTCAGCATCGGCACGAACGACCTCGTGCAGTACGTGATGGCCGCAGAGCGCGGCAACGACCGGGTGGCAGCGCTGGGCGATTACCGCCAGCCCGCGGTGCTCCGTGCGATCCAGACGACAGTCGCGGCGGCCCAGGGGACCGACGTCTGGGTCGGGATGTGCGGCGAGATGGCCGGCGACCCCGACGTGACGGAACTGCTCGTCGGCCTCGGGCTCGACGAACTGAGTATGAGCGCGGTCGCAGTGCCACAAGTCAAGCGAGCCGTGAGCGAGACGACAGTCTCTGAGGCGCGCGAACTCGCAGCGCGCGCGCTTGCGGCCAGCACGAAACGTGAAGTCGACTGTCTGCTAACGGAGACCACACGATGAACGTCGTCGCAGTCACGTCCTGTCCGACCGGGATCGCCCACTGTCAGATGGCGGCCGAGAGCCTCGAACGGACGGGCGAGCGGCTCGGCCACGAGATCAAAGTCGAGATCCAGGGCGCGGTTGGCACCCAGAACGAGCTCACAGCCGCAGCGATCGACGACGCGGACGCAGTCATCATCGCCGCCGACACGGCAGTCAGTCGCGACCGCTTCGAGGGCAAACCGCTCGTGGGGGCATCGGTGAAAGACGGCGTCAACGATCCCGAGGGCCTCTTCGAGCACGCGGTCGACCTCGCGGAGGCGGACGAGACCAGAACCATCGAAGTCGGTGGGGGCAGCGGGGGCGAGTCGGACGCGGGTGCCGGCGCGAACGGAGCGACGGCAGGTACAGCGAGCGACGCCACCGAGGGCGATTCGTGTCGCCGCAGTGACGACCCCGGGCAAGGTCTCTTGGCGCGGATCAAGAGGCTGTTCTCCTGATCCGGTCGCTGTTCGCCGGTACGGATACCGCCGCGTCGACTGTGCGCCGGTACGGATGCCGCTGTCCCGAGGTCACGACCCACCTGTGACAACGTCTCGTTTACGCCCCGTTCGTTCGCTATTCGATCAGCCGACGGGTTCCGGGAGGAACGGTTCGGGGTCGTCGTGGACGAACGTCACGGTGTCGTCGTTCAGCCGACGGCAGAAGAGCCGCATCGCCCCCGTCTCCCGGATCGACTCGACGGTGTCGGTAGCTCCCGGATCGTAGTAAGCGGGGACGAAGACGGCAGTCTCGGTTTCGGGGTCTCGCTCGGCGACGAGCAGATACATCAGTCCGTCGCCCGCAGCGCGGAACACCTCGACGTCACGGAACGATCTGCGTTCGACGAGGCGTTCGAGTTCCTCGAACTCGGGGCCAGGGAGGAGAACGTCGATGCCCGTCCGGCGCTCGGAGTCGACGAGGACCGAGTCACCGGGGTGGAGTTCGAGCGTCGTCCACCCGCGGTCCCGGTATTCGGCCGCGGTCGCCTCCATATCCTCGATCACTGCCGGCCAGCCTTCCTGTGCGTGTACGTTCGGAGGGGCGTCGTCTGCGGGCGGTTCGGTCATACGGGCACGCGTTCCGGTAGCGACATAAATCGTTCCCCGCTCCCCAAGATATTTCTCCTGGAAGTGCACTATGGGATAAAGTGACAAACCTCCTCTCGCTCTCGAACCTCCGGACCCAGTTCAGAACAGAACGGGGTGCGGTCAAAGCCGTCGACGGGATCGACCTCACGATCGAGGCCGGCGAGACCGTCGGCCTCGTCGGCGAGTCAGGGTCCGGCAAGAGCGTCACCGCCCTGTCCGCGATGGACCTCGTCGACGACCCGGGCGAGATCGTCGGCGGTCGCATTACCCTCCGCGATACGGCCCTGGCCACCAGGCTCCTCGCGGAGTTCGGCAACGCGTTCGTCCCGTATCCCTCCGAACTGATCGATGCGGTCGCGGCCATCAGTAGCGACCTCCGCGCCGGCACGCACGTCCGCGACACGTCGGCAGAACTCCGGGCGATAGCCGACGACCTCGACGGCGAATCGGACCCGGCCGACCTCGCGTCCGACCTCCGAACGGCCGCCGATCGGCTCGACGACCGGACTGCCGCCGAAGCCGTCGGTGACGAACTCGGCGCGGCGGTCGACGACGCCGCCGACGGGTTCGTCTACGTCGACGACGACGCCCGGGCCCGAATCCGCGACGGCGCGAACCCGAACGACGTCGAAATCTCAGATGGCGTCGTCGACGTGACGGCCGCCCCCGAGGCAGCCGTCCGGCGCATCCGCGGCGGCGAGATGGGGATGATCTTCCAGGACCCGATGACCTCGCTGAACCCGGCGATTCCCGTCGGCGAGCAGATCGCCGAGTCGCTACGACTCCACCGATACGGCGGCCAAAAGCGGGACTCCTGGCTCAACGGCATCCGCGAGATCCTCCCGAAGGTCGGGGGGCGTGACGGCGACAACGAGGTGATGGAGGAGGTCCTCAGAATGCTCCAGGCGGTCGGAATCCCGGAGGCGAAACAGCGACTGAACGACTATCCACACGAGTTCTCCGGCGGGATGCGCCAGCGGGTGCTCGTCGCGATCGCGCTCGCCTGCCGGCCGAACCTCCTCATCGCCGACGAACCCACGACCGCCCTCGACGTGACGATCCAGGCGCAGATCCTCGACCTCATCGACGACCTCCAGACGGACTTCGGGATGTCCGTCCTGATGATCACCCACGACCTCGGCGTCGTGGCCGAGACCTGCGACCGCGTCGCCGTGATGTACGCCGGCGAGATCGTCGAGGAGGGCCCCGTCGAGGAAATCTTCCACAATCCGAGCCATCCCTACACCTACACCCTGCTGGAGTCCGTCCCGACCGAGGAAAAAGAGCGGCTGACCCCGATCGAGGGGAACGTCCCCGACCTGATCGATATGCCCGAGGGCTGCCATTTCGCGCCTCGATGCCCGTGGGCCGAAGACCAGTGTCTCGAAGGCGAAATCCCCTATCTCCAGCACGGGCCGACCGACGTCGATCACCGATCGAAGTGTGTCCACGAGGCGTTCGACAAGGCGGCGTACGGAACGGAGGGCGTCGAGGCCGGGACTGGGCCGGACATCGGCGAGACGCTCGTCGAGGTGACGGGTATGCGCAAGTACTACGAACAGGAGGACAGTCCCCTCGATCGCGTGTTGGGGAGCGGCGGCCCGAGCGTCAAGGCAGTCGACGGCGTCGACCTGAACGTCCGCGAGCGGGAGACCCTCGGACTCGTCGGCGAATCCGGCTGCGGAAAGTCCACCGCGGGGCGGGCGATCCTCTACCTGGACCCGCCGACGGACGGCACCGTCGTGTTCGCGGGCGACGACCTCGGGACGCTCTCGAAGTCCGAACTTCGGAAGCGCCGGAAGGATATGCAGATGGTGTTCCAGGATCCGATGTCGAGTCTGGATCCGCGGATGACGGCGGGCCAGACGATTATGGAACCGCTGAAGATCCATGGCCTCGCCGAGGGTCGCCGCCGCGAGCGGGTGTTCGAGTTGATGGAGGCGGTCGGACTCGAACGCGGACAGTACGGACGGTACCCGCACGAACTCTCCGGCGGCCAGCGCCAGCGGGTCGGGATCGCGCGGGCGCTCGCCGTCGATCCCGACTTCATCGTCGCCGACGAGCCGGTGTCGGCCCTGGACGTCTCGGTCCAGGCGCAGATCATCAACCTCCTCGAAGACCTCCAAGAGGAGTTCGGGCTCACGTACCTGTTCATCGCCCACGACCTGAGCGTCGTCAGGCACATCTCCGACCGAGTGGCCGTGATGTACCTCGGCGAGATCGTCGAGGTGGCCGAGACGGACGACCTGTTCGAGACGCCGAAGCATCCCTACACAAGGGCGCTGTTGTCGGCGATTCCGGAACCGGACCCGCTCGCAGACACCGGCGATCGCACGATCCTCAAGGGGGACGTCCCCTCGCCGATCAACCCGCCCTCGAACTGTCGGTTCCGGACCCGCTGTCCGTCGATCATCCCGCCGGACGACTTAGATATCGAGCAGGAGCGGTACCGCGAGGTGATGTTCTACCGGCAGCGGCTCGAAGCCGGCGACGTCGACCTCGACGCCATCGAGTCGGAGGTCCGCATCGAGGCCGAAACGACCCCGACCGCCGTCGCAGACGGTGGTGAACACGCGGCCCTGTTCGAGTACTTCTTCGACGGTCCGCTCTCGGGTGAGGCCGAAGCGGCGGTCACTGAGTCCTTCGAGCACCTCGAGAACGACCGCTGGGAGCAGGCCGAAGCGACGCTCCGGGACACCTTCGAGAGTATTTGTGAACGAAAACACCCGAAACTCGGGGAGAGCGACCACCCGGCTGCCTGTCACTTGCACGACGAAGAACCGGAGTAATTTTCTGTTTTTCCGCCAGTATTATTTATCTAGCAACATATTCCCTGAGGTATGGCCTCAAACACCGAGGACTCCTCGAGACGGGAGTTCCTGAAGCGGGCCGGCGGCGCGACGGTCGCAACGGCGTCGATCACCACGCTCGCCGGGTGCGGCGGCGGGAACGACGACACCGAGACCGAAACGGACGCCGGTGGCGACACCGGCGACGGCGACACTGAAACAGAGGGTGACACCGGCGATGGCGAGGGTGAGGAAACGACCAGGCTCCGGTATGGCCGCGGTGCCCACTCGAGTACCCTGGATCCGCAAAACACCACGAGCGGCGAGGTCGCGAAGGTGACGAATCAGGCCTACGATGGGCTGATCAGTTTCCAGGTCGGCGAGGCGTCTCTCACCGAGGGGCTCGCAACCGACTGGTCGATGGACGGCGAATCGGTGACGCTCACGCTGCGTGAGGGAGTGACGTTCCACGACGGATCGGACTTCACCGCCGACGACTTCATCGCCACGTACCGCCGGTTCGTCGACGAGGACTACGAGTACTACTTCGAGGACGCCTCGGTGTACGGTCCGTTCACGCTGGGGAACTGGATCGAGAGCGTCGAAGCAGCGGGCGATTACGAACTCTCGATCACCCTGACCCAGACGTACGCGCCGTTCCTCCGCAACCTCGCGATGTTCGCGGCCGTCGTCATCTCCCAGGAGGCGATCGAAGGCGACACCAACCTCGGCGAAGAGATGGTCGGCACCGGACCGTTCCAGTTGGAGACGCTCGACGACGCCAACAACCGCATCCGCCTCACTGCCTTCGACGACTACTGGGGCGACGGTCCGAACGTCGACGAGGTACTGTTCCTGACCCGCGGGCAGAACTCCACGCGGGCGCAGGCGCTCGTCGAACAGGAACTCGACATCATCGACGGTCTCGACCCCGACAGTATGCAGATCATCGAGGGGTCCGACACCGCCGAGAACCGGACGGCGACCGGGATCAACATCGGGTATATGGCGTTCAACCTCTCGCGTGTCGAGGCGTTCCGCGACCGGCGCGTCCGCCGGGCGATCAGCTACGCGATCGACACGCAGGCGATCGTCGAGAACATCTACTCGGGGATCGCCACGCAGGCCGACCAGCCGATCCCACCCGCACTGTTCGGCCACAACGACGACATCAGCCCCTACGAACACGACCCCGAACAGGCCCAGAGCCTCCTCGACGAGGCCGGCTACGGCGACGGGTTCTCCTTTACGCTGACGACCTTCCAGAACCCCCGTGGCTACAACCCCGCACCGCTCCCGACCGCACAGACGATCAGAACGAACCTCGCGGAGATCGGTATCGAGATGTCGATCGACGACCGGCAGTTCTCGGATTACCTCACCTACACCAGTCAGGGGCGCCACGACGCGACGCTCGCGGGCTGGTACACCGACAACGCCGACCCGGACAACTTCTGTTACGTCCTCTTGCACCCGCAAGTCGAGGTGCCCGACGGACAGGACTGGGTCGCCTGGGACACCGAGGGCTACAACACCTCGAACAACGCCGCGTGGGCGAACACCGAGTATATGGACCTCGTCGAGCAGGCCCAGCGGACCACGAATCAGGACGAGCGAGCACAGTTGTACAGCGAGGCCGCACAACTCGCACACGACGAAGCCCCCTGGGTGTTCATCGACTACGCCGACGAGGTCCGCGGCGTCGCTAACGCCGTGAGCAACTACACCGTCGCTGCGATCGGCGGCCCATTCCTCGAAGTTGTCGAGGTCGAATAACGAGTACCGTCTCATTCAGTATCTCACTCACCGCGCCCCAGAATGGTCTCGAATCGATTCGTCCTGAAACGGCTGCTTCTCTTGTTCCCCGTGCTGTTCGGGGTCGCGACCGTCGTCTTCGCCATCCTTCATCTCTCGCCCGGCGATCCGGCCGTGGTCATCGCCGGCGACAGAGCGAGCCAGGAGTTCGTCGAGCAGATCCGCTCGGATCTCGGACTCGACGACCCGCTGTGGCAGCAGTACGTCCGATTCCTCGGCGACGTCGCGACGTTCGACTTCGGTCAGTCCTACCAGGTGAATCGCGGCACGCCGGTGAGCCAGATCCTCGTCGACCGGCTCCCGATCACGATCGAACTCGCGCTGCTCGGGCAGTTTGCGGGGCTCCTGTTCGGGCTCCCGCTGGGCATCCTCAGTGCCGTCAAGCAGGATACCTGGACCGATCACCTCACCCGTGTCGGCGCGCTCAGCGGGATCAGCGTGCCGATCTACTGGAGCGGCCCGCTTTTGATCCTGCTCTTCGCGCAGTTTCTCGGGATCTTGCCGACCAGCGGCCGGATCGGCTCGGAGTACTTCATCGAACCGGCCACGGGGTTGATCCTCGTCGACACGCTGTTAGCCGGGAACGTCCCGGCGTTCCAGTCTGCGGTCGTGCACCTGCTCCTGCCGGTGGTTGTGCTGGGTATCTACCAGATGGCCCTGCTCTCGCGGATGATGCGCTCGTCGATGGTCGAGGTGATCCGTCAGGACTACATACGGACTGCCCGGGCGAAGGGCCAAGGGTCGAAGATCACCGTGATGAAACACGGCCTCCGTAACGCGTTCATCCCCGTCATCACCGTCATCGGCATCCAGTTCGGCTCGCTCCTCGGCGGCGCCGTCCTCACCGAGACCGTCTTCGAGATCAACGGCATCGGCACGCTCCTGGTGGACGCGATCAGCCGCAGCGACTACCCCGTCGTGCAGGGAACCGTCTTGGTCTTCGCCGTGCTGTACACGCTGGTCAACCTGGCGGTCGACATCACGTACTCGGTCCTCGATCCCCGCATCGAACAATGAGCACAGAAACACAGACCGGAACCGTCGATCGAAGCATCGTCGAGCGCCTGCGCGCGAGTCCGTTCCTCTCGCAACTCTTCTCGAACCGGCTCGCAGTCACCGGGCTCGTCGTCATCGCCGTCGTCGTCGTGGTCGCGATCTACGCGCGGTTCACCTACGACCTCAGCAATCTGATGGCGACGCAGTTCGGCACCAACCCCTCGGAGGCCGCTCCCAGTATCGAGTACCCGTTCGGCACGGACGGACAGGCTCGTGACATCTTCCCGCGGGTGCTGTACGGCGCGTGGTACGCCGTCCTCTACGGAACCGTCACCGTCGCGGCCTCGACGTTCCTCGGCGTCGGCCTGGGCATCGTCGCGGCGTACTACGGCGACCTCACGGACAACGTCATTATGCGGACGATGGACGTCCTACTGTCGTTCCCGTCGCTCCTGCTGGCGCTCGCGCTCGTCACGATCTTCCCCGAGGAGTTGGGCCTGTGGCGTGCAGTCGGCGCGCTGACGCTCGTCTACACGCCCCGGTTCGCCCGCGTCGTCCGCGGCGCGGCCCTGAAAGTACTCGAAGACGAGTACACCGACGCGACGAAGGCGCTCGGCGCGACCGACCCGCGACTGCTCGTCCGGCACATTCTGCCGAACTGCCTCGCGCCGATCACCGTCCAGTCGACGCTCAACTACGGCCTCGCCATCATCGACATCGCCGCGCTCTCGTTCCTCGGCTTCGGCGCCAGTCCCGGCGAGCCGACCTGGGGGATGATGCTCTCGAACGGCGTCGAATTCGGGCTGTTCTCCGGGGCGTGGTGGTGGTCGTTCTTCCCCGGCCTGCTGCTCGCGCTGACGGTGCTCGGGTTCAACCTCCTCGGCGACGGGATGCGCGACGCGCTCGACCCGCGGATGCGGGAGACCGTTGACTGAGATCGACGTCCGACCGTTCGGTCGCGCGGTCACGCGGTGGGTTGGCGTCGGCGCGTTCGTCGGCGCTGTCGTCGCGGCTGCACTTCTCTCGGTTGCCGGGGCCAAAGCCGCGACCGACGCGTCCTTCGCACTCGGCACGCTGGTGCTCGGATTCGGGGTCGCGACGTGGGCCGGGACGGTCGGCTTCGGCGAGTCGATGACGGCGGTGCAGGATCACCTCGGCGGCGAGTCGGGGTGGAATCAGGGCGGGGCCCGACAGGCGTTCGCCGTGCTGACCTGGATCGGCGTCGGCTGGTCGGCCGCCGCCGTCGTGGCCTCGATCCTGCTCGTCGGCCTGTGAGCTGGCCTGTCGCCGTCGCTGACGAGTGAGACGTTGGGCACGACCGGACAGTGACCGGGCGCTTAAGTTTCCCCACGGCGTGGTCTCGGGTATGCCACAGGTGCACCTCGACGAGGAGACGGTCGCGCGATTGGACTCGCTCCGTCAGGAAGACGAAGACTACGACGAAATTGTCAGCGAGCTCATCAACATCTACGAAGCCGAGGAACTGACGCTGTTCCGTACCGGCGACGAAATCTGATCTCCGCCTCAGTGGGCTGTCGTCGCAGCCCCGACCCCACTCTCCGGGTTCTTTTTCGCGTTATTGCTGGCGGCAGCGCTCGTGATCGATCGGCGAGCAGCGACTACGGCAAGTTCGCGGATCTAACAGAGGCGGTAGCGCTCGGCGTCCTGGTCTATCAGGCCGCGTTCACACAGCGTCGAAAGAATACTGTACAGCGAAATCTTCTTCATCTCCAGACTGGATTCGAGTTCGGAAATCGTCGCTTCCCCATACGTCGACAGGAATAGATAGACGAGTTTCGCGCGCGGCGATTCGAGCTCGGACGGAATCGTCGGCGCTTCGAGCCCTGCTGTCGGTCGTGTGTGCATCGTGCCCTGCATCGTTGTTGTCTACTCCTTGGATTCGACGATAATAAAACCCATCCACGACGATTGTCGAACAGCCTCGATTCGAGAAATAGCGCTAGAGCGCCTCTCAGACTCGTTTTGTGAAATGTGGGCGAATGTTCATTTCTTTTTCGCCGCCGATCGTCGCCGTTTTTTTCGACTGGTGACGATATCGGCGCGGCCGAGTGGCCAGGTCGCGTCTCGGTACAGAAGTGGAAGGGGCGGGAGTCGAACCACGCGAAGCCGTAAGCCGGCGCGACCGTCTGACGGTCACTGCCGGATTGCTCTACCACTGAGCCACCCTTCCGATCGAAACGTACGCGACGCTGTCGTATATGGATGACGGCACCTTCGTCCGAGCAGAAAAAACGGCGGTGGAACGCCGTTCAGTAGCTCCGGATCTTCGGCTCGTAGCGCTTCTCGTCGCCTTCCAGCAGCACCGGCTTGTACCACAGTTCCGGCGACCCGTCGTTCCACGAGAGCATCGTATGCTTCAGCCAGTTCTCGTCGTCGCGCTCCTGGTACTCCTTCCGCCAGTGCGCACCACGGAACTCGTCGCGCGCCAGCGCACCGAGCGTGATAGCTTCGGCGATGTCGATGATGTTGCGGGTCTCGATAGTGTGCAGCAGGTCGGTGTTGAACGTCCGCGATTGGTCCGCGACGCCGACGTTCTGGTACGCTTCGCGGGCGTCACGGATGTCGCGGAGCGCCTGCTTGAGGCCGTCCTCCTCTCGGAAGACGTTGACGTGCTGGGTCATCGACTCCTGGACGTCCGAACGGATCTCCGAGTGGTTGCGGCCGTCGTTCTCCAGGAGCGCGTCGACGCGCCGGTCCGTGCGCTCGGTCGCGCGCGCGACGAGTTCGTCAGGCGAGAGACCAGAGCCCTCGGCGGCCGCACCGCCGTCCGCGACGGCGTCGGCGCCGGAGATACCAGCCTCGCCGGGAGCGACTGGCGTCTCGACGTCGCCGGACTCCCACTCACCGCGCTTGCCGGTGGTGATCTCGGCCTCGCCGAGATCGCGACCCGCGGCGTGGTGACCCGCGCGCGCGCCGAAGACGATGAGTTCCGGCAGCGCGTTCCCGCCCAGACGGTTCGAGCCGTGGACGGACGCACACGCGCACTCGCCGGCGGCGTAGAGCCCCCCGATACACGTCTCTCCGTTCTCGTCGGTCTCGATGCCGCCCATCGCGTAGTGTTGGCCGGGCTTGACTGGCATCGGTTCTTCGAGCGCGTCGACGCCCTCGAAGTCCTTGGCCAAGTGGAGAATGTTCTCGAGGCGGTCGGTGATACGCTCCTCGCCGAGGTGGCGCATATCGAGGTGGACGTACTCGTCCTCGATGCCGCGTCCCTCGTTCACTTCGCTCAGTTCGGCGCGAGCGACGACGTCGCGTGAGGCGAGTTCGCCGTCGTTGCTGGCGTACCCGTACTCGAACATGAAGCGCTCGCCCTCGGAGTTGTAGAGGATCCCACCCTCGCCGCGAACCCCCTCGGAGATGAGCACGCCCGTGCTGGGCAGGCTCGTCGGGTGGAACTGGATGAACTCCATGTCCTCGATCGGGACGCCGGCGCGATAGGCCATCGCGACGCCGTCGCCGGTGTTCGCGACGGCGTTGGTGGTGTGATCGAAGACCTGGCCGAGGCCGCCGGTCGCGAGGATGACGCCGTCGCGGGCACGGAAGCCCTCGATGTTTCCGGACTGGATGTCGTAGCCGACGACGCCGTGGCAGGTCCGGTCTTCGGGGTCGTCCTCGTCGCTGACGGCCAGATCGAGGACGTACCACTCGTCGTAGACCTCGATGCCGCGCTTGACGAGCTGTTCGTACATCGTGTGCAGGAGCTGATGTCCCGTCTCCGCGCCGGCGTAGGTCGTCCGCGGGAACGAGAGGCCGCCGAACGGACGCTGAGAGACGCGACCGTCTTCCTCTCGGGAGAAGGCCATCCCCCAGTGTTCGAGTTGGATGACCTCCTCGGGACTGTCCTGTGCAAGGGTCTCGATGGCCGGCGCGTCGCCGAGGTAGTCCGACCCCTTCATCGTGTCGTAGGCGTGGTCCTCCCAGGAGTCGGCCTCGCGGAGCGCCGCGTTGATGCCGCCCTCGGCGGCCCCGGTGTGGCTCCGAACCGGGTGCAGTTTCGAGACGATGGCCACGTCGGCCCCTTCTTCCTGTGCCGCGATGGCCGCGCGAAGGCCCGCGCCTCCCGCGCCCACCACGATGACGTCGTGTTCGTGCATAATGTATGATTGCTGAATTGCGTTGGTCTCGTGTTCGTCGCGTGAATTGCGGTTACGTACTCCTCAGGTCTACCAGAACTTGAGGTTGTTCTTGACCGCTTCGCGCTTGAGTTCCTGGATGTGCTCGGTCAGCGGGATGTCCTTCGGACAGACCTCCGTACAGGAGAACTGGGTCTGACACCGCCAGACGCCGTGTTCCTGTTCGAGGATTTCGAGCCGCTGTTGCTTCATATCCTCGCCCTCGCGCTCGTCCATCGTGAAGCGATACGCCTTGTTGAGCGCTGCCGGGCCGAGATACTGGTTGTCGCCCGCGGCGATGTTACACGAGGACATACACGCGCCACACCAGATACAGCGCGTGGACATCTTCACCTTCTCGCGGTTCTCACGCGTCTGGCGCTGCTCTTCGAGTTCGCCCTCCGGAAGCTCGTTCGTCTGGAAGTACGGCTCGACGGCCTCCATCTGGTCGTAGAAGTGCTCCATATCCACGACGAGGTCCTTGACGACCTCGGCGTGCGGGAGCGGTTCGATGCGGACCGGCTCTTCGAGGTCCGAGAGCTGCGTCTTACAGCAGAGTCGCTGGGAACCGTTGACGAACATCGCGTCCGAGCCACAGATCGCCTGTCGGCAGGAGTGCCGGAACGTGAGGCTCGAATCGTACGTGTCGCGCGCGTACATCAGCGCGTCGAGGACGGTCATCCCCTTGTGGTAGGGGACGTGGAAGTCGTCGAAGCGCGGCTCTTTCTTGCCCGCGATCTCGGGATCGTAGCGGAACACCTTCAGATGGTAGGTGTCCTCTTCCTCGAGCGCTTTCTCGGCCTCTTCGGCCTGGCGCTGGCGCTCTTTCTCTTCGGCGCGCTGTCGCTTCTTCTCCAGCCGGCGTTCCTGTGCTGCAGACGTCGGTTCGGCCTCGGCGGCGGACGATTCTTCTTCGACCTGTTCGGGAAGTTGCGTGCTCATTGTACTGTGACGCTTAGAGTGGGACGCCTCCGGCCCACGCGAGTGCGGTTCGGACGCCCTGCACGATCACGACGGCGCTCGCGACGCCGAGGACCAGTTTCGCGGCGGTCTTGCGGGTCCCGGTGAGGCCCTGATTGATGAGGGCGTTGTAGACGCCGTTGACGCCGTGGAACGTCGCCGTCAGGAGGAACAAGATCATGAGCGAGAAGTACGTCAGCTCCTGCATCCGCCCCTGCGACATCGCGAAGGTGACTTCGTCGGCGTGGTGGACGAAGTGCAGGAGGAAGAAGTGGAACGCGAGGACGACCACGAGGAACGCGGCCGTGATGCGCTGCCAGAGCCACCGGCGTCCACCGGCCTGGAACGAGGAGTAGCGCTCGGCCATCAGCCGAACACCCCCGCGAGGAACGTCGGAACGCTCGCGACGACGATCGCACCCGTCAGGAGCAGCGACGCGTAGAAGCTCTTGTCCTGAGATTCCAGGCCAACGCCGAGGTCGACGAACAGTAGCCGGAGACCGTTGAGGATGTGGAAGACGGCCACTGCGAGCAATCCGACCTCCAGGATGCGGACGACCAACAATCCCTCGAGCGTCTGGATCGTCGTCGTGTACGCATCCGGGCTCTGCAGTGCCGTCGAGAGGACGGCGATGTGGGTAAATAGGTACCCCACGAGCACCCAACCCGTGAACTTGTGGAACACCCAGGCCCACATTCCCGCTGAGAACTCCCGCCAGCGGCCGAAGTCCTCGATGAGGCCCCGATTGTAAGACTGACTCATACTCTTGTGAGATTCAGGACGGACCCACTATAGAACTTACGTGTACGGGTCGAGAGCCATTCGCTGGAACTATTTGCCAACGCGTGTTCAGCGGCGAAATTGGCGGGTCGAGACCGCCTCGAAGCTACCGCGAACCGGCCGACTGCTCCCGTTCGACGACCCGGCGAACGTCTTCGTCGAGTTCGACGAGGTGACAGAGCGGATTGCCGGGATAGACCACGGGGTTCTCCAGCACGCCGACGAGCAGGCCGGTGAAGGGGGCTTCGACAGCGATGTTGTCACTCTTGAACGGATCGGTGAGCGTGCAGATGCGTTCGCCCTCGTGGACAAGCGAGCCGCGCTCGTAGTGCATATCGACGATGCCACCGGCGTCGGCGCGGATCCACGTCTTCTCGCTCGCGCTGTCGATGACAGTGCGCCAGCCGGGCCAGCGGACCGAGCCGGCCTCCCGGAGTTCGTACTCGGCAAAGACGCTCTTGACGCCCGCGAGCGCGTCGTCGATGAGCCCGCGCTGGAACCGGTGGGCTTCGCCCATCTCGATCGTGACGGTCGGAATACCGACCCGCGTCGCTTCGGTTCGGAGGACGCCGTCACTCCCCTCGGAGTCGATGATCACGTTCGTGCCGAAGGACCGGGCCAGTCGGGCGACGTCGTCGTCGGACATATCGGCTCTGACGTGGAGCATATTCGTCCGCCCGCGCGTAGAGGTGTGGAAGTCGAGCCCGAAGTCACAGGGCGCGACGAAGTTGTCGAAGATGCGCGCGGCCATCCGCTTCGCGCTCGTCGAGTCCTCGTGGCCGGGGAACGATCGGTTCAGGTCGCGGTCGTAGATGGGGAGATAGCGCTGCTGAGCGAGGAACGCAGGGACGTTCAGCACCGGGAGACAGACGAGCGTCCCGGCGAGATCCGAGAGGTCCCACTCGTGAGCGACCTCACGGACGACCTCGATACCGTTGAGCTCGTCGCCGTGCGCGGCCGCAGACAGGAACACGGTCGGCCCCTCTCGCTCGCCGTTGATGATAGTGACCGGAATGCGGACCGGGTCCCCGAGATACGTCTCGCTGATCCCGTAGCGGAGGTTCTGCCGCTCTCCTGGATCGACCTTCCCGCCGTTGTACGTGAAGGTCCCGTCGGTGCTCATACTCGCCGTGGACGGGCCGGGGGGATAAACGCTCGCACCGACTCCCGTGCTCGCACCCGCGCTGACCCCGAAGTGTGAAACGGTCACACCAGCCGTTCTGAGTGCTGGATCGGCACCTCTTTGATTGTGTGGTTGAGTACGGAACAGTATGTCTTCCGACGGAGAGCAAGTTCGCGTAGGCGTCCTCTCGTTACACAACAGCAAGGAGACGAAGGCTATCCTCAACGCCGTCGACGATCTCGGCCACGAGGGTATCTGGTTACGCCGTGAGAACTCCGCGATCTCCATCGAAAACGGCGACGTCGCGATCGAACCGGAGGTCGACGTCGTCGCCAACCGTCTGCTGCTCTCGAACACCGAAGAACCGGCCGAACTGCTCGGCCTCGCGACGACGTTCGAGCGGATCCGTCCGATGCTGAACGAACCGGCATCGGTGCTCACCGCGATCCACAAGTTCGCAACTGCCGCGACGCTCGCGAACTGGAACATCAAGGTCCCCGACGCCCTGCTCGCACTCTCTAACGACCGCCTGAACAAGGGTCGCGACCGCTTCGGGGAGGTCGGCGTCTACAAGTCCGCCATCGGAACCCACGGCGGCGGCACCTGGAAGGTCGATCTCACCGAACCCGTGAACCCCAAGGTCGGCAACCGCCAGGCGTTCCTGCAGGACCTCATCGACCGTGACGAGACGCAACACCGCGACCTTCGCGTCTACATCGTCGACGACGAAGTCGTCGGCGCGATGTACCGCTACGCGCCGGAGGGCGAGTGGCGAACGAACGTCGCGCTCGGCGGCGACGTCGTCGACGCGACCGACGATATGCCACAGGAAGCGCGCGAGACGGCGTTGTACGCCGCCGAAGTAATGGAACTTGACTACGTCGGCGTCGACCTCATCGAAGGTGACGACGGCTGGTTCGTCCTCGAAGTCAACCCGACCGCCGGGTTCAAGGGCCTGCACAAAGCGACCGGCCGCAGTCCCGCGCCGTACATCGCGAAACTCGCGATCGAGCGCGTCGGCGGCGAAGTCGACGACGAGCGCGTCGAGGAACTGTCGGCGACGCTCGACGATTCCCGGCCCGCCGGGATGCCGCGCGTCAGTTCGGGCCCGGTCGGCGACCGACCGACGATCGGCTACATCGAGGAGGTCGTCGTCTCCGGTACCAGCGGGTCGACGCAGGCGAAAGCCAAGTCCGACACCGGCGCGACGCGGACGAGCATCGACACCTCGCTGGCCGCCGAGATCGGTGCCGGGCCGATCAAGAGTATGACGCGCGTGAAGTCCGGCTCGCTGAAGTCCGGTAAGGCACGCCCGGTCGTCGACCTCGTCATCGGGATCGGCGGCACCCAACACACCGTCACGGCGAGCATCGAGGACCGCTCGCATATGGATTACCCGCTGCTTCTCGGCCGCGACATCCTCCAGCACTACCAGGTCGACGTCACGCGCCGGACTGACGAACCCGGCCGTGACGACGAGGAGCGCGAAGAGGAGTACCTGGAGTAGACCTGCCCGTTTTCACCGGCTCTTAGCCACTATATCTCGCGTTCTGTCCGTTCGGCACCAACGCTTAATAGATTCTCTCACGATCGTTTACAATGTATATGTCTCAACAGGTAGTCACCGAACTCGAGGTCGACGAGTACACGCTCGGGTTGGTCGGTCCCGACCAGGAGTGGGCCGGGACGGTCGCCGACGGCGGTACGGTCCGGACGCACACGCCGCCGGCCTGCTGGGGACCGATGATCACACCGAAGTTTCGCGGCGGTCACGAGGTCACGAAGCCGATCGCCGTCGACGGTGCGGAGGTCGGCGACGCGGTCGCGATCCACATCAAGAACATCGAAGTGACGAGCGTCGCCACGAGCACCGGATCGATGGCGGAACGCGAGGACGCCTTCGGCGACGACCCCTTCGTGGACCACCGCTGTCCGGAGTGCGGAGCCGAGTGGCCCGAGAGCGTCGTCGAGGGGACCGGCGAGGACGCCATCAGGTGTGCCGAGTGCGGTGCGAACGCCTCCTCGTTCGCGTTCGAGTACGGCATCACGGCCGTCTTCGACGACGACTACGAGGTCGGCCTGACCGTCGACGAGGCGGCCGCCCACGACCTCGCCGAGCGCGCCGCGGAGGCGAGCGCGCTGCCGGAGAACTCACGACAACATCCGATTCTGCTGTACGAACCCTCGGAGATGCCGGGGACGCTCGGACATCTCCGGCCGTTCCTCGGCAACATCGGGACGACGCCGCCGGTCGAACTGCCGGACTCGCACAACGCCGGCGACTTCGGCCAGTTCCTCATCGGTGCCAGCCACGAGTGGGGCCTCGAAGACGAATCGGAACTGGACGCCCGAACGGACGGACATATGGACATCAACGCGGTCCGCGAGGGTGCGGTCCTCATCTGTCCGGTGAAAGTCGACGGCGGCGGCATCTACGTCGGCGATATGCACGCCAATCAGGGCGACGGCGAACTCGCACTCCACACGACGGACGTCAGCGGCCACACCGAGTTCGAGGTCGAGGTCATCAAAGGTCTCGACATCGGCGGACCGCTCCTGCTGCCCAACGAGGAGGACCTCCCGCACATCAGCAAACCGTACAGCGAATCGGACATCGAGCGTGGCCGCGAACTCGGCGCGCAGTACGGCGTCGACGTCGAAACCGATATGGGGCCGATTCAGGTGATCGGATCCGGGGCGACGGTCAACGACGCCACAGAGAACGCCTTCGACCGCGCCGGCGACCTGCTGGGGATGAGCGAGGGCGAGGTCCGGACCCGCTGCACGTTCACCGGCGGCGTCGAAATCGGTCGGCTCCCCGGCGTCGTCCAGCTGACGATGCTCGCGCCGATGGATACGCTCGCGGACCGCGGACTCAGCCACCTCGTGCGCGAACAGTACGGGTTGTGAGCCGCGAGCGCCGACGGACGGTGAGTCGCACGTAGACGGTGGCCGGCGACCGCGCGGACGCTCACCCGCCCTGAACTGCCGGGTGCACAGCGAGCGACGCGTCGGCCGGGCACGGATCGTCTAAGTCCGCCGGGTCGCCGTCGACCGAGATGCGAACGCTCGGGGCGACCCGGCCGTCGTTCCGATACATCTGGGCTTTCGCCCGCGGATACGCGGCGACCAGCGCCTCGATCGCGTCTCGAACCGTTCCACCCTCGAATTCGATCTGTACGTGCTTGTCGCCGGTCGCGCTCCGCAGCGGTCCGTACACCGTGACGTCCATACGCTGCTTTCGTCGCCCCGGAAGTTGGATGCTTCTGTGGGTCCAGCGAATATTCTGTGGGACCAAGGGAATACTTAAGATACGGACTCCAAAGGGTGCGGTAGATGGGGAGCGAGGGCGTCGACGGGCTACCGGAAGAACTCGACTCGTGGGTGGCCGACAGAGCCGCGGCCACAGATACCTCGCGAGCGGATGTCCTCCGTCGGCTCCTCGCGGCCCACCGTCTGCTCGACGAGCATCCGGAAGCTCTCGAGGACCCTGAATCGATCGACGTCGCCGAACTACTCGGGAGCGCGCCGGACTCCGCCGACGATACTGCGGTTTCAGCGGAGGTCGACGCTCTCACGGCCGACGTCGCCGAGATGGTCGCGCGGATCAACGCGCTGGAGGACGACCTCGACGAAAAGATCACCGACGTCCGCGAGCGCGTCATCCAGGTCAAGCGCGAAACCGACGCCAAAGCGCCCGAGGACCACGATCACCCCGACATCGAACGTCGGCTCCGTCAGGGCTTCGAGAACTACGAGGAGATCTTGGAGTACCTCACCGAGACGACCGACGACCAGGACGCGAAACTGGATACCGTCGCCAGCGCCATCGTCGACCTCAGAGGGCGCATCGCGACCCTCGAACGGGACTCGAACGAGCGCGCTGCGGCGGCCGACCTCCGTCGGGAGGCGAACCGACAGGGCGTCGCCGAGGCCGTCTGTGAGTCCTGCGGTGGGTCGGTCCACCTCGGCCTGCTCGACGGCCCGTTCTGCCCGCACTGTGAATCGACGTTCGACGGCGTCGAGCCGAAGCGCGGATTCTTCGGCTCACACCGGCTCACGGTGGGCCAGCGGCCGGCATTGGAGGCACCGACCGAATCCGGGAGCGCCGCCGCCGAACGCGATGGTCTCTTCGACGACGAAAGTCGGGGCGCAGAAGATACGTCTGGTGCGCGCGCGGATGGGTCCACGACTCACGATACCGCAGGAGAAGACCAAGAGAAGAGTACCGCAGCAGAGGACGTCTCCGAGGGCGACACGGATCGAACTGCGAACACAGCGCAGGTAAACGAGTGATCGAGAAGTGACCGACGAAGATACAGACGCTGACGCCGATCGCTCAGCGGACCCTGGGACGTCGCCAGAGCGGGATGCGGCTGAGGCGACCGACATCGACTGGGTCGACGACGACGAACTCTCTGCGGGAGCAGCGGACGAGCGGGACGCGACTCCCGAACCGGAAACCAGCCCCGAGGAGGAACGGGCTCCGCTGTCGGATCTAGCGCGTCGGGTGTCCGAGCGCCGTGATGCACGGGATCCCGAGACCGCGTCGACGACGCAGAGTGACAGCGTCCGCGGCAGCGATGCGAGCAAGCCGAACGCCGAGGGCGACGCCACAGGCGAGGACCACGGGACAGGTCGCGGCGAGAGCGTTGACGCGGACGACCTCTTCGAGGAGATGTCCGTCGGCGATATCGAAGCGGAGACGCTCTGGTCGTCGCTCGAAAGCGACGACTCAGCCGATCAGGTCGGGCTCGGCGAGACCGCCAGCAGCGTCTCCGAAGCAGGCACGACGACGCGGACGTCGTCGCGGGCCACGGAACACGTCGTCTCGAAGACGAAGTACTGCCAGAAGTGTCCGTACCTGACGGAACCGCCGGAGCTGGCCTGCGCTCACGACGGAACGGAGATCGTCGCTGTCGTCGACGCCGATCACTTCCGGGTGCGGGAGTGTCCGATGGTCGACGAGTGAGCCCGTCCGCGAGCGATCGAGAATCCTGCCGAACGCTTTTGCGTATATAGACAAATGGTACCATATGGCGTTCGCTCGCCAGGGGAGCGAGGAGCGAACCGACCTCGGCGCGCTCCTCTCGCAGGTCCACCCGGTGTTTATGTTGCCGCCGCTCGCCGCGAGTGGGTTCGGTGCCGTCCTCGCCGGGTCGGCGACGCCCGCACCGCTCGTCCTCCACGCGCTCGCCACGTTCTTCGCTGTCTACACGGCGCACGTCAAAGACGGCTACGTGGACTTCTACCGTCGCGGCGAGGACGACGACCACCCGATGAGCGAAGCGGGCTGTCGACGGGCGCTCGCCTGCGCGACGCTCGGGTTCGGCATCGTCACCGCGCTGCTCGGCACGCGCGTCGGCGTCGTCGCCGCCGTCGTCACGGTCCCGATGTGGCTGCTGGGATTCTTCCACGCCCCGCAGTTCGACACGAACCCGGTGACGACGACGCTCGGGTACCCACTCGGCATCGCGCTCGCCATCGTCGGCGGGCACTACGCCCAGGCAGGGCAGTTCGGCGCTGAACCGCTCGGATTCGCGCTCGTCTTTCTCACGACGCTCGCCGGTGTGAAGATCGTCGACGACTCGACGGATTACCAGTACGACCGCTCCATCGGCAAGCGGACGGTCGCCGTCGCGCTCGGTCTCGAACGCGCGCGACGGTTGGCGTACGCGCTGCTGTATCTCGGCTTCGTGTTCGTCGTCCTGTTCGCCGTCGGCGGGCCGTTCCCGGCGTCCGCACCGCTGGCTGCCGTCGCCTTCGGAATCGTCGCGCTCGTCGCGACCCGGGCAGACGCGACGGTGGCGACTATGCTGCTCGTCCGCGGCGCGTACGTCTTCCTCGCATTCTTGGTCGTCGCCGTCTGGTACCGCCCGCTCGCGGCCGTTCCGCTCCCGGACATCGGCCTGCTCGGCCCGTACACCTACCTCGCGACCGAAATCGCCTTCGGCACCCTCGCGCTCGCTCTCCTGGTGTACGCCGACGCCCTCCGCCGCGCCGCGGTGACGATCCTTGCTCTCTATCCCCTCGCGTACGTCTGGGACTGGTACACGCTCGAAATCGGGGTGTTCGCGATTCCGCTGCGGACCGGCGTCGAACTCCTTGGTATTCCGGTCGAAGAACACCTGTTTATGCTCGTCGTCCCGGCGCTCGTGATCGGGATTCACGAGACAGTGAACGGCAGGGGGCGCGCCGCCGCGGCCGACGAGCGGGAGTGAGGCCCCGGTGGCCCCTGGCGTACGCGGCGGACACTCCTGACGACATTTTCCCGAGAGACACTTGTGTCCGGGACCGGTACGAGGGGTAAATGCAGTTCTGCGACGAGTGCGGTTCGATGATGGTCTCTCGGGACGGCGCGATGGTATGCACCAACGAGGACTGCGGCGCGCAGGCCGAACAGGACGAGGAGTTGGCCGAGCAGTTCGTCTCGACGGAGGCCCAGACCGACGACGACGTGATCGAAACCACCGAAGACGCGAACTTCGAGGGCAAGCCGACAGCCACCGACGTAGTCTGCGACGAGTGCGGCAATCAAGAGGCGTGGTACACGATCAAACAGACCGGCTCGGCCGACGAACCGCCGACGCGATTCTTCAAGTGTACCGAGTGCGGCCACCGGTGGCGGGGGTACAACTAACCCACCTTTTTTCACCGGGGCCTCGCGCCGCCTGTGGCGGCGCTCGACCCCGGCCAAAAAACCTGGAGGGAAAAAAGCCGCGAGGCTCGCGTTCGCTCGCCTCGCGGTACTACTCGTAGGTACCGCCTCCGCCACAGCCCCGCATCCGCCACAGCCCCGCATCCGCACTGCTCCCGCCTCTGCGCGGCACGGTACACTATTACCAATGGCCACCGAACGGCGAGATATGTCCCTCCACCAACGCTTCCGCGACCGACTCCGCCCGTGGCACCTCCTCGACCTCGCCGCGTTCCTGTTCGGCGCCGGGTGGTCGCTCTGGCGCAACAGTGCCGGATTCGAGACCACGCCCCCGTTATTCGCGCTCGTCACGGCCATCGTCTCCGGCCTCCTCGCGGTCGTCGTCCTCCGGTTCACCCTCGGCAACCTCTGGGGCTACGCCGTCGAGTACGCCAACGCGGGCGGCCAGTGGAGCGACCTCGCGTTTCTCGTCCCGGTCGGGAGCGGCCTCGCGGGCGTCGTGGTCACGTACGCGGTCACGACGGATCTCGGCGCAGCCGCGTGGGCCGGCTTCTGGACGTTCGCGGTCGTCGCCGGCGTCGTCGCAGTCGCCGTCTCCTTCGCCGCGGGCTACCGCGGGACGTCCGCCTGAAGCGCCGGCTCGAAGAAATCCGCGACGGCTGTTGCGACTTTTCCGGCCTGCCCGATGAAGAAGTGATCCGCGGCGAACTCGACAATCGAGTGACCGCGCGTGCGTGCGGCGTCGACGACTGTCCCGACGTCGACGACGTCGTCGCGCGTGCCGTACAGCACTTGTACGCCGATCCGCTCCGGGATCTTCGGGAGACCCGCGACGACGTCGATACCGCCGATGCTGCCGTCGTCCGGTGTATCGGGACCCGCTCGTGTCGCACCGAGCCGCGCATCCGGCGCGAGGGCGGCGACCGCGACGACGTCAGCACCGTGGGCGGCAGCAGAGAGAGCGACCGACGCGCCGAAACTGAAGCCGAACAGCGCGACGCGATCGTACCGCTCGTTCGCCCACGCGACGGCGTTCAGCGCGTCGGTTCGTTCGCCCCGGCCGCCGTCCCAGGGGCCGTAGTCGAACCGCAGACAGTCGATCCCGCGCTCTCGGAGTTCGTCGCTCACCGCCCGGAGGCGCTGGTCGCCGCGGTGGCCGCCGTGTTGGGGGTGTGGCGGGCACGCGACGACGCACGCGTCGGCCGCAGTCGCCGCGTCGTCGGTCCCGGTGTCCGCGGCGGCGCCATCAGAATCTGCAGCGACGCCGAGCGTCCCGCGAGCGTCGCGGCCGCCGGGCAGCAGAATCGTCTCGCTCATCGAACGTGCGGCGTTCGGCACGTGAGGTTTTAACTCCAGCGTGCCCAACGTGGGACGTATGGGAATCCTCTCACGCGCGTCCTACGTCGTCCGCTCGAAGCTCAACGCCCTCCTCAACCGCGCAGAGGATCCGACGGAAACGCTCGATTACTCCTACGAGCAGATGCGTGACGAACTGCAGGACGTAAAGCAAGGCATCGCCGACCTGACGACCCAGAAGAAGCGCCTGGAGATTCAAAAGCGCCGGCTCGAAGAGAACGTCGAAAAGCACAACGACCAGGCCCGCGAGGCCGTCCGACAGGGCCGCGACGACCTCGCTCGGCAGGCCCTAGAGAAGAAGCAGGCGAAGATGTCCCAGATCGAAGAACTGGAGGGACAGATCGCAGAGCTCCAGTCGACTCAGGACGACCTCGTCGAGAAGAAGAACGAACTCCAGGGCAGAATCGAGGAGTTCCGCACGAAGAAGGAGACGATGAAAGCCCGCTACGAGGCCGCCGAAGCGTCCTCGCGCGTCTCGGAGGCGATGACGGGCGTCGGCGACGAGATGGCCGACGTCTCCCGGGCGATCGAGCGCGCCGAGGAACGCACCGACGAGATGGAGGCCCGTTCGGAGGCGATGGACGAACTCGTCGACACCGGCGCGTTCGACGAGGCGATGTCGGACAAAGACAGCATCGACCGACAGCTCGAAAGCGGTCGCACCGGCGCCGAGGTCGACTCGGAACTGGAGACGCTAAAAGCCGAGATGGGCGGGGCCGACGAGGGGGAGACGGAAGCCGCCGACGCCGAGGCCGAAGCAGACGTGGGCGAGGAGAGCGCCCCGGACGTCGACGTCTCCGACGCCGAGGTCGAAGCCGAACTGGAAGAGCTGAAAGACGACGAGAACTGACCCTCGCGAGCCGAGCACGCCGCTGCGTCGCGGACGTCGGCGCGAGCACGGTTCCCCACGCGGCCGGGACGTTGGACGCCACTGTCGCTGCGGCCTTCGAGAATACCGATGATGGGCAAAGAGACGTCGGCCGACGACGGGACGGCGAGTGAGGACGCGACGACCGACAGGTCGGCCGTCGAGGAACCGCCCGCTGGCCAGACACCGGCCAACGAAGCCGCAGAGAGCCAGGAGTCGGCCGACGAGCCGAGCGACACGATGCGCCGCCGCGGCACGGAGAACCGGCTGAAGCTCTGGCTCCTGCTGGAGGCGAACCGGTGGGTCGTCGCCGCGGTCGTCCTGGCTGGCTTCGTTCTCGGGACGCTCCTCGTCGCCGCCGTCGTCCCCGACCGGGTCGTCCTCTCGGTCGGCGACCCGGTCGAAACGCTCTTTCAGGGGCTCGTGACCGCGACGATCACCGGCGTCACGCTCGTCGTCTCGATCAACTCGCTCGTGCTCTCACAGGAACTGGGGACGCTGGGCGACCAGCGCGACCGGATGGAGGGCGCGATGTCGTTCCGCCGCGACATCGAGGACGAACTGGGCGTCGAGATCGCGCCGGCGACACCCGCAGGGTTCCTCCGGGTACTCGTCGACGGCGTCGAACGGCGTGGCGCTCGACTCTCGAAGGCCGCAGCGGCCGTCGCCTCCGAGCGGGTCGAAACCGAGCGGACGCGAGCCTTCGCCGACGACGTCCGCGGCCACGCCTCGTCAGTCAGCAGCGACCTCGCGGACCGTCAGTTCGGTACGTTCGGCGTCCTCTCGGCGGCGCTGAACTTCAATTACTCCTGGAAGATCCACGAGGCGCGACGACTGCGCGAGTCGCTTCCGGAGGCCGACGAGACTGCGGACGCCGAGTCGATACGGGAGCTGCGCGACGCGCTCGATTCGGTCGTGGCTGCGCTGACGCTGTTCGGTCCCGCCAGAGAGCACGTCAAAACGCTGTACTTCCAGTGGGAACTGGTCGACCTCTCGCGGGCGATGCTCTACAGCGCGGTTCCGGCACTGCTGGTGGCGACGAACACGCTGCTGTTTCACGGTACGCTCGGATCGGTGTCGGGGGCGACGCTCGGTATCGCCCACTACGTCTGGATCGTCGCGCTCGCGGCCTCGATCGCGCTCGCGCCGTTCGCGATCCTCCTGTCGTTCGTCCTCCGGATCGGCACGATCGCGAAGCGGACGCTCTCGATCGGTCCGTTCATCCTGCGTACGACCGGCAGCGACGAGGTCGGCGGTGGACGCGGCGGTAGTGGACGCGGCGGTAGTGGACGCGACAGCGAGTGAGTGGCCCCGAGCCAGTCCAGTGCAGCGCACCGTGCGGGACGCGCACAGCCGACAGTATCAGTACCCGTCGGCCGCGACACGTACGCAATGACCGAGACGACCGACGCCGTCCGCGCGGCGCTCGATCCAGACCGACGCGCGGCCTTCGAGCGCCGCGTCGACCGGGAAGCCGAATCACTGCGGAACGACGTCGCCGCGGGCGCTTTCGACGCGCCCGACTTCGCCGTCGGACTCGAACTCGAGGGCTACGTCGTCGACGCCGACGGCCGACTCGCGGCCGCCCCCGAGAGCCTCTTCGAGATCGACGGCTGTAGCCGGGAGCTCGGCGTCCACAACGCCGAGATGCACACTGCGCCGGACGTCGTCTCCGACGCGGGACTCCGCCGGCAGTACGACGAACTGCGAGGAATCTACGACGACGTCCAGCGCCACCTCGGCGAGTCGGACCGCCGCTTCGTCCTCGATGCGATGTGGACTGTGCCGCCCGAGTCGGGCACGCGCCAGTATCTCAGCGCGGGGACGGAGACCGACGGGATCTTTCTCGCCGACAATATGCGCCCCGTTCCCCGGTACGTCGCCCTCGATCAGAAAATCCGCGCGGCGAACGGGGGACGAACCGAACTCGGGCTGCCCGGCTACGACGACGCCCGCTCGATGCTCGTCGAGTCGCTGGCGACGTCGATGCAGCCACACCTCCAGCTCCCGGACCCGACGGACATTCCGCGCTACCTGAACGTCGCCACGCGGACGATGGGGCCGATTCTCTCGCTGACGGCCAACTCGCCGTTCCTCCCAGCCGATATATACGATGACGAGCCACTCTCAGGTGTCGATGAGGTCTTCGCGCAGACGCCGCACGAACTCCGGATTCCGATCTTCGAGCGCTCCGTCGACGACGGAACGAACAAGTGCCGCGTCCCGCGCGACGCGGCGAGTATCGGTGAACTGATCGACCGAATCGCCGAGGATCCGACGCTCGTCGCGCCGCCGGATCTGGGTGGAGACAGCAACGAAGCCGGCGACGGGGACGAAACGCGGGACGACAGTGGGGGAAAAGGAGACCCCGGCAGCGAGCGCTACCCCGCGTTCGGAGCGAAACGCGGCACGTACTGGCGCTGGGTCCGCCCGGTCTTCGGGGGCGAGATCCCGCGCGGCGCGGACGGCGGACCGATCCCGGGGGCGAGCGAGGAGTCGGTGCGGATCGAGTATCGGCCGCTTCCGACGCAGCCGACGCTCAGAGACACCGTCGGCGTGCAGGCGCTCGTCGCCGGCGTGCTCCGCGGCGTCGACGTCGCGGACCACCCGCTCGCGACGCTCTCGTGGGAGGACGCGCGAGCGTCGTTCTACGCCGCGGTCGACGATGGCCCGGACGCGGACGTACGGTGGGTGACGCAGGACGGCGAGCAGACGGGAGAAACCGAAGCTATCTACGACGACCTGTTCGGGCTCGCGCGTCGCGGCCTCGACGCGCTCGGCGTCGGCGCGGACGCGACCGAGTGGGCACTCGGACCGATCGAGGCGCGGCGCGATGCGGCGCACACTTCTCCGAGCGCGTGGAAGCGAGCGAGGGTCCGCGAAGCGGTCGACGACGGGGCGTCGCTGCCGGCGGCGATCAGCGAGATGCAGGGCGAGTACGTCGAACGTGTCGCGGGCGGAGCGCCGTTCGCGCAGTGGTAGGGACCAGTTTGTGGCGTGGTAGTCTGACCGAATACGCTCACTCGCCGGCGCCGACGACCTCGTCGAGGCGCTCGAAGTAGGTCTCACGCGGGATCTGATACGCCGCGCGGTAGTCGACGTCGCCGTCGGCGAAGCGACGAGCGAGGTCGTTCGCACCGGCGAGGGCGGCCTCGCGGCTGTCGTACGACTCGGCTACCGCCTCGATCTCCGGTTCGAGCGTGAGGACGACGTGCCAGGTCGTCGTCGGAATCTGGGAAGCACCGGGACGGCGGGCCCGCGACCCGTTCGAGATCATAATCGTCGGGAGACACGCCGCGGGGAGGTCGTTCTGTTCGTTGAACACGTCCGGCCGAAACACCAGAATACGGCGGCCCTGGGGCTCGTCGTTCCAGAGGGTCCAACCGGATGGGGGTCTCTCGGGGGCGTCGTCTGCCGCGCCGTCGCGTTCGTCGTCTCTCGCCGGTCGCGGGCGGTCCTCCATACTCCGGCTTCGAGTTCCTAGATACATATATCGTCGCGTTGTGGCCGGACAGTTCCCGGGTATTGCCCCCCAAATCGAGGGAAGGCTTATGTGTGTCGATCACTCACACACTCTCAGTCTCGGTCAATCGGATCGAGCGACCGCCTGTACGCGCACCGCCCGCTGAATCCCGACGTTCTGTCGCCCTGTCGCCGCCTGGTCGCTGTCGCCCGATGACGTCTCGCCGCGCGCGTGCTGATTGGTATGTGTACTCATATCATACTTGCCACGAGCGCGCCATCGCGTCCGTGCGCGTCTACCCTCGCCACGCGCCAGGGAGACGCGGCGTCGCTCCCCGGGACGGACAAACAATGAACGGTGACAGAGAAACCCTCGAATCCCTGAGTCGGCAATACAAGGACTCGGTTCCCTCGGACCTTCGCGAAGCGAAGCGCTTCGAGTGGTACCTCGACGCGGTGTACGAAGACCCGCGTATCGCCAGAAACGCCCACCAGCGCGTGGCCGATATGTTCGACCACTACGGCACCGACTACGACGAGGACGCCGGCGTCGTCGAGTATCGGATGGCCGCCGAAGACCCGCTCCACGACGGTGAAAACACCTTCTACGGACGGGAGGTCCACGAGTCGATTCACGAGTTCGTGAACAAGGTGAAATCCGGTGCGCGCGGACTCGGTCCCGAGAAGCGGATCAAACTCCTCCTCGGCCCAGTCGGCTCCGGGAAATCGCACTTCGACTGGATGGTCCGCCGCTACTTCGAGGATTACACCGCGACGGACGCGGGGCGGATGTACACCTTCCGGTGGACGAACCTCTGCGACGTCATCCGCGATCAGGACCCCGAGGACGATGTCGTCACCTCCCCGATGAATCAGGACCCGCTGGTCCTCCTCCCACAGGAGCAGCGCGACGAGGTCCTCGCACGCCTCAACGAGCGACTGGACGCGCCCTACACGATCCGGAACGACCAGACGCTCGACCCCGCCTCGGAGTTCTATCTCGACTCGCTGCTTGCGTCCTACGACGACGACCTCCAGGCCGTCTTGGAGAATCACGTCGAGATCGTCCGCCTCGTCGCCTCCGAGAACAAGCGGCAGTGCGTCGAGACGTTCGAGCCGAAGGACAAGAAGAACCAAGACGAGACCGAACTCACCGGCGACGTCAACTACTCGAAACTCGCCGTCTACGGCGAGTCGGACCCGCGCGCGTTCGACTACTCCGGGGCGTTCTGTAACGCCAACCGCGGGCTCTTCTCCGGCGAAGAGCTGCTGAAGCTCCAGCGGGAGTTCCTCTATGACTTCCTGCACGCCTCCCAGGAGCAGACGATCAAGCCGAAGAACAACCCCCGGATCGACATCGACCAGGTGATCGTCGGGCGGACGAACATGCCCGAATACAGAGAGAAGAAGGGCGACGAGAAGATGGAGGCGTTCAACGACCGGACCAAGCGGATCGACTTCCCGTACGTGTTGGAGTACGACGAGGAGGCCGAAATCTACCGCAAGATGCTCCGGAACGCCGACGTCCCGGATATGCACATCGAACCGCACGCCTTAGAGATGGCGGGGCTGTTCGGCGTGCTCACCCGGATCACCGAATCCGACGGCAACGTGTCGCTCGTGCAGAAGGCGAAGGCGTACAACGGCGAAATCGACGACGGCGACGACGTCGACGTCCGAAAGCTCCGCGAGAGCGGCGAGGAGAAAGCCGACATCGGCGAGGGGATGGACGGCGTCTCCGCGCGGTTCATCGGCGACGAGATCGCCGAGGCGATTATGGACTCGACCCACCGCGACCGGTCGTACCTCTCGCCGCTGTCGGTGTTCTCGCACTTCGAGGCCAACTTGGAGAACCACGGATCGATTCCCGAGGACAACCTCGATCGCTACTACCGCTACCTCGAACTCGTCCGCGAGGAGTACAAGGCGCGCGCCATCGAGGACGTGCGGCACGCGCTCGCGTACGACCTCGAAGAGATCCAGCGGCAGGGCGAGAAATATATGGATCACGTGATGGCGTACATCGACGACGCCACCGTCGAAGACGAGCTCACCGGGCGCGAACAGGACCCCGACGAGACGTTCCTCCGCTCGGTCGAGGAGAAGCTCGAGATCCCCGAAGACCGGAAGGACGACTTCCGCCAGGAGGTCTCGAACTGGGTCTCACGCCGTGCCCGCGACGGAACGTCCTTCGACCCGCAGGACAACGACCGACTCCGCCGCGCGCTGGAACGCAAGCTCTGGGAAGACAAGAAACACAACATCAACTTCTCGGCGCTGGTCAGCGCGAACGAACTCGACGACGACGAGCGCAGCGCGTGGATCGACGCCCTGATCGACCAGGGCTACTCCCCGGAGGGAGCCCGCGAAGTGCTCGAGTTCGCCGGCGCGGAGGTGGCAAAGAGCGAACTGGAAGAGTAAGATGACCGCCCACAACCCAAACCCCGCGAAGGACTACGTCGAGACCGCAGACGACCACCTCCGCGGTACCTACGAGGAGCCGATGAGCCTGGAGGCGTACGTCGATGCCGCGTTCGAGCGACCGTCGATCGCCGCACACGCCTCGAAGTACCTGCTGGACGCGATCGAGTCGATGGGAACGCGGACGGTTCTCGAAGAGGGGGAGACCCGCGAGCGCTACCGCTTCTTCGACGACCCCGCGAACGACGGCGAACACGCCGTCCTCGGCAACACCGAGGTCTTGAACCGCTTCGTCGACGACCTCCGGACGATCGCCGCCGACCGGGGGAAAAGCGAGAAGATCCTCTGGTTCGACGGCCCGACGGCGACCGGGAAGTCCGAGCTCAAGCGCTGTCTCATCAACGGCCTGCGCGCGTACTCGAAGACTGACGCCGGCCGGCGCTACACCGTCGAGTGGAACGTCGCCGCCGCCAGCGACACCCGCGGTCTCTCGTACGGCGGCGAGTCGACCGCGCCCGAACAGGAGTCCGACTGGTACGAGAGCCCGGTGCAGTCGCACCCGCTGTCTGTCTTCCCGTCGGCGGTCCGCAGCGACCTCCTGGCGGAACTGAACCGCCAGTCCGGCGATCACGTCCCCATCGCCGTCGACGAGGGACTCGACCCGTTCTGCCGGGAGGCCTACGAGTTCTTAGAGGAGAAGTACCGCCGCAACGGGCGCCGAGAGTTGTTCTCGGCGGTGACCGACCCCTCGCACCTGCGCGTGAAGAACTACGTCGTCGACGTCGGCCGCGGGATCGGCGTCCTCCACTCCGAGGACGACGGCTCGCCCAAAGAGCGCCTCGTCGGGTCGTGGATGCCGGGGATGCTCCGCGAACTCGACTCCCGCGGGCGGAAGAACCCTCAGGCGTTCAGCTACGACGGCGTGCTCTCGCAGGGCAACGGCCTCCTCACGATCGTCGAGGACGCCGCCCAGCACGCAGACTTGCTCCAGAAGCTCCTGAACGTCCCCGACGAGGGGCACGTGAAGCTGGATAAGGGGATCGGGATGGACGTCGACACCCAGCTCGTCATCATCTCGAATCCCGACCTCGACGCGGAACTCGACAAGTACGCCGACCGGAACGGTCGCGACCCGCTGAAGGCGCTCAAGCGCCGACTCGACAAACACGAGTTCCGCTACCTGACGAACGTCTCGCTGGAGGCGGAGTTGATCCGCCGGGAACTCACCGACGAAACGGCCGTCTGGGACGTCGAAGACGAAGACGCACTCCGCGAGCGCGTCCGCGCGCCGCTCGTCGTCGACGTGCAGAACGCGTCGGGGTCGGTGCGGGCCAGAGAACTCGCGCCGCACGCTGTGGAGGCGGCCGCGATGTACAGCGTGCTCACCCGACTCGACAGCGAGGACGTCCCCGCCGGCTACGACCTCGTCGACAAGGCGCTGCTCTTCGACTTCGGCTACGTTCAGGAGGGCGACGACCGAACCCGCGTCGACGAGTTCGACTTCGACGGCGACGGCGAGGGGATCCACGGCGTCCCCGTCACGTTCACCCGGGACGTCATCGCGGACCTGCTGCACGAGGAGACCGACCGCTGGCACACCGACCTCGCCGTCGAGCACGTGGTCCTGCCCGAGGACGTACTCGACGCGATGGCTGCTGGCCTCCACGACGCCCCCGTCTTCTCCCGCTCTGAGCGCGCGGAGTACGAGGACCGCGTGACGCTGGCGAAGGAGTACGTTCTCGACAGACAGGAGTCAGACGTGCTCGCTGCGTTGCTCGCGGACCGCTCGGTCGAACGCGAGACGGTCGCGGAGTACGTCGAGCACGTCTACGCGTGGGACGGCGACGAGCAGATCGAGACCGAGCGCGGACCGGTCGACCCCGACCCGCTGTTGATGAAGCTCTTCGAGACCGAACAGCTCGGTCGGTTCGACGACGACGACTACCTCGGAAACCGCCCGACCGACTCCGTCGAGGAGTTCCGCCGCGAGAAGATCATCACCGCGCTGAACCGCTACGCGTGGGAGAACCGCGACGCTGGGTTCACCGTCGACGACGTCGACCTCTCGGAGATCCCGGTGATCCGCTCGGTGCTCGACACCTACGACTGGGACGACGTCAAGCGGCTCTACGAGGACTTCGACCCCGCGCAGTGGGACGACCCGCCGGAGAACACGGAGACGGCGCGGCTGAAAGCACAGACGATCGACGAACTGACGGCCCGCGGCTACACGCCGGCGTCGGCCGAACTGACGAGCCGCGCAGTGATGCGGGAGGTGCGCCACCGATGGGACTGAGAGAAGACCTCGAACGATTCCGCGAAGTGGGCGAAGAGCGCCGCGAAGACCTCGAATCGTTCATTCGGTACGGGGATCTCAGCGGCTCGAACTCCGACGAGATCGAGATCCCGATCAAGGTCGTCGACTTACCGGAGTTCAAGTACGACCAACTCGACCGCGGCGGCGTCGGCCAGGGACAGGGCGGCACCCCGGACGTCGGCCAGCCCGTCGGCCAGCCACAGCCGCAACCCGGCGACGGGGACGGCGACGGCGACGAGGACGGCGAACCCGGCGAGGAGGGCGGCGAGCACGGCTACTACGAGATGGACCCCGAGGAGTTCGCCGAGGAACTCGACGAGGAGCTCGGTCTCGACCTCGAACCCAAAGGGAAGGAAGTGATCGAGGAGATCGAGGGCGACTTCACCGACGTCACCCGCACCGGCCCCAACAGCACGCTCGACTTCGAACGGCTGTTCAAACAGGGACTCAAGCGGAAGCTCGCGACCGACTTCGACGAGGAGTTCGTCCGCGAGGCGATGCGAGTCGCGGGCGAGACCCCCGAGTCGGTCTACCGCTGGTGCCGGGAGGAGAACATTCTCGTCTCGCTCCCGTGGATCGAGTCCGAGTGGGACGACATACCGGACGACGAGCGGGGCCGCTGGGACTCCTTCGAGGAGATGACCGACAACGTCGAGCGCAGCACGGCCGTCCAGCGCATCCGACGGCGCGGGCTCCGCGAGATCCCGTTCCGCCGGGACGACGAGCGCTACCGGCATCCCGAGATCGAGGAGAAAAAGCAGAAGAACGTCGTCGTCGTCAACATCCGCGACGTCTCGGGGTCGATGCGCGAGACGAAGCGCGAACTCGTCGAGCGGACGTTCACGCCGCTGGATTGGTATCTCCAGGGGAAGTACGACAACGCCGAGTTCGTCTACATCGCCCACGACGCCGACGCCTGGGAGGTCGACCGCGAGGAGTTCTTCGGCATCCGCTCGGGCGGCGGCACGCGCATCTCCAGCGCGTACGACCTGGCGAAGCAGATCCTCGAAGAGCAGTACCCCTGGGCGGAGTGGAACCGCTACGTCTTCGCCGCCGGCGACTCCGAGAACTCCTCGAACGACACGACAGAGCGGGTGATCCCGCTGATGCGGGACATCCCGGCGAACCGCCACGCGTACGTGGAGACCCAGCCCGGCGGCACCGCAATCAACGCGACGCACGCCGAGGAGGTCGATCGCGCCTTCGCGGACGCCGGCGACGTCGTCGTTGCATCCGTCGGTTCGCCCGAGGACGTCACCGACGCGATCTACGAGATCCTGCAGCCGGCGTCGGCGAAAGCCAAGGCGGAGACCTCGTGACGATGCGCGCGGACACCACCCACCCAACCACACAACACACACTATGACCACCAGATTGCGACGCTTCAGACGGGCGGCACGCGAGGAGGCCGAGCGGCTCGAAGAGCCGGTTCGGGAGGCCGCCGCGCTCGCCCGCAAGCTCGGACTCGACCCCTACCCGGTGAACTACTGGGTGGTCGACTACGACGAGATGAATCAGCTCATCGCCTACGGCGGGTTCCAGCGGCGGTATCCGCACTGGCGCTGGGGGATGACCTACGACCGCCAGCAGAAACAAGACCAGTTCGGGATGGGCAAGGCCTTCGAGATCGTCAACAACGACGACCCGAGCCACGCCTTCCTGCAGGAGTCGAACACGCTGGCCGACCAGAAGGCGGTCATCACCCACGTCGAGGCCCACGCGGACTTCTTCCGCAACAACGAGTGGTTCAGCCGGTTCTCCGGCGACAACGATCTCGACGCCGCGGCGATGCTCGAACGGCACGCCGAGACCATCCAGCGGTACGTCGACGACCCCGATGTCGACCGCGAGACGGTCGAGCGCTTCGTCGACGCCGTCACGTGCTTAGAGGATACGATCGACCAACACCGACCCCTGAGCGCCGATCCCGATACCGGCCGGACCCAGCCCGAGGACCTCCGGGAGCGACTCGACGGGATGGACCTCTCTGCGGCGGTCAGAGAGGCGGTCTTCGACGACGAGTGGCTCGACGACCTCGCGGAGGCGGAAGCCGCCGCGGCCGACCTCGATCACCCGCGCTCGGACGTGCTCGGCTTCCTCCGCGAGCACGCGACGGTCTACGACGAGGAGGCGGGCGAAGCCGTCGAGATGGAGTCCTGGCAGAAGGACGTCCTCGACTTGCTCCGCCGGGAGGCGTACTACTTCGCCCCCCAGAAGATGACGAAGACGATGAACGAGGGGTGGGCCGCCTTCTGGGAGTCGCTGATGATGGGCGAGGAGCGCTTCGCCGGCGAAGACGAGTTCCTCACCTACGCCGATCACCAATCGCGGGTGTTGGGTTCGCCGGGGATGAACCCCTACAAACTCGGGAAGGAACTGTGGGAGTACGTCGAGAACACGACCAACCGACGCGAGGTGGCGGACAAGCTGCTCCGCGTCGAGGGGGTTACCTGGCGGAACTTCCACGACGCCGTCGACTTCGAGCGAGTGCAGTCGCTGCTCGAACCGCCGGCGGCGATCGACACGGTCCGAAGCGACACTCTCGACGACCTCGCGGCGCTGCCCGAAAACGACCCGCGCGTCGACTGGGAGGCGCTGGACCGGGCGCTGTCGGATCCGGACGCCGTCGACGTCGACCGTTACCCGTGGAAGGTTCTCACCTACGAGGGGCTCGCCGAGCGACACTTCTCGCTCCTGAAGCCGCAGTACCGCGGCTTCCTGCGTCGCATCCGCCGCTCGGAGCTCGAACAGCTCTCCAGATATATGTTCGACGACGAGAAGTACGCGAGCGTCGAGGAAGCCATCGACGACGTCGACAAGACGGCCGGCTGGGACCGGATGCGGGAGGTCCGCCGGAGCCACAACGACGTGACGTTCGTCGACGCGTTCCTCTCGCCGGAGTTCGTCGAGGAGAACCACTACTTCACCTACGAGTACACCCGCGCGACGGGGGACTTCCGGGTGGCGTCGACGGACCACGCCGACGTGAAAAAGAAGCTGCTCCTGCAGTTCACCAACTTCGGGAAGCCGACGATCGCCGTCTTCGACGACAACTTCGAGAACCGTGGCGAACTGCTTCTCGGGCACCGCTACAACGGCATTACGCTCGACATCGGCGAAGCACGCGACGTACTCGAACGCATCCACGAGCTGTGGGGGCGCCCGGTGAATCTGATGACGATCCGCAAGGAGTTCGACGAACACGAAGTCGAAGTCGCTCGGCGGCGGAACCGCGAGCCCGAACCGACCGAAGCCGGCGTTCGCATCCGCTACGACGGCGGTTCGTTCGACGAGTTCGAACTCGACCCCGAGCTAGAAGAGCGGATTCAGGCGTCCGACGTCGACTACGACACCAAGCCCGAGGAGTGGCTGTCGTAGTCGCCGCGCCGTTTTTCGTCGGCTATCGGCGATCGCCGCCCGTCAGCGCGCTGACCCGCCGGTCACGGGCGGGAACATCGCGAGTTCGTCGCCGTCGGCTACCGGGGCCGAGAGGTCCGCCGGCGAGCCGTTTTGCATCAGATTCACGTCGTCCGCGAGGCCCTCGCCGTCGAGAATCCGGTCGCCGAGTCCCTCACAGTCAGCCAAGAGCGCGTCGAGTGCGTCGCCGATCGTCGACTCAGCCGCGACAGAGACGGCGTGGTCGCGTCCGCCCGCCACCTCGGCGAGGTCGGCGAACAGTCGCCAGTTGACCGTGTGCATACCTCCACTCGCGCGCCGGGCGAGTTGAGCGTTACGCCGTCGCGAGCGCCGCCACGCCGCGCAGCCGTTCCGGGCGGGCGACCAGATAGAGCGCGTCGCCGGCGGCGAGCGTGCGGCTCCGCGCCGGAATCGGCTCGATCGCTCCACGCGTGGGGCGCACGGCCGCGACAGTGGCGTCGACGTCGCCGACCGTCGCCCCGTCGAGGTCGCTCCCGGCGCCGACGGTGACGACGTCCATCGTCTCGTCGGCCGCGCGTAGCAGCGAGGTGAACTCCCGCTCTGCGCCGGGGTCACTGGGGAGCGTGAGCAGTCGATAGGACGCCGCGGGATCGAGGTTTTCGGCGTCCGCCTCGTCGACGATGACGGTGGCGACGTCGTTGGTCACCGCCCGGAGTTCGCCGCTCGCGACGCGCGCTGTGGTCCCGCTCGTGCCCTCTATTGCTCCCTCACCGGCCTCGGTCCGCCGCCACAACTGGACGGCGTCGCCCGCCGACGCGCCCGCCCCGGGATCCGCTCGGACCGCGACGGCGGCAAATCCGGGGGCGAGCGTCGTTCCGAGCCCCGCGACGCGCCGGCCCACTCCGAGCCGCGTGACGGTGCCGTCGGCGTCGAGTTCGAGGTCGACGTAGCCCACGCCGTAGTCCTCTTTGATGCGCGCGACGACCCGGTCGCGGAGGGCGTCACCGCGGAGATTGCGGGGGACGAGCAGCGTCTTCCCGGCGAGCGCGTCCTTCGTCGCCGCCGGGACCGGCTCGTAGCCCTCGATGTCCTCGACGTCGGATTCGACTTCCGGGAGTTCGACGGCGCGGACGCGCCCGACGTTGCTCACGAGCCAGCTGACCTCGGTGTCGAGTTCGCGGGCGCCGACGACGGCGAACGCGCTCGTGGTGAGCCGATCGCCGACCGCGCGTCCGGCAGGCGAGACGACGATTGCCGCGCCGAGCGCCGCCGCGTTGACGAGGACGACCATCGGGTCGAACACCGCCGCCGGATCGGATCCGACGGCCTGCTGAAAGAGGCCAACGGCGTTGAGATACAGCGCGACGCCGGACGCCCCCGTGAGCGTCGCCAGCCACGCCGGGATCTCCTCGCGCGTGTACCAGCGATAGACGACCGCGGCAGCGGCAGCGAGTATCCCAGCGACTGCGGCGAGCCCGAGCACCCGAGTGAGCGCGCCGATCACCGACGGGTCCGCCGGGATGCGACCCCCGAGTTGGAGGGGCGCTGTGAGCGCGACGCCGACTGCGGACATTACGACGCCACCTCCGCGAACCCATCGAGCTCCGATGTGCTCCCGACGACGACGAGGTCGTCGCCGGCGGTGATCGACTGCGTCCCGCGCGGGGCGATGGTCCACGAGCCGCCGTGTCTGACCGCCAGCACCGCCACGCCGTAGGTGTCCCGGACCGACGCCTCACCGAGCGTCGTGTCGGCCAGTTCGCTCCGATCGCTGACCGTGACGCGCCGGAATCGCTTGCCCGTCCGGCGCAGGAGCCCGACGAGTTCGAATTCCCGGCGGCTCCCCCGTGAACGGACGGCGAGGCGGACGTCGTTCGCTCCGAGCAGTGCGGTCGCCGTCTGCCGATCGGCCGCGAGCGTGACCCGGGCCTGGCCGCCGACGGCCGTGGGTAGCGACGGTGGCTCCGGCGGGAGATCCGCGTCGCCGCCGTCGGTTGCCGCCTCGTCAGTCGTGTCGGTCTCGGTATCCCCGGACGGAGTCGGGGGCGTTCCCTCGCCGACGACACCGAGGAGTCGCGCGTCGAGCCGCTCGCCGTCGGCCAGAACGGTCACCTCGTCGCCGCGCGCCGCGCCCGTCGGGATCAGCGCGTCGACCGAGACGGCCCGCTCCCCGGGATCGAGGTGCTTCGAGAGCCCGCTCGTCGGCGGCGCGGCCGCGACCGTCGCCCGGCCGCGCTCGTCGAGCGTCACAGCCACTTCGACGAGATCGTACTCGGTCCGAAGCGCGGCTTCGACGCGCGATTCCAGTTCGACGAGCGGGAGGTCGGCCGGAAACGTCCACGTCTCCGCGCGGATCGACTCCTGGAGCGCCGCGGGGAGCGGCGGATACCCCTCGACGTCGCCGACGTCGCCGACGACGCTGATTCGGACCTGCCCGCGACCGCCGACGAGTTCGACCACGTCGGTCGAGAGCGTCCGCTTCGTGAGTTCCCGAAGGTTGAGCCGCTTCGGGAGCGCTGCCCCCATCTTATCGCCCTGTGCGTGGGCGTACAGCGTCCCCATCAGCACGACGAGCAGGGCGATCGTGAGTCGCAACTGGTTCGCCGATCCGGTGAGCGAGGGGTCCGCGAGCGCGAGGAGACCACCGTTGAGTCCCGCGATCGCGACGCCGAGGCCGACGACCGCCAGCCCCGGGATCGTAATTCCGGTGAAGTACTTGAACCCGAACCCGAGCAGCCACGCGATGAGCGCGGGAACGAGTCCGGTCAACACGCCGAGGTAGAGTCCGTAGAGGACCTCGACAGGGAGCGACGCCATCGACGGCACCTCTCGGCCCGACGATTTACAGTTGTCGCTGCATCGCCTTCCGGAAGCCGTGAAGCGGTCGCGCAAGGAAAATGACGAGACTATTAACCCAGAGACGACGGAGAGAGAGATATGGCGCTCTCGCGGGACTGGATCGGCGCACGCGCGTCAGTCGTACTGACGTTCTTCGTCGGTGTCCTGGCCGTCGTGACCGGCATCGCCAACATCGGCGTCGGCGGCACGGCGGACTTTCAGCTGTTCGGCGTTGTCGTCCCGGGCGTCGTTCGCCAGATCACCGCCTTCACGGGGACCCTGACCGGGTTCCTGCTCCTCGTGAGCGCGTTCGGGCTTCGGCGACGCCTCCGCGCGGCGTGGTATGCGACGCTACTCCTGTTTCCGATCACGGCCGCTCAGGGGGTACTGCAGTCCTCGGAGCTGTCGCTACCGCTCGTGGCCCTCTCGGTGCTGGCGCTGCTCGTCGTCGGAGTGAACTTCCGCGCGTTCGACCGCGAACTGTCGCTGTCGACGACGCAGATCGCGGCGCTGGCGGCGCTCGCCGGCGCACAGGGCTACGGGACCGTCGGGGCGTACGCCTTACAGGAGGAGTTCAACGGCGTGAGCACGCTCCTCGACGCGTTCTACTTCTCGCTCGTCACCGGCAGCACCGTCGGTTACGGCGACATCACGCCGCGCTCGGCGGTCGGCGAACTATTCGCGCTGTCGGTGTTGCTCGTGACGGTCTCGTCGTTCGCGGTCGTCCTCGGTGTCGTCTTCACCCCACTCATCGAAGCGCAGTTCTCGAAAGCACTCGGACGTATGACAGAAGAACAACTCGACGTACTGGAGAACCACGTCCTCGTTCTCGGTTTCGGGGACCTGACGGAACCGATTCTCGAAGAACTCACCTCGAAGGCCGACGTGCTCGTCGTCGTCCCCGACGAGGAGCGCGCCCGGCGGCTCTCGGACCGCGGCTACACCGTCCTCACTGAGGATCCGAGCGACGAGGAGGCCCAGCAACGCGGGAAGGTCGAGGTCGCACAGGCCGTCGTCGCGGCGACGAACAACGACGCCGAGGACGCGCTCGCGATCCTGACCGCGCGCCAGCTCAATCCCGAGGTGACGATCGTCGCGGCCGCGACGCAGCGCGAGAACGTGAACAAGCTGAAGCGCGCCGGTGCCGACACCGTCATCAGTCCGGCGACGCTGGGCGCGCACTTCCTCGCGGAGTCCGCGCTCGGCGGCCACGGGGCCGAAGCGCTCGAAGAACGCCTGCTGGGTGCCGGGGGCGACGAAGACTTAGAGGCTGCCGCCGCAGCCGTCAGTGAAGCCGCTGATGGGGATGACGAGAACGACAGCGAACGCAGCGACGACGCCGAGCCCGATCGCTGAACGCGGCGAGCCGAGCTAGCTGCGCCCTCTGTCGAAGACGGCGACGTCGCAGTCGAGGTGTTGGACGCGCTCGAACGTCGGCGGAGAGACGAACCGCGAGGCCGGCGATCGCTCGCCGCTGGAGCCGATGACGAGGAGGTCGTAGTTGTCGGCGTTGGCGGCGATGAACTCGTCGACGGGCGAGCGAGCGACGCGCGTCTCGATGTTCCCCTCGACGGTCTCGACGAGGCGGTCGAGCCGGCGTTCCGCCGGGCGGCGCTCCACCTCGCCCCCGATGCAGGTGGTGACGCTCACGGTCCCGCGCTGTCCGGTGAGGCGGGTCGCGAAATCGACCATCCCGTGAGCGACGTCGCCCGGGCGGGCCACGAGGACGAGCACGCGGTGCCAGCGGCGACGATCGGAGACCGACCGGAACGCCACCGCGTCGAGGTTACTGTCGAAGATGCCTCTGACGTAGCCCGAGAGCGTGCCGCGATCCTCCTCGTAGGGCGTCACCACGAGGTCGCAGTTTGCGTTCCGCGCCGCCTCGACCGTCGCCGGAACTGGATCGCCGGCGACGACGACGACCTCGCAGGGGACGCCGACGCGCGTGCGGATGACGTCGGCACACCGTTCGAGCCGCTGGACGGACTCGTTCGCCACGGGCGCGTCGGTGTCGTCGCCGCGTTCTCCGGTCGTCTCCGCCGCTGTCGTTGCGGTCGCATCGTCGCCTCCGGCTACGGAGGCGGCCGATTCCGTGCCAGCGTCGTCGTCCGTATCTTCAACTTCGGCAGCCGCAGCTTCCGCGGCCTCGGCTTCCGCCGTCGAGAGCACGTCGAAGAGGACGACCTTACCAGCCTCGTGGGCGGCCGCGAGCCGGGCGCCGAAGAGCGCGGTCCGCTCGGCCGTCTCGCCCCGCATCGGGACGAGCACGTGGTCGTCGCCGTGGACGGTCTCGTACAGGTACTGCGCGCGCTTCTCGTAGAACTCCTCGCGCCAGACGACGAACGCAGTCGCGACGACCGTCGCGGCCAGAAAGATACTGGCGACGTAGGTCACCGGTTCCACGTCGCCGGTCACGAGCGCGAGGAGCGCCGTCGAGAACGCCGAGGGGGCCTCGATGCGCGCCGCCCAGGTGACGAGACCGGTGAGAAAGATCGCGAGCGCCGCGCTCTCGGGGTGGACGATCCCCGTTTCGATGGGGCCGTACGCCCACGTCGTCGCCGTGTACGCCGCGAGGCCGCAGAGCGCGCCGACGGTGAGGCTCGCGACGAACCGGAGCGGATCGGCGTACTGGCCCTCGGGATCCGAAACGAGCGTGTAAGTCCCCGAAGCGAGCGGCGGGAAGAGCAGGAACGAGAGCGTCTGGACCTGATTGGAGAGGTACGTGACGAGCCCGATGACGACCGGGATGAAGAGGACGATCGAGAGGTGTAACAGATTGCCCGTGTTCTGGACCCAGCGGCGGAGTTCAGACGCCTCTCGCCGCTCGATCCGTCGGAGGCGGTTCCGCGCCGCGGCGAGCGCTTCGAGCGCCGCGTCGAGGAGACGCCGTCCGAACATCGCCTACGCGAGATCGACGACGGCGTTCAGCGTGAGCGAGATGGCCCGCTCGACGTTGTTCTTCGCCTTCTCGGGCAGTTCGGCGTCGGAGTCGGCGCCTTTCTGTGTCCCCTCGACGAGGTTGCCGTCGACGGTGCAGATCGCGCCGGCGGCCATCCCCTTTCGGCGCGCGATCGAGAACACCGCGGCCGCCTCCATCTCGACGGCGAGGAGGTTCGCGTCCTCCCAGGCGTCGACGTAGGCGTCGGTCTCGTTGTAGAACGCGTCGTCGGAGACGATCGGCCCGACGTGTACGTCTTCGTCGTTCGCCTCGGCGGAGTCGACGAGCGCCGAGAGCACGTCGTAGTCGGGGACGGCCGGGATGACGGCGTCCTCGTAGCGCTTCGAGGTCCCCTCCTCTTTCGCTGCGCCGGTCGCGACGACCATATCCCCGATCTCGATCCCGGACTGGAGCGCGCCCGTCGTCCCGACGCGGATCACCGTCTCAACGCCGACGCGGGAGAGTTCTTCGACGGCGATCGCCGCCGAGGGGCAGCCGATACCCGTCGAGCAGATCGTCAGCGGCACGCCCTCGTAGGTGGCGTTCACGACCTTGTACTCGCGGTTTTCGGCGACCGTCTCGGCGTCCTCGCACTGACTCGCGATCCGGTCGACCCGACCGGGATCACCAGGAATGAGCGCGGTGTCGTGAACGTCGCCCGATTCGACGAGGAGGTGCGGCTGTTTCGCCATATCCGATTGCTCGCGGGAGACGGTGAAAAACGACGCGGTCACCAGCCGATCGCGCGGAGACGGAACGCCTCAAGCGTCCGTGTCGTCGCCGCGGGCGCTCGGCGGAACGCCATCGGCCCTCGCGTCTAGAGGAGCGTCGTCAACGCTGGCGTCGCGACCGCGACGACGGCGGCGAAGACGAACGTCGACCGCAGCCACTGGCCCCGGACTGCCGTCGAGCGCTCCTCGTATATCCGGCGGCCGGCACGCGGAAGGACGACGTGCGCGAAAAAGCCGTAGACGAACGCGGAGACGCCGACCGTGGCGGCCAGATGCGGGAGTAGATCCACGCCGCCGATCCTGAGCAGTCCGGGAATGGTGATCGAGACCACCAGATACAGCAGCGCGTACAGCACGCCCGCGAGGGCGCCGGTGGCGTGGTGCACTGCGACCGCCTCCGAGAGCGAGACCGTCTCGGGCGCGACCCGACGGACGACGGCGGCAGCGACGTACGCGGGCGTGAATCCGTCTTCCTGCTTCGACATCGGGAGGTCCATCACCACGGCGGCCAAGAGGCCACAGAGCGCGCAGGCGACGACGAAGTACGCTGCGCCGCCATCGATGATCCCAGCCGTGTCCGCCACGAGTGAAACGGATCCGATACGCTCGGCTACGACCGGGATCGCGTTCCCGAGTGCGGCGGCAGCGACGAGCACGGACGTCACAATCGATCACACCTCCCGCGTCCGGTGGCAAAAACACCCTTGTTTCGGGTCACCGATGGCGGTCCGAACTCCCACTGCAGAGACCCGGCGTCACTCCCCGAGGAACGCCCGGACGTCGTCCCACGTCAGCGACGTCCGCGCGCCGGGGGCTTTCGACGCGAGCGCGCCGCAGGCGTTCGCGACCGCGAGCGCGCGCTGATCGTCGGCGCCCTCGACGCGCGCGGCGAGGAATCCCGCCGCGAAGGCGTCGCCCGCGCCGGTCGTGTCGACGACGTCGATGGGGTAGCCCGGGTGCGCCTCGCGCCGCTCGCCGTCCCGTATCTCGGCCCCCTCTGGGCCGTGCTTGAGGACGAGCGTCTGCTCGGTGAGATCGAACGCATCGAGCGCGAGCGCGGCCTCGCGGTCGTTCAAGAAGAGGTAATCGACCGACGTGATCGCCGGGCCGTACCCCCGGTCGTCGATTCGGCGGCCGGGGTCGAAGCTGACCGGAACGCCGTGTTCGGCCGCGCGCTCGGCCAGACGGGTCGCCGTCTCGGGCCGCTGACTCGTCATATGGAGGTGGTCGGCCCCGTCGAGCGCCGCGTCGGGGAGGTCGTCGGCCGAGAAGGCCTCGTTGGCACCGGGACAGCCGAGCACCATCACCTCACCCGAGGGCTCGACGACGATGTACTTCGTCGACGTCTCCAGTTCCTCGCTGGTGACGACGTGGGAGACGTCGACGCCGTTGTCCGCCAGTTCCGCCCGCGCCGTTCGCCCGTGTTCGTCGTCCCCGACGCTGCCGAGGAGCGACGAGTCGACGTCGAGGTCCGCGAGGCCGTTGGCGACGTTCGCGGCGCTGCCGCCGCCGCCGCAGCGTCGCGAGTCGACGGCCACCTCGCCGTCAGGGTCGGGCAGCGCGTCGACGCGGAGGGTCACGTCCCAGTTCAGGTGCCCGGCGCAGATGACGCGTGACATTTCTCGGGGAGACGCCCCCGGTTCACAAAAGCGCTCGGGCGTGGCTCGCGGGCGCGCGCGACCAGGGTATCAGACAGCGTCGTCCTGCGGTGGAGCGCAGTTACGCCGGCGCGCTGATGGTAAAGAGCAGGATGTTGTGCACCGCCGGCCCGAGGCCGACGGCACCGACGAAGCCGAGGAGCAGCTGCGACTGCGTCGGGTCCTCCTCCATCAGGTCCGCGAAGAGCCACACGAGAAGCGAGACGATCGCGATCTTGACGAGGACGAACAGCCACCCCGCACCCAGCACCGGTTCGGTCGGCAGCCCGGCGGCGAACTCGATGATGATTCGCGAGAGCGGCGTCCGCTCGCCGAAGCCGAGCACGTCGATGCCGACGGCGGTCGAAACCCCATCGAGGACGTGCGCGAAGACCGCGAACGCACCGACCGAGCCCGTCGCCCGGACATCGGGAACGGCGCGGGTGAGCAGGAGCCAGGTCACGGCCGCGACGACGCCCGCGACGACGAGGCCAGCCAGCGGGACGGTCGGCGAGAGCGTGCCCGCGGCCGCGCCGACCGCGAAAACGCCCGCGACGGACGCGAGCGCGAGTACGCCGCCGACCAGCGCGAGCGCACGGGCGACCGTCCCGCTGTCGAGGAGCGCGTCCGCCGCGACCCACGCCCCGACGCCGACGATGGCGACGGTGACGTAGACGGCTGGCGTTCCGGCGAGCGGGCGGACCGGAGACGGGAGCGAGTTCTCGACGTAGAGGACGTGCAGCGCCGAGCCGAGTACCATCCACGGCACGAACGCCAGAATGCGACCGGGCGTGACCGCGGGGCGGCGTCGGGAGGCCGCGCCAGCGACGGCGCCCGCGGCCACGACGAGGAGTACGAGATACGGCAGCGGCGGTAGGCTGAACCCCTCCGGAAGTATCGCCATACTCGCGAGTCCGGAGCCGGCGGCAAAACGCTACCGAAGCGAAGTGAACCTTCCCGTCACGGAGTGCGTGTCGGACAGTTCCCGGGCCGTCCCTCAAACATCCCGGGTGAGCCCGTCGCGGAGGTCGCGACCGAAGTAATGACCCGCGAGCGAGGCCAGGAGTCCGGCGCCGACCCCGACGCCGGCGATGGCGACGCCGTAATCCGCGAGAATCCGCACGGCGACGGGCGCGAAGACGCTGGTGAGCGTCCCGAGAACGAACGCGAGTCCCGCCGCGATTGCCCCGGCGAGGCCGACCTCCAGATAGCGCCGCCGCGAGCCGACGGCCCCGACCGCGAAGGCGACGACGAACAGCCCGAGGAACTGGCCGACCGACCCCACGAGCGGGATCGAGCCGCCGGCGACGACGCCGACCACCGAGAGCGCGAGGACGACGAGGAACGAGCGGATCGAGAACGGCGAGCGAAGCGACCCGGGGGCCGACGGAAGTACGCGCCGGAGCCGTCCGCCACGCGCGCTCGCGTCGTCTGCTGATCTGCCGGCCGCGTCACGCGGACGCGCGTTATCACTCTCGGCTCCGTCGTCGTCGAGCAGCGACGCGGGGTCGACCGTCCGTTCTTCCTGTTCCTCTGAGCGCTGCATACACGACCATCGTTGCGACGGGTCGTGACTCTTGTGCCACTCGCTCGCCGCGAACGAATGGATTCAAGTCCGCGCCCCGGGTATCCGGGGGTATGAACCCGGGAGACCGCGTCCGCGTCGAACGCGCGGGCGTCACGAACGAGGGCGTCTTGATGCCCTCCTCGACGTCGGAGCACCTCGTCGTCAAACTCGCCGGCGGGTACAACGTCGGTATCACGCGCGAGGACGCCGACGTGGACGTCCTCGAATCCGACGTCTACGACGTCGAGTCCGCACAGACGGAGTCCGGCCCCTCCGAGATCGATTTCGACGACGACCTGCCGACGATCTCGCTCATCTCGACGGGCGGGACGATCGCCTCGACGGTCGACTACCGCACCGGCGCCGTCACGGCGCAGTTCGACGCCGAAGACGTGCTTCGGGCCGTGCCGGACCTCGCCGGCCGCGCCAACTACCGCGGGCGGGTCGTCACGAACATCCTCTCGGAGAATATGACGCCGGGCGTCTGGCAGGAACTCGCCGAGGCCGTCGTCGAGGAGATCCGCGCCGGCGCGGACGGCGTCGTCGTGATGCACGGCACCGACACGATGCAGTTCTCCGCGTCCGCGCTGTCGTATATGCTCGATACGCCCGTCCCGATCGTCTTCACGGGCAGTCAGCGCTCGGCGGACCGTCCCTCCTCGGACAACGTGATGAACGCCGTCAGCGCCGTCGAGGCCGCCAAAGCCGACGCTGCGGAGGTACTCGTCTGTATGCACGCCTCCACGTCGGACGACGTCTGTGCGCTCCACCGCGGCACGCGCGTCCGCAAGAACCACACCTCCCGGCGCGACGCCTTCGAGACCGTCGGCGCCGAACCGCTCGGCGAAGTCGACTACGACGCCGAGGAAGTCACGTTCCGCCGCGAGTACGCCGAGCGCGGCGAGACGGACCTGGAGACGCATCTAGACCTCGAAGAGAACGTCGACCTCCTGAAGTTCACCCCCGGGATGGACGTCGACCGCTACGCCGAGATGCTTCGGGACGCCGATCTCGACGGCCTCGTCGTCGAGGGCACCGGCCTCGGACACGTCCACACGGATCTCATCCCCGTGCTCGAATCGCTGGTCGACGACGGCGTCGTCGTCGCGATGACGAGCCAGTGTCTGGAAGGTCGCGTCTGCGATCGCGTGTACGACACCGGCCGCGACTTGCTCGATGCGGGCGTCGTCGAAGCCGGCGACACTCTCCCCGGGACGGCGAAGGTGAAACTGATGTGGGCGCTGGCGAACGTCGACGACCCCGCGGCGGCGATGCAGCGCCCGGTCGCCGGCGAACTCCAGGAGCGGTCGGTTCCCTGGACCTGAAACAGAGCGACAGACACACACCGACGCCCGCGATACGGTCAAGTAACGACGATGAGCGATCACACGAGCGCGGCCCCTGCCGGGTCCGCTGACACTCGGGACGCACCCGAGTACGTCTGCGACGTCTGCGGCCGCGCGTTCTACACTGACGACTTGCTCGTACTGCACCGCGGCGTCCGCCACCCGAGCGTGCTCGGCGAGGCCGACCGCGACGCCTACCGCGACGCCTACGCGGCCGAAGAGCGCGCGATCCGCTCGTTCCGCATCCGCGCGCTCGGCATCCTGGTGTTGCTGTACTTCGGCTTTCTCTTCCTCTACGTGTTCTATGCGTCCTGAAAACCCATCGCAGTCCGATCACGACGAGGACGCCGTGAACGACCTCGCGGAGACAGCACCCGGACGTCTCGGGGGTGCCATCGGCCCGCGAAGCGCCCGCATCGGCGCGTTCGCGCTCGCGCTGGTCGGCGTGCTGCTCTTCGCGCGCGGCGTCGCCGCGAGCAACGCGGCCGTCGGACTCTCTGAGGCCTCCAGCGAGGGGCTCTCGATCCCGCGCTGGCTCTACGTCGCGACCGGCGGCGCTGCGATCGGCGCGTCGGCGCTCCTGGCGGGCTTCGTGACCGACCGGGGCTTCGTGAATCGCGTCCACGAGTGGCGGCACGAACTCGGCGCACGCGGCCGGCTCCGAGGCGTCGGGATGGCGGTCGGCAGCCTGCTCGGTGCGCTCCTGATTGCGCTGATCGTCTACCGTGGTATCACCGGTCCGCAGGTGTCGACCATCAACTTCGCGGTCGTCGTCGTCTTCGCGGGCGGTCGCGCCGGCCTGACGATGGCGGCGTACGCGATCGGAAACCCGTGGCCGGCGCTGAACCCGTTCCGCGCCGTCACCTCGCGGTTGCCGACCGGCGTCGTCGACTACCCCGAGCGGCTGGGTCGGTGGCCCGCCGTCGCCGGGATTCTCCTTCTCATCTGGGTCGAGACGACGACGGGCGTCACGAACAAGCCGAGCCTGCTCGCGGCCGCCGTCGCCGGATACGCCGTCGTCGCCCTCGCTGGCGCGGTGCTCGTCGGCAGCGGCGCGTGGTTCCGGAACGCCGATCCGGTGTCGGCGTTCTTCCGGTTCTACGGCCGCGTCGCACCGCTCGCGTGGGAAGACGGGCGCCTTCGGCTGTCGCTGCCGGCGATGCGGCTCGTCGAGGACTGGGCCGACGAGTCCCGCAGGGACGGTGGCGACGGCCAGACGGTCGACATCGACGACACCCGCCTCGTCCGCGGCCTCGACGACGTCGCAATCGCCGTGGCGCTGGTCTGGGAGCTCACGTTCAGCGGGTTCGTCACGACCGAGCAGGGCGCCGCTGTGATCCGGGCCGTCGTCGGCGTCGGCCTCCCGCCGATCCTCGTCTACGCGGTGCTCTTCGTCGGCGGCTTCGCGGTCTTCTACGGTGCGTTCCTCGGGGCTGCCCGCGTCGCCGTGCGCCGCATCCTGACCACGCGCACGCCCCGCGAACTCGTCGTCGCCTTCGCGCCGTCGCTTTTGGTCATCGCGGCGGGCTATCACCTCGCGCACTACTTCGCGTTCTTCCTCTCGCTCTTGCCGTCGCTGTCCGCCGCGCTCGCCGACCCGCTGTCGGCACCGGCGAATCCCGTGGTGTTCACGCTCCCGGCGTGGGTGTCGGCGCTGAACATCGTCTTCGTGCTCGGCGGGCACCTGGTCGCGATCTGGGTCGCGCACTCGACGGCGTATCAGCTCTTTCCCAGCCGGCTCCAGGCGATCCGCAGCCAGTACCCGTTCGTCTTCGTGATGATCGGCTACACCGCGGTGAGCCTGTGGCTCATCTCGCTGCCGTCGACGACGCCCGCGTTCCTCGGGTGAGCGGCGGGGGTCCCGTCTCGTTTTCGACCGGCCACGACGAGCGCAAAGCACTTGTCGCCGCGTCCACTGAGAGCGGTGGGATGCTCCTCGCAGGAACTGTCGTCGCCGACCCGGAGACCGTCTACGATGCGGGCGCGGTCATCGTCGCCGAGGACCGAATCGCCGCCGTCGGACCGCGCGCCGACCTCGAAGACGCCTATCCCGACCACCCCGTTCGTGAGTTCGACCTGCTCGCACCGGGGCTCGTCGGCGGGCACGTCCACTCCGTCCAGAGCGTTGGCCGCGGCATCGCCGACGACACCGCCCTCCTGGATTGGCTCTTCGAGCACGTCCTCCCGATGGAGGCGTCGCTCGGACGCGAGGAGATGCGAACGGCGGCCGAGCTGGGCTACCTCGAACTGCTCGAAAGCGGGACGACGACCGCGATCGACCACCTCTCAGTCAACCACGCCGAGGCGGCGTTCGAGGCGGCGATCGATCTCGGAATCCGCGGCCGACTGGGAAAGGTCCTGATGGACAAGCGCGCCCCCGAGGGACTGGCCGAAGACACCGAGACGGCGCTGGAATCGACAGAGCGTCTCGTCCAGGCCTATCACGGCGCGGCCGACGGCCGGATCCGGTACGCCGTCACGCCTCGTTTCGCCGTGAGTTGTACGGAAGCGTGCCTCCGGGGCGCGCGCGAGATCGCCGACCGCTACGACGGCGTCCGGATTCACACGCACGCCAGCGAGAACCGCGACGAGATCGAGACCGTCGAGGACGACACGGGAATGCGGAACATCGAGTGGCTCGACGAAGTCGGCCTGACCGGCGAGGACGTCGTTCTCGCCCACTGCGTCCACACGAACGAACGGGAGCGCGAGATACTCGCAGAGACGGGGACGCACGTCACGTACTGCCCGTCGTCGAATATGAAACTCGCCTCCGGCATCGCGCCGATCCCGGACTATCTCGACCGCGGCATCGACGTCGCGCTCGGCAACGACGGGCCACCCTGTAACAACACGCTCGACCCGTTCACCGAGATGCGGCAGGCGAGCCTCCTCCAGAAGGTCGACACGCTCGATCCGGAAGTCACACCCGCACAGGTCGTCTTCGAGATGGCGACCCTCGGCGGCGCGCGCGCTGCGGGGTTCGAGCGGGTCGGAGCGCTGCGCGAGGGGTGGAACGCGGACGTGATCGCGATCGACACGGACGTGACGCGCGCGACGCCGCTGTACGATCCGCTCTCGCATCTGGTCTTCTCCGCGCACGGCGACGACGTGTCGTTCACGATGGTCGACGGCGAGGTCGTCTACGACGCCGACTTCGGCGGCCTCCAGACCGGCGACGCCGACGACATTCGTCGGCGCGCGCGGGACGTCGCGGCCGCGTTGCGCGGGTGAGGCGCGGCGAGCCACGACGAGTCGCGCGCCGCGCTCAGATCTGCTCGTGCCGCACCCGATAGCCGTCGTCGGTCTCGCTCACCGCGTCGATCACGCGGAATTTGATTTCGCGCTCCTGCCGCGTTCGCACGGGGAAGTCGTAGTGTTCCGCCTCGTACTCGAACACCGTGCCCTCGGCGCGCTGTGCCTCGACGAACGCCCGGTGGGCGGCGAGACGGTCTTCGACGACTCGACGCGACCGATCGCGGACCTGGCCGACGCGCTCGTCGAGTTCCGAAAGGACGTCGGCGTCGAGTTCGTATCCGATCGAATTGCGCCCGGCGACCATCGCCGCCAGCGTCGTCGTTCCCGTCCCGAGGAACGGATCGAGGACGGTGTCGCCGTACAGCGAGTACATACAGACGAGTCGGTACGGGATCTCGAAGGGGTACGCCGCGGTTCGGTCGCGCTCGCCCGCCGCCCGGTCTGCGTCGGAGGCGCGGGGCGCTTCCACGTCGCCGTCGCTGCCACCCAGACGGGCGGACGCGGCGTCTCTATCCTCGTTGCGGGCCTGGCGTGCGCCGCGGACGTCGGTCCAGACGTCCGAGAACCATCGGTTGCGCTCCTCCCAGAAGTACGCCGACTCGTAGCGCCGCGTCTCGCCCGGTTCGAACGAGCGGCCCGAGGTGCCGTTTCGGAACAGGAGGACGTACTCGTGTTCGAGGGTGACGTAGGCGTTCGGCGGCACCATTCCGCTGCCCATAAACTTCGCCGCGCTGTTCGTCGGCTTCCGCCAGAGCACCTCCGGAAGCGGGTCGAACCCGAGCGAGTCGAAGGCCTCGATCACGCGGGCGTGATTCTGGTAGACGCGAAAGTGATCGCCGAGGCTTCGCGTCGCGTCGCCGACGATGATCGCGGCGACGCCGCCCGGCGTGAGCACGCGCTGTAGCTCGCTCCAGACCTCGTCGAGGAGCGCGTGCATCGCCGCGAACGCCCGTTCGCCGTCGGTGTCGTCGAGCGCCGCCGCCACGGCGTCGGACTGGGCGGCGAACTGCTCGTCCCACATCTCGATCATCGGGTACGGCGGCGAGGTGACGACGAGGTCGACGGCGTCGTCGTCGACGGCCGCCATCTCGCTCGCGTCGCCGACGTGGATGCGATGGGCGGAGTCCACACCGGCAGGTGTTACCGAACGGATATAGATACTGGGGTGGCTCACCCAGGATGTCGAGCTAACTGTTGACCGGACATCCGCCGTCGCGACCGCCTCACTCGAAAATCTTCCCAGGGTTGAGAATCCCGTTCGGGTCGACGGTATCCTTGATCGAGCGCATCGTCTCGATCGCGGTCGCGTCGTATTCCATTTGCAGATACGATCGCTTGCCGACGCCAATCCCGTGCTCGCCGGTGCAGGTACCACCGAGAGCGATTGCCTCGTCGATGATCCGTCTGGACGCCTCGTGGGCGCGTTCGACCGCCTCGGGGTCGTCGCGGTCGCAGAGGACGGCGTAGTGGGTGTTGCCGTCGCCCGCGTGGCCGAACGCTGGAATGGGGAAGTCGTACTCCGCGCGGATCTCGCCGATGAACTCGACGATCGCGGGGTACGAGCCGATCGGGACGGTGACGTCGCCAATGACTTCGAGGTCGAGGTCTGGGTCCCACTCTTTGAGCGCGTGGCCGATTTCTCGACGTGCACGCCACAGTTCGGCCATCTCCTCGTCGTCGGCGCTGTGCTCGATCCGCGTGACTTCTCGGGCCCGGAACGCCGCCTCCAACGCGTCGAGCTCGGCGTCGACGGACCGGCCGTGCACCTCGAAGAAGACCATCGGCGTCGCCGGGAGGTCCGAGCCGGTGTAGGCGTTGGCGATTTCGGCCGTCAGCGGGTCGACGAGTTCGATCGTGGCGACGTCGACGCCCGAGGTCACGACGTCGGTGATCGCCGCCGTGGCGTCTTCGAGCGTGGGAAAGACGGCTCGCCCACCGACCGTTTCCGGCGGCACCGCGGCGAGGTCGAGCGTCGCGCGCGTGACCACGCCGAGGGTCCCCTCGCTCCCGACGAACAGATCTACGAGGTTGTACCCCGCAGAAGTCTTCCGCGCTTTGCTCCCAACCTCAGTCACGGAGCCGTCAGGGCAGACGACTTCGAGCTGTAGCACCCAGTCGCCGACCTCGCCGTACTTGACGGTCCGAATGCCGCTGGCGTCGGTGGCGATCATCCCGCCGATCGTCGAAAACGCCGCCGACTGGGGGAACGCCGGAAAGAACAGGCCCTCCTCGGCGACGAGGTCGTTCAGGTCGTCGCCGACGACGCCGGGTTCGACGTCGACCTGCATATCTCGCGGCCGCAGGTCTCTGACGGCGTCCATCCGCGTCATCGCGAGCGTGATGCCGCCCTGGGTGGGCACCGCGTTGCGCTGCATCCCCGACCCGGCGGCGTAGGGGGTCACCGGAACGCCTCGCTCGTTGGCGGCGGCGAGGACGGCCGAAACGTCGGCCGTCGTCTCCGGCCAGACGACCGCGTCGGGCGCGCGCTCGGCGTCGGGTGGGGTTCCGAAGTCCGCCGCGAACTCGTCGCGCGCCGCTGGCTCGAAGGAGATCTGATCGGCCGCCAGCGGCAGATCAGAGAGGAATCCGCAGTCGTCGGTCATAGGGAGGCATCACCCACTCGAAGTAAATGTCTGTCGTCGACGTGTGCCGACTGCGGACGCCGCCGACGGGTCCTGTCGCTCTGTGGTTTGCAGCAGTTCGAGAAGTGCTCGGTCAGGGATTTGAACCCTGGTCCTCGGCTCGAAAGGCCAAGATGATTGGCCGGACTACACCAACCGAGCCTGCATTCCTACGTGGCAGACTGAATAGTTTAAGCATTCCGTTACAGACCCGGTACGGCACTGTTTCGCGTACCCGCGATGCCGCCAGATCACAGGGGCGGGTGTCGCGCCACCAGGTGTGGACGGTCACACCAGCCGGGGTGGATACTCACGCCAGCCCGGGCGGATGCTCACGCCCGCCGCGGTGGCGTCACTTCCCCTCGAACTCGGGCTCTTCGTCGCTCATAAACGCCGCCATCCCGGTCATCATATCCTCGGTGTCGAAGACGAGGCCGAACGACTGCGCCTCGACGTCGAGGCCGGCGTCGACGTCGTCCCAGCCGCGGTGCATCGCCCGCTTGGTGTAGCGCTGGGCGATCGGCGGACCACGAGCGAGTCGCTTAGCCAACTCGAAGGCGCGCTCGTCGAACTCGTCGTTCGGCGTCACCTCGTTGACGAAGCCGTAGTCTGCCATCGTCTCGGCGTCGTAGCGGTCGGCCGTGAAGATGATCTCCTTCGCGCGACCCATCCCGACGATGCGCGGCAGGCGGACGGTTCCGCCCCACCCGGGGAGGATGCCGAGGTCGTGTTCGGGCTGGCCGAACTCCGAGCGCTCGGAGGCGATGCGGAGGTCCGCCCCCATCGCGAGTTCCATCCCGCCGCCGAGACAGTGCCCGTCGATGCCGGCGACCACCGGGAGTTCGCAGGATTCGAGCCGACCCGCCGCCTCCTGTCCGCGACGCGAAAGTTCGGCCACGCGGTTGACGTCGCCGACGCCGCCGGCCATCGCCTGGATGTCCGCGCCGGCGGAGAACGCCCGGTCCCCCGTGCCGGTGAGGAGAACGGCCCGCACGTCGTCGTCCTCCTCGAAGCGATCGATGGCGTCGCGGAGTTCCACGAGCAGGTCGTCGGTGACAGTGTTCATCCGGTGCGGCCGATCGAGCATCACGTGACCGACGCGCTCGTCGATCTCGACGGTGATGTCCTCGTAGTCGTAGCCGCCGTCTTCGTCGTCCGGCTCGGCTTTCCCCCCGCCGGCCGCGTCGTGGAAGCCCTCGCCGGACGCCGCGAGTTCACGCAGGTACGGTTCGGCTTCGTAGCGTTCCTCACCCGTCTCCTCGTGGAGGTCGTCGAGCGTCGCGAGCAGGTCTTCGGGACCGGCTTCGTCGACCATCTTCGCGGGGCCGTCGGACCAGCGCCCGCCGAGTTTGACCGCCGTGTCGATCGCGTCGGGGTCGGCGACGTCGTCGGCGACGAGGGCGGCTACCTCGTTCGCGATCATCGCCAGCAGTCGATCGGCGACATCGTCGCGGATCTGATCGGAGGGGACCTGCGCACCCGCGCCGTCCTCGTAGTCGTAGAAGCCCGCGCCGGTCTTCTTGCCGAGGTCTCCGGCGTCGACTTTCGATTCGAGCATCGGGCAGGGACGGTAGGCGTCGCCGAGTTGCTCGTGGAGGTATTCGAGGACGTGGTAGCCGACGTCGACCCCGACCTGGTCTGAGAGTTCGAAGCTCCCCATCGGGAGGCCGAGACCGTACTTCGTCGTCGAGTCGACTTCTTCGATCGTCGCGTCGCCGGATTCGACGATCCACGCCGCCTCGTTCATCAGCGGGACGAGCACCCGGTTGACGATGAATCCCGGACTGTCTTTGCGGACGCGGACCGGCGTCTTGCCCATCTCGACGGCGAGATCCGAAACCAGATCGAGCGTCTCCTCGGCCGTCTCTGCCCCCGAGATGACTTCGACGAGTTCCATCCGAACGGGTGGGTTGAAAAAGTGCATCCCGCAGAACTGCTCGGGGCGCTCGGTCACGTCCGCCAACGCCGTGATCGAGAGACTGGAAGTGTTCGTCGCGAAGATCGTTCGATCCGGTGCCGCCGCCTCCAGGTCCTCGTAGACCTCCCGCTTGATCGCCATCTTCTCGGGGACCGCCTCGACGACGACGTCGGCGTCGGCGGCCGCCTCCGCGAGGTCGACGTGCGTCGAGATCCGATCGAGCGTCGCGTCGGCGTCCGAGCGCTCGATCTGGCCCTGTTCGACGAGTTTGCCGAGCGACCACTCGATCTGGTCGTAGCCGTTCTGGACGAACTCCGCTTCGATGTCGCGGAGGCGGACCTCGAAGCCCGCGAGGGCGGCCACCTCGGCGATTCCGTGGCCCATACTGCCCGCGCCGAGAACCGTGATAGTGTTGACGTCGTCGATCTCCATACTCCGTTCGTGGGCGGCTCTGTGTTTCAACGTTTCCTTCACTCGGAAAACAAACTTGAGAGACGTTTACTTTTCCCCGCGAGACCGTCAGTCGACGGCACGCCAGAGATACCGACTCGCGTAACTCCGATAGGGTCGCCACCGCTCGGCGTGCTCGCGCATCCCCGCCCGGTCCGCCTCGTCGTAGCCGTAGAGGTGCGCCATTCCCTTTCGGACGCCGAGGTCCTCGACCGGGAACACGTCGGGGCGACCGAGCACGAAGACCAGGTACATCTTCGCGGTCCAGACGCCGACCCCGCGGATGTCGGTCAGCGCCTCGATGACCGCCTCGTCGCTTTCGTCTGCGAGTCCCGCCCGCGTCAGGTCGCGCTCCTGGAACGCTTCGGCGACGTTACGGACGTATTCGACCTTCTGTCCGGAGAGGCCGGCGTCGCGGAGGGTAGATTCGTCCGCGGCGAGGATTCCTGCAGGCGACACGTCGACGCGCTCGAACAGTCGTTCGCGGATCGCCGCCGCGGAGTCGACCGAGAGCTGTTGGTTCACGATCGCGACCAATAGCCGTTCGAACTCGTCGTCGGCCGTCCCGATCGACAGATCGCCGTGCGCTTCGACCAGCGGCCCCAGTTGCGGATCGTTCCGTAGCGGTTCCATCGGACGCCTGTGGGACCGCCGGAGAAAAAGGTGCGTCGCTCGGCGGAGCCTCGACGAAAGGCCCTCGTCGCGCCTCCAGTCGGCGAGACCGACGATATATCCGTCCGTCCGCCGAACGCCCGGTATGGCCGATTCGGACGACGAGGCGGACGTAGATCCGGGGCCGGACGCGGAAGAGGGTGACCCGGCAGACGACGACGGCCACGCCTCCCCGACCCAGATCTGCCGCCCCGAGGTGGCCGACGTGGACGCGCTGGTCGACCTGTGGCTCGCACTCGCGTCCGACCAGCGCGCCTACGACTCGCACATCCTGCCGGAGGCGAACCGGGACGTCGTCCGCGACACGCTCGCGCGACACGTCGTCACGGGCGGAATCCGAGTCGCCAAACGCGGCGACGACGTCGTCGGGTTCGTCACGTTCAGCCTCGAACACGGCTCCTACGAACAGGATGCGACGCGAGGCGTCGTCCGCAACGTCTACGTCCGACCCGAGTACCGGAACCGAGGCGTCGGGAGCGATCTGATGGCCGCGGCCGAAACCGCGTTGCACGCCGGCGGCGCGACAGTCGTCGCGCTCGAAGCGATGGCAGCCAACGACCGAGCCCGCGCGTTCTACCGCGAGCGGGGGTACGTCCCCCACCGGATCCAGTTCGAGAAACCCCTCGACGCGGAGTCTGCAGCCGGGACCGCGGAGGGTGGCGACTCCGAGGCGTCTCCCGAATCGGCGTCCATCGAAAACGACACACACTCAAAGGAGGACTGAGTAGGTCGACCTGCGCCAGGGGAGCATGGGCGGTTCATGCACTCGACTTGTAATCGAGACTTCGTGGGTTCAAATCCCACCCCTGGCTCTCTCTTTGGTTCCGATGTCGATCCGATTCACGCTGCGTGCTCCCCTGTCGTCGAGTCTCGTCGCTTCCGCTCACCGTCGAACCGCGTCGCGGTCGGCTTCTCGGAGCCCTCCAGCGCGCGTCTGTGCGGGAGGGAACCGATCGTGACGGCCCGCTTGATCGTCGTGACGGGACTGCCGGGCGTCGGGAAGACGGCCGTCTCACGCGAGATCGTGGACCGACTCGGCGGACGGCTCATCCGCACGGACGTCGTTCGGACGGACTGCTTCGACGATCCTGAGTACACGGCTGCGGAACGCGAAACGGTCTACGACGAAGTGTTCGCACGCGGGCGCGAAACGATTGCCAACGGCGGCGTCGCCGTTCTCGACGGCACGTTCCGCACGCGCGCGGATCGAGCGCGCGCGGTCGATCTTGCGAACGCGGTCGGCGTCCCACTCGACGTCGTCGCCGTCGAGTGTGCGGACTCGGTCGTCGAAGCGCGAATCGCAGCACGGGAGAACGACGCCAGCGAGGCCGACATCGATATATACCGCCAGTTCAAGGAGCGCTACGAGCCGATCGAGATCCCACACGTGAGGATCGACAACTCCGGCGACCTGGCGTCGACGCGAGAACAGATCGTTGCGGTGTTGTGAGGCGCACGCCAGTATCAGGCCTGGCACGGCAGTGAGCAGCACAGGAGGGCCGAAGCGTCGTACAGCGGGACCGTGAGGAGGGAATGCGTCAGCGGGGGTGCCCGGTCGGCGGGCCATCGATCCAGGTGGAGGGTGTGGAGGCAGGGTGGATCGTGGAGGGTGCGTCGGTGGGGACCGAATCGCGGGCGGCCCAACCGGGGCACTTCCGACTACGGGGGACGACTACCTAAAAGCGCCCTTGCCTCAAAGAGCCGTTTTACCTATTGCGCTGCCGTCGGTTTCCGGCCGGTAGAAGTATCAACGCGCCCGGTATCGAGAGGGTGATGAGTTGCAGCGGATTCTCTCTGATGTTGAAGTCCGGATCCAACGGCTGGCTCTGCACGTCGGTGATGTGCAGCGACGAGTAGTAGATGATCACGTGCGTCAGGATGTACCCAAGCGCGAACGGGACCAAAAGTGGGTACTGGACGCCCAACTGCGTCGCGAGCAGATCGAAGACGATGGCCGTCGCCGACGACACGGCGAGGAAATCACCGATCTGGAGGGTGACGCCGGTGAACGCCGTGATCGTCGTATCGACCGTCGAGGCCGTCGTCGGCGTGTAGATGAAGGCGGTAAAGACGCTGGTAGCGACGAGCGCCATCCCAGCGACTAACCCGACAATCGGGTACACGTACTCCATCGTATGCGCGATGCGCCGGGACGACTATAACCCTACTCCCTCAGTATCAGAATTGAAGTCGGCAGAGAAGTCTCACTCGAAAGTCGGGACCGACGTGTCCGATCAGTCGGAGCGTCCTGGCGCGTCGCCGCTTTCACCGGGCGCATCGCCGCTTTCACCGGGCGCATCGCCGCTATTATCGGGTGCGCCGTCACGGTCGTCGGAACCGTCGCCGGACTGTCCCGGCGCGTTCTCACTGTTTCCGGGTGCGTCGGCAGTCGAGTTCCCGTCTCCGGACTCGGTACCGTCGTCACCGTTTCCCCGTTTGTCACCCAGCGTATCGTTCCCGAAACCATCGTTCACACTGCGTCCGTCTCCTTGTCCGAGACGGTCCCGCCTCGAGTCTGTCTCTTGTGTGTCGTTGGTCGCGTCGCCAGTGACGTTTGCCGGACGGTCGTCGGGCGGCCCGGCGTCACCATTTCCCAAGTTGGTCGCCTCCTGAGCGTTTTCGGAGGCATTTGTCGTATTCACCAGGTCAGATGCGTTTGCCGCGTCCTCCGGGAGACCGTCCGTCTCGTTGTCACCCGCATCGTCGTCTCGCTCGTCCGCAGCGTCACCGCTTTGTCCGGGCACGTCGCCGTCGCTCAAGCCAGGCACATCGCCGCTTTGTCCAGGAGCGTCGCCGCTTTGCCCGGGCGTCTCGCCGCTCAGGCCGGGCACGTCTTCGGCGTCACCTAGTCCGCGGCCGGAGTTCTCACCGGCGATCTCACGGGCGGCGGCGGCGACTTCGGGGCCCGAGAGGTTGCGCGCCTCGGTCCGGAGTCGTTCGATGTTCGAGGTGTTGATGCCGTTTTCTTCGCGGACCTGTTTTGGCAGCGCCGACGCGGTCTCGTTACTCTGCTCGAGTTGGCGCTCGACGGCGTTGATTTCGGCCGTCAGTTGCGCCGCACGAGCGTTGTATCGGCCCTGGGAGACGTTCCCCGACGCTCGGGCCTGCTCTAACTCGGCGAGTCGCGTTCGGAGCGCTTCGAGCCGTTCCTGACTGGTGTTCAGTTCGGCCGCGACGACCGCCGCCTTCGAGTCGTTCGTCGCCGCGGCGGCGACGCGCTGGCCGAAGGCGCGCGAGGCGACCTCACCGTCGATCTCGGCACCCTGGACGGCGACGACGCCCGCCAGTTTCGCACCGGGGGCGACGCCCGACCCGTTCGACTCGGACGCGGTTTCGTCCGCCGTAGACGTGCTATCGCCGTCCGGCGCCGCAGTCTCGTTCGTATCCGTACCGTTCGCCGGGGTCGTCGCCGTCGTCTGCGCTTGGACGCCGCCGTCCTGCACCTGCGCCGCTCCCGTGGCTGTCGCGGCCGAGAGCGACGTGCCGCCGGACGCCGCCGCGGCGGCGCCGACCGGAGCGCCCGCAGTCACGACCAAGAATGCAACGAGGAGCGCGGATACTGACCTCATCGGTTTCCGATACTGTCCTCTCGGCCATATACCTCCGACATACTTGCGCCCATTTTGATCCGTTTAATCCGGATTTTTCGCAAGACGGCGCGAGCGTCGCTCAGGAGCGATTTTAACGGCTCATTATCCCGCAGAACGTGTAATTCAGATTTGATTTCCCGCCGGTCAGTCGTCCGCGTGCGACGACTCCGGCGTGAACGTGACGCCGTCGATCTCGATCTCGTCGGGAACGCCGCTCGTGTCGTGGGTCCCGACCGGCGGGCGGTTGGTCTCTGCGGCCGCCGAGGCGTCGAGGTCGGTCCCGGTGTCGATCCGCGACATCTCCCCGTCGGCGTCGCGGGCGTCCTGGTCGATGCGCATCGAGCAGAACTCCACGCCGCACATCGAGCAGAAGCGCGCCTCTTTGTAGTTGTCACCGGGCAGCGTCTGATCGTGGGACGTGCGAGCGCGCTCGGGATCGAGCGCGAGCTCGAACTGCCGCCGCCAGTCGAACTCGTAGCGCGCCTCCGAGAGCGCGTCGTCCCAGTCGCGCGCGCCGGGGTGGTCGGTCGCGACGTCGGCCGCGTGCGCCGCGATCCGGTACGCCGCGAGGCCGTCACGAACGTCCTCGCGATCCGGGAGACCGAGGTGCTCCTTGGGCGTGACGTAGCACAGCATCGCGGCCCCCGCGCGGGCGGCCTCGGTCGCGCCGATGGCGCTCGTGATGTGGTCGTAGCCGGGGGCGACGTCGGTGACGAGCGGACCGAAGACGTAGAACGGCGCGCCGTCACAGACCGCCTGCTGGCGCTCGACGTTGTCCGCGATCTCGTCCATCGGGACGTGTCCCGGCCCTTCGACCATCACTTGGACGCCGTGGTCCCACGCCGTGCGTGTGAGTTCGCCGAGCGTCTCCAGTTCGGCGAACTGCGCCTCGTCGCTCGCGTCCGCCAGACACCCCGGTCGCAGCCCGTCGCCGAGCGAGAACGTGACGTCGTGGTCGGCGAAGATCTCGCAGATCTCCTCGAAGTGCGTGTAGAGCGGGTTCTGCATCCCGTTTTCTTCGATCCACTGTGCGAGGATCGAGCCGCCGCGGGAGACGATCCCCGTCTTGCGCCCGTCGGTGAGTGGGAGGTGTTCCAGCAGGACGCCCGCGTGGATCGTCATATAGTCGACGCCTTGCCGCGCCTGCTTCTCGATGACGTCCAAGAGGAGGTCGGGCGTGATGTCGGCCGGCTCGTCGGCCCGCTTGACCGCCTCGTAGATCGGAACCGTCCCGATCGGAACCGGCGAGTGTTCGACGTTCGCCTCCCGGATCGCGTCCAGGTTCGACCCCGTCGAGAGATCCATCACCGTGTCGGCTCCGAAGTGGACTGCCGTGTGGAGCTTTTCGAGTTCGCCCTCGACGTCGCTCGTCTCCTCGCTGTTGCCGATGTTCGCGTTGACTTTCGTAGCGAACTCCCGGCCGATGACCATCGGATCGAGCGAGTCGTGTGCGACGTTGTTCGGGATGACTGCCTGCCCCTCGGCGACCTGCTGGCGGACGAACTCGGGATCGCGGTTCTCGCGCTCGGCGACGCGCTCCATCGCCGGTGTGAGTTCACCGTCGCGGGCACGCTGTAACTGCGTCTGCGCCATAGATCATCGAGTGATATTACTAAGTAATAGGTTTTCCGAATACACGCCTCGCTCGCCCATAGCTAAAGCCGGGTCTCGGGACAACCGTCAAAGTAGTTCACCACAGGAAAGCAGACCCCCAAGCCGCTCAACCGCGTTACTGTGCTACTCGGAATCGGGACCTAGGTCCTCGCCGGGGAGCACGAGGACGTTCTCACGGCCCAGTCGGAAGCCGTCGAGTTCGTCCTCGTCGCGCATCTTGCGGACGACCTGGCTCGTCTTCGCGTCGGTCCAGTCCAGCGTCTGGGCGACTTCCTGCTGCTTGACGCGCCCGCCCTCGTGTTCGATGAACGCGAGGACGCGCTCTTCGTTGCTCAGCAGTTCGTCTTCCCACGGCATCGCGTCCGCTGCCGTGTCCTCTTCCGCTGTGTCGTCCAGTGCGTCCGTTTCGTCGACGCGCTCGTCAGTCGTCGACTCGCTGTCGACCGGGGCGTCGGCGTCGTCCGAACTCCCCCCGCTCGCATCGGCGTTCGTCGCCTCCGTGTCCGATGCTGCCGCGGCCGCGGTGTCGCCCGTAGACGCCTGTTCGGTGCTCTCGGCGTCGACACTCGCGGCCTCGGTAGTCGTGCCAGCACCGGTCGCAGCCGCGGTCTGCGTGGCGCTTGGAGCAGTTCCCTTGCCCGTGTCACTCGCCGCACTGCTTTCGGGGGTCGCTGTGGCCGCTGCGTTCGCTGGCTCGCGTTCAGCGCCTCCGACGCCTCCGTGCCGGTCAGGGACCGACCGGCGCCGGTAGACGATCCAGCCGCCCGCGCCGAGCGCGAGCGCGACGAACGCGACCGCCCCGAGCAGCAGGGAATTGCCGCCGTCGGACTCACTGCCTGCGGGTGTCGTCGTCGTTCCACCGTCCGCCCCGGTTGCCTGGTCGGTGACGACGAGCGTGGGCTCGTTCGGCCCGAAGTCGAGCGGGCCACTCCAGACGGCGATCCGGGAGTCCGGTCGCGTGTCGTCGGGCTGGGGTTGGACCGTCTCGATGGTGTAGCCCTCCGGCCAGGTGAACTGCAGCGACGTCTCGCTGTCGAGGAAGAGCCCCGCGAGCGCGTCGCCGGCGCGGAGCGTGCCGTCCTCGGCGACGGCGAAGTTCGTCCAGACGAACGAGTAGGTGACGACGCCGTAGTCCTGGGGCAACTGCTGTCTCGTCGCCGAGACCGAGACGTTTCGCACGCTCATCTCCCGGCCGGTCGCGTCCTCGGCGGTCGCGGCCGTCGACGCCATTCGCTGGCCGAACTCCGCGGCGTACTGGGACTCGTTCGCGCGAATGTCCTCCTGCAGCGAGCGGAACGCCTCGGTCGTGTTCTCGTCGTCCAGCCGTACCCGATACTCGACCGTCCACGCGGCTGAGCCGTTCGCACGGAGGTCGATGCGCATCGAGACGTCGTCCGGCGCCAGCTCCGACCCGGCGATCTGGGTGACTGATTGAGCGGACGCGCTCGGAGCTGTCGCGCCAGCACCGACGACGAGCGCGACGGCGACGATGAGAGCACAGCCGAGACGCGCTGCGCGGATGGTCATCTCGTAGGCACATCGTACCGGGTGACACAAACCACTTCCGAGTGGGAAATTCGGGTCTCCCTACCGATCTATGCGTATCCTATACGCCGCCTTATAGGCTGAACAGGCGCAATACCACGGCGTGGAGTGATATGCGTAAGAGTTGAATATAGCACTGAAACGAGTGAGAGACCCAGTGAACGAATCGAGGTGCTTCACTCGGAGCGAGGGGTCTGCACCACACGTCGCTGCATATTCAGTTGTTTCAGTGATCACTCAACGCCGTGGATACGCGCCGTCACTTGGGAGAGCATCAACGTTCGACAGCACTCTGAGTTTCAGAATACTGGCGTTTAAGTGACAGACAACCCTACTAACGGGTAGGAATCGGTCGGAACGGAGCGGATTCCGAACCGTCCTATGGAGGCGGCCTGTCCGCCACCTAACGAGGCAGTATCCGAAAGGGCAATCGGTGAACGCCACATCCTCGAAGGGTGTGGAAACGTGCCGACTGCCCAAAGCGAACCAGACGATACCCCTGACTCTGCTGACGCCTGCCGGCGTCCCCGTGGCCAAAACAACACCGGGACGCCCTACACGGTCGAGGATAGGGGTACCGGCGGCTTGGCACCGCCAGCAGTCCACCAGTCCGATACTGTGGGACTACCCGCGCCCGAAAGGGCTGGTAGTCCGGTGATTGGACTCCAAACCTGAAACTCCCACCGCTCGGGATTCCTCCGCGTTCACGCGGAGGAGGATGTCAAACATCGAACACGACATACGCGACCCAGCCATTCTCGGTCTGCTCGACGCGCATTTCCGAGTACGTGACGGCCTTCACCTCGCGGGCGTCGACGTCCGCGAGCGGGACGCCGCGGTAGGTAGCGGTTAGTTCCCACGCCGACTCGCCAGCCCCCGTGTCAGCGTCGGCATCCGGACGGTCGATCTGTACCCGATTGTCGACCGGGAGGACGCTCCGAACGTCGCGCTCGTAGATGAGTTCGTCGAGGTAATCGAACAGAAGAGCCTCGCGGTTCTCCGCGCTGACCGATACCTCGAACGTCCGGCCGCTGTCTTCGGTTCGATCGGCGTCTTCGGCCGCCTCGTCCGGGCGGGCGGGCGGAATCTCGTCGCAACTCGCCGCGGCGAGGCCGTCGGCGACGGACCCGAAGAGCGCCGACAGGTCCGACGCCGTGGCTTCGACCGCGACGTCGGCGGTGTGTTCGCGAAGCTCGAAGCTCATACATACGTACGCGGCCGCCCGTGGCCTGTGTCTTCCGGTCGCCCCTAGCCCTCGCTCTCGTCGTCGACTCGGGGGCGGTTATCGTGACCGTCTCCGAAGCGAGCCAGGTCCGCCGGGGTTTCGGCGTGCTTCGGATCGCGCCGTTCGTGTTCGTCGTAGCGGGCAGTCGAAGCCCCGCCGTTTGTCTCCGCCCCGTTCGCCGCCGTGCCGTTCGCCGCTGTCCCGTTCGCCGTCGCCCCGTCACCGAGGTCCGCGTCGGTCAGCGAGGCCAGCGCCTCGCGCGAGAGTCCGTCGTCGTCGGGACTCGTCATCGCGACGCCGCTCGTGACGATCGCCTGAATCCCGTCCTCGACGGTCATCTCGACGTCCATCACGCGGCTCTCGGGCAGGTGTACCAGGTGGCCACCCATCACCGGATTCGGTGCGAGCGGCAGAAACAGCGTGAGCATCTCCTCGTGGTCGACCGCCGTCCGAAACACCTCGGGCGTCTCGGTCGTCACGAACCCGAGCGTGTACGCCTCCTCGTGGGGGAACTCGACGAGTTTTACCTCGCGGAAGTTCTCCGCGTCAGATTCGAGCATCACGTCGCTCATTCGCCGGAAACTCTCGTACACCGATCCGACGCCGGGAATCCGCGCCATCACGTAGTCGAAGTACTCGACAGCGCGCTGTCCGTACCGAGAGCTGTTCACCACGAGCCCGATGGCGAGGACCGCACCGAAGACGGCGACCGGCACGGTCGCTTCCAGAAGCGTCTGCGGGCTGACGCCCAGCGCGGCCGGGACGAGCGAGACGATCGGGAGCGCGGCGATGGCGTCCGAGAAGAGACTGACGTAACCGTAGACGGTGTTGAACAGGAACAGAAACACCGCGATCGTGATGACCAGCGGGACGACGACGGCGAGCCCGGAGATGAACGCCTCGCGGACGACGTCGTACATCGAGTTCCGGACGCGACGCATCGACGGGACGCCCGAGCGTCCATCAGACATACTGTCGTCGTGTACGACAGACCACCTGAAAGGTGTCCCGGCTCTCGCTGTGTCGACGCCGGTGTCCGAGCGGTCCGCTGCCATCTGACCGACCGGCGACGGCGAGGAACTTTATGCGCGTCGCGTGCGCAGTATCCGGTATGCCGATGAAGGGCGGCGCGACGAACGAGTACCGCGAGATCGACCGGTGGGATCGGGGCGTCGGCTGGATCGCCTACCCCGAGGAGACGATGGAGCGCGCGAGCCACGCGCTCGTCGGCGACGACGGCGGCGTCTGGGTCGTCGATCCCGTCGACGCCCCCGACCTGGACGAGCTCCTGGCCGAGTTCGGCGACGTGTCCGGCGTCGTCGTCGGCCTCGACAGACACAAGCGCGACGCCGCGGCGCTCGCGACTCGCCACGACGCGCCCGTCTACGTCCCGCAGTGGATGTCCGGCGTCGTCGAGGAGATCGACGCGCCGATCGAGCGCTTCGACCGGGAACTCGGCGATTCGGGCTTCGAGGCGTTTCCGATCCTCGACACCAGCGTCCCGCCGTGGCAGGAGGTCGGGCTCTATCACCGCGCGGACAAGACGCTCGTCGTGCCGGAAGCGGTCGGCACCGCCTCGTACTTCTGCGCACCGGGCGAACGGCTCGGCGTGCATCCGATGCTTCGGCCCGCGCCGCCGCGTCGCGCACTCCGCGGTTTCGACGTCGACCGCGTCCTCGTCGGTCACGGCGAAGGCGTGCTGACCGACGCCGCGCGGGCGCTTCGGGACGCGCTCGATAACGCCCGGCGGAATCTGCCGGGCGCGTACGGGCGCGCACTTCGGGAGTTGCTCTCGTAAGCCGGGCCATCGTCCCAAACGGTCTCCCCTAGCGACGTTTGCCCGCTAATCCTCCGACGCCGTTTTCATCCACGCTCCCGTTTGAGCACTCGTGGTCTACATCACGCGCGGGCTTCTCGACGCGCTCCTCGAAATGGCAGAGGCAGAGGAACCGTCCTCGGTGAGCGTCGTGCTCGCGTCGACGCCGGCCGGCGACTTCGAGACGGATCTCGGACTCGACGACGAGACGCCGGTGTTGACACACTTCTACTTCCCGGAGGCGAGCGGGTCCGTCGCCGCCGTCTTCGGGGTCGACCTCGGCACTCCCGCGGGCCGCGGCCGCGCGCGATTCGTCTCGCATCCACAGGGGCCGCTGGAGGCGACCCGCGAGGACACCTTCGCCGCCGCACTCGTCGTCGCGGTGCCGCCTTGGGACCAGGCGTCGTGTGCGGCGTTCGATCGCAACGACCGCGAACTCGGTCTCGACGTGCTCGACGTCGAACCGCCGCGGGAGACGCTCGCGGAGTAAGGGGCGAAGCGGCGTCCGCTACCGATCGAGATAGCCCAGGTCCGCGAGCTGTTCTGCGATATCCTCGAACTGCGCTTCGGTGAGTTCGCCCTCGCGCTGGTACTGAATGACGATACTTCGGAGGAGAAAGCGCACGAGGTCGCTCGTGCTCGAAAAGCTGGTCCCCTCGATGGTTTCGTCGACGCGCTCGGCCAGGTCCTTCGGGATCGAAACGGTGGTGTACTCGGTCATCGTCCTGCGAAAGACGAGGCGTCGGCCGAACTAAACAGTGTGGAGTTCCAGTGCGTGCGCTGCGTTTGTCCGTCGACCGAGAGCCGGGGGTTTTTCCACCCCTGCAGCCGTACCAGCCCGCAATGGCTGTCAGACCACCGCAGCAGGGCGACGACGAGCCCGATTCCCTGGAGTTCGGCATCGCGGCGCTCACTCCATATCTCTCGGAGTCCGATCTCACCTTTCCTGCCACAGCAGACGAGGTCGTACGCGCGCTGAACGATCCCGCGATTCCGTACGACGCCAACGGGAACACCGTCGCGCTCTCGGAAGCGCTCGCATCCGTCGGCACGAGCCAGTTCGACAGCAAGCGCGAACTCCTCGACGCGCTGCATCCCGTCCTGGAGGAGTACCGCGCGTCAGGCGGCGGGATCTTCTCGCAGTTGCGGGCGCTGCTTCCGTTCTAACACCCACCTTTTTCCACGGTGGGTTTCCTCGCGACGCTCTGCGCCGCTGCGGGAACCCACCGCGCAAAAACCTGGAGGAGAAGATCCGCTCGGCTCGCGTCGCTCGCCTCGCGGTACAATACGTCGAGCGCCCGCGGCAATGCGGCGACAACCGCACCGGGTCGCTTCGCTGGCTGCGATGCGTCTGTGATCCTCCTACTCGGTGCCCGTCTCCTCTTCGATCTTCCGCAGCGTGTCGCGGTGGAGCGTCAGAATCAGGTCTGCAAGCACGCCGAACATCAGGAGTTGGACGCCGACGATGATGCCGAAGGCGGCGACGACTGCGAGCACCTCGTGGGAGATGTTCCGCGTGATCCACTCGACCGCGACGTAGACAGCGACGAGGAAGCCAGTGAGGCTGGAGATGACGCCAAGACTCCCAAAGTAAAAGAGCGGATTGTTGGTCTTCGCGCGGCGGTAGAGCTCCAGAAAGATGATCCCGCCGTCGCGGACGGGCCGGAGGTTCGTATCCGACCCGGAGGGCCGCGGGAGGTACGTGATCGGAACGACCGTCGTCGGGATCTTCCGCTTGGCGCACTCGACGGCCATCTCGGTCTCGATGCCGAAGCCGTCGGAGGTGAGCGTCATCTTCAGGAACGATTCGCGCGTGAACGCGCGATAGCCCGAGAGGATGTCCTGAAAGTCCTCGCCGTGGACGGTCGCGAAGCCGCGGTTGATGATCCGATTGCCGATCTGATTGAAGCGCGTCATCGCGCCCTCGCGCATATCCGCGAAGCGGTCCCCGATGACGTGCTCGGCGTCACCCTCGAGGAGTGGCCGGAGCATTGCGTCGGCGTCCTCAACGCGGTAGGTCGCGTCGCCGTCGAGCATCAGCACGTACTCGCGGTCGACGTACTTCTCGACGCCCTCGCGAACGGCCTGTCCTTTGCCCGAGCCCGACTGGTAGACGACGCGCGCGCCGTGCGCCTCGGCGATCTCGTCGGTGTCGTCGCCGGAGCCGCCGTCGACGACGAGCACGTCGTCGAAGCCCGCGTCTCGGAAATCCTCAACTACCTGGCCGATCGTCTCGGCCTCGTTGTAGGTGGGCACGAGGACGCAGACGTCGTCGTAATCCATCGTGCGGAGTGGGTCGTGCAGGGGTGAAAGTGATTCCGGAAACGAGGCGCGTAGTTCTTGTGCCAGGGTTCATTTCGTGTCTTCTGCGCCAAAACCACGCAGCTACTGTGGATACAGCTCGTTGCGTACTCGTTCTGGAGAGTTGCGTGCGACACACCCCTCGTTTCGTCTGTTCTACTCTACCAATGTGGTCGGCGTTCAGCGAGCTGGGTCACACCCCTCGTTTCGTCTGTTCTATAATTGGTTAGGGTGGTGTCGTCTCGATCGATTCGCGCGTTTCAAGGACAATTTCCGGATCCAGTGTGAGCTCATATTGATAGTGAGCGCCACCGGCACGACCGTTGTTCTGTTCTGTCCGGTCAAGAAATCCAAGCATCGTTAAATCTCCGAGGTGATTCTGCAGGCTTTTCAGAGTCGTCAAGGGTTCGTGATTCCACCCGACAGCGGCGCGTTCGTAAACATCTTGGATCTCCTTTGACCGGACCCGAGTCTGACCGTTCGTTTCGAGGTGTGCGATGGCCTCCAAAATCAGTTGCCCGTGAATCGTCTGATCACGGAGTTTATCACGGACACGACCGCGCCGAACGCGTTCGGTCGCAATCTCGATGTGTTCGTCAGTAATTGTCTCCGCACCGTTCTCCTCGGCGACGTCACCACCTTCACGAAGGAGATCGATAGCTTGCCGAGCACTTCCTGTATCTTTTGCTGCTGTCGCGGCACAGCGTGCGATCGCAGATTCTTCATAGGCATCCTCGATGATAGCTTTCTCTGCGCGGTTCGTGAGAATCGATCGGAGTTCATTGGCGTCGTATGGTGAAAAGCCGATTTCTTTCTCCATCAGGGTATCTTTGACTTTCGGACTGAGCGAAGACCGAAATGTGTAGTTGTTGCTGATCCCCACAACGCCGACGCGAGCAGTTTCTAAATGTCCATTTGCCCGTGCTCTTGGGAGTTCATATAACAGCGAGTCCGGGTCGGAGAGGTGATCGATTTCGTCAAGGACGAATAGAAATGTACCGCCTTGTCTGTTCATCTCCTCATAGAGCGTCTCAAGCGCGTGTGATGTCGAAAGCCCCGTTTCAGGGAACGAATCGCCTTCTGGACCGCGGATTCCGTGAATGAGTGATCGCACGGTCCGATAGACCGTATCATCGTTACAATTATGGAAGATAACGTGGAGATCATCGGCCTCTGGTCGTCGTTTGACCTCTTCCGAGAGAGCAGTCAGCACATATTCTGTGACTGCAGTTTTACCAACGCCTGTTTTACCGTACACGAATACGTTGGAGGGATTTCGGCCGAACAGTATATCTTTTAGCGCAGTCCGGTACGCATCTATCTCCTCTTCTCGTTCAACGATGACGTCAGGACGGTACTCCTCCGAAAGAATCGATTTGTCCTCAAAAAGCGTCTCCGTCATATCACGGAAGAGGTCTTTAGTCATACTACGGCAGATGTACAAGCCACATATATTTATTTTGTTTCGCCTGTTTCTTTTGTTTTATCTGTTGCGCAAGAAGGGGCGTTATACGGTCAAAGACAGAGACGATCCAGATGCAACAAACAGACGAAATGAGGGGTGCCTGCAAGTGTGCTGAAAAATCGGCTACCTTGATGGCAGTACAGAATTCCCGGCGAAAAGAACAGACGAAATGAGGGGTGTCTATGAGTGCGCTCGAAGATTGGCTTACTTAATGCCAGACGGTGTACCCTGAGTGCGTAGAACAGACGAAACGAGGGGTGTGGACGAAGGGATAATTCAACACTTTCGGCGCACTGAAGCGAGTCCCATATTATCCATAATACTGCATCGAAATCATCGAAGAGACTCAGTACTTCACAAAGCCGGTTAGTTGAGACGTCTGCTTGCTGACGGTGTGTCCAATACCCAGCAAGCAGACGGTGAAATCCACGAGGACCAGCTCCTTAACTTCCTCGTCAACACGCTTGACGAG